>CANHIS010000171.1 GCA_947460255.1 Bacteroidota bacterium
CATGCCTGCCATGGCACATTCCGTGCTGGCGCGGCTTCTGAACGGTCTCGGGCCAGACGCCGGGCTGCGCGTGCGCTGGAGGAGGGCAGAGGAGCTGTTCGCCATGGCAGCTGTTCCTGCCTCTAAGCTGCAGCACCTCCATGCTTTGGCTGAGTTTGGTCGCCTGACTCGTTCCGGGGTCTCGTGGCAGCAGGCGCCCCCCCCACCTTGGTGACAGTCTTGCAGCTTCTGAGGCGCCAACTGCAGTCGTGCCAGCAGATCCACCCATGCACTGCCACCAGGTGCACGGACAGCTGGCGGCCCAGGCGCATATGACTTCTCACGACTTGGAGCAGCTCCGCCACCAGTTCAAGCTGGACCGCTGGCATCGGCTCCGGGCCCGCCAGGCGCGCCTCTGACACCGCCTCGCTTCCAGGCAAGCGCGGACTGACTGGCAGCTCTCAGGGTAGCCATGCTGTACTACCAGCACCCCTACCCAGAGAGGGGACATCGCTGCCCACTGTGTCGGGCAGGCCTTAATTTGGGCAACCAAAGCATCTCACCACACCTCTCTGCCCCCGGGGTGCCACACCCCCATAGTTACCCCAGTTGGCAGCCGATGCCTTCCCCCCCTGGCACTCCTCCACCTGACTCACCACAACGTTTCGCAGCTGGTGGGCGCCTCGCCAATCCAAACCAGCAGGGCTGCGCCCTGCAAGACATGGCAGCACGACATGGCAGGCGCTGAGCTGCTGCCTTTGGCCGGGTGACGCCCAGATGGTAGAGTTTGCACAGTGTAGGGCGCTGCCCTGCCAGAGAATGGCTAGTTTCCAAGGGGAGGCCCTCAGCTCTCATAGTCAAGACACGACAGGGCCTCATGCATGATGCGGCAGCCAGCAGCATCCTACAGTAGCTGTAGGAGGGTGAGGGGCAATTCGCCATCATATCACCAGACGCTTCAGGGCCAGCGCAGCGCATCCTGGCACAGTCAGCTTCCTAGCAGCTCCACGCGGTATGTAGGCATCATGGCATTGGGCCCGGCCCTGCCTCTCCAAAGAAACATCTCAGCTGCAAGGTTGGGAGGCAACAGTTGTTGGCGGCCATCACGGCACTAAAGGGCAGGCCCCAGTGCCAACACGAGCCCTAATCACGGGCAGAAATGTTTCGGGGCAGAGGGCACCAGCCACGGTGGTTGAGGAGATGCATCACCATGCACCTGTGCCTCATCAACCTAGGAGGAGAACCCACTTACAGATCATTGGAGACCTTGCAGCTGAATTGGGGCACACGCTGCAGATCTCGGCCATTGCTCCTCCAACGCCCAGCAACTCTCAGGAATGATTGCCAGACAGAAGCCCCCTCACAGACCAGGCCACCATCCTGAGCCAACATGCATGGCTGGTGCCAGTCAGGCCTTTCATAGAACTTTGGGCAGCCAATCCGGGTTCAGGCTTCACAGTCCAGACATCCAGGTATGACGTCCCGACATTGCAGCTGAAGGCACATGCCTCAGATAGTGGCACAGCAGCACGAATATGTCAGACCCACACTCCTCTGGTCAGCTGGAGTTTTGTCTCACCTGTCTGCCCAAGCATCATCCTTCATCCGGCTCCTGGCCTGGCCCACGTATCTGTCACTGCATGTTTGGCCCGCCGCCTTTGCCAGGCACCGCTGGTTCACCGGCTCTGGGCCCGGCCCTGCCACTTACTGGGATGCCCTGTGAGCCATGGCTGCTCTGCCCGCCCCTGGCCATGCCAACCCCAGCAGCCCAGCTGGGCAGCGGGAGCCCGGGCTGCTCATCCTGGCTGCAGTCAAGCCATGGAGTGAGTGGCCAGAGGGGACCCCAGCCACCACAGTCGCAGCCTGTTGGATTCGACAGCACGCACCCCAGGCCGCAGCTGCGCTGGAGGGGGATCAGTACCAGGAGTTCGTCACCGCCCGCTCAGAGAAGCCCGGCCAAGATGCTTTGGCAAAGCCCAGGGACGCAGTGCGCCCAGACGTGGCAGCATGGCTGACCCGACGGAGTGGGAACCTAACCAAGTTGACCCTGCGACCAGTCCAACTGCCGGCTGGCACTGGGATGATTCTGGAGCTGATGGGCGGTGCCTCCACGGACAGTCCTGGCCCGCCTCCCTCCGGTGGAGCTGCAGTGCTGCTGCCTGGCATCCAGCTCCTCCCGTTTGCCGCAGCCTCACCAGCCGATGGGCAGCGACCTTGCCCCACCCAGCTTCCCCGCCTCTTCCGGAGACCCGCAGATGCACACCGGGTGTCGGTCGTGCTGCGGATTGCAGTTCAGCAGGCTGAGAGGGCATGCACAACCCGCGGGCAATCTCCCACAGCCTGGACCCGACAGGCTGTCCACCTGGCCTACATGTGCACCTTGCCCGCTCAAGCAACATCGCTCCTGGGAGGGCTGAGGTCCACTCAGTGGAACCCTGCCAGTCTGCGGGTGACCCACAGACCATCCAACGCTGGCGCACTGGAGACTTTGGGCTGCACATGCGCGGAACCCAAGTTTGCAGAGTTCCTGGCGCAGGGCTGCCCAGCTGGCCTGTACAGGGTTACACGGTCGACGGTGTTGACCATAGACTCCGCATTGCGGGCCTTCCGGCATCACTCTAAGATGGACCTGCTCTCTGCTCTCCGAACTGCGGAGATCCGCAGGGACGACATTTTCAGGGGCATCATCTCTCCCGACTGCCCGGACTTGTTTCGAGTGGCCACAGACCTGCCCTCCGCCCAGGGGGCAGGGCCAGGAAGCCACAGTTCGGGGACAGCAGAATGGCACCACTCAGATAAACACAAGGCTGCCTTCATAATTCAGACTCGCGAGCTGGCCAAGCTGCACTCTACCATTGCCAGGCGTGCCAGCCCTGCCTCCTCAAGCCATGATCTGCCCACAGTTGACCCGTACTGGAGCCAGGGGGCACTGGTCCTGCTGGCTGCAGCGCCCCGGTCAGCTGGGGGTCGCTGGCGCATGACCTTCAGCGCCCCAAGTTCCATTGTGGGCGACGTGATTCTGGTGCTGCTTCCTTGGATTGGCAACGTGCTTTTCTACCACCAGGCCCTGCGGCGGGCCTGGAACCAGCAGCCAGGGGGGGCTGCAGCACTACTTACCCTCATTTGCTGCTCGGGGCGTCCTACGCCTGTCAGCCCTCCACCCGGGTTGCAGGTCGCCCACCACTTTCTGCAGGGCCGCCTCACCCCAGCACTGCTGCAGGAGCACTTGCAGGTCAGTGGAGCGCCACTGGATTCCCAGCAGCTGGCTGTCGTGCATGCCATCAACATGGCAACCACGCCCCTAGTGTGCATCCACTCCTATGCGGGAGTCGGCAAGTCCGTGGTCGGCCACCTCCTGATCCGAGCATTCCTCCAGGCCCCTAGCACCAGCGAGCGCCCACAGATAGCCCTGTGGGTTGTGCCCACTCGAGCCCTCAGGGAGGAGGTGCTGAGCGACTTCAAGCGCCAGGGTTTGGCACGGGAGGAGCAGATCCACTGGCTGGGCCGGCCAGCAGACACCGGCAGCAGTCAGGGTGATGCCGAGGAAGTCCTCCTGGCACGGGTCTTCCAGGACCAAGCCCCAGCCCGCATGCGCCTGGCTGAGGTCCAGCATGACCTGGAGGAAGCAATGGCAGCATGCCAGGCAGAGCAGCCCCGCAGCCCCGCTTTCTGGAGGAGCTTGGCGACAGTCAAAGCGACAGCTGCCAAGTACATGTCCGATGAGGTCGAACTCATCGTCAGGACCTTTGATGCACTGCTCGAGCGCCATGTGAAGCCCTTGAAGATCGTGGTCCTCACGGCAGACGCCGCGGCCAAGGTGTACGCAGGCTACCACCATGGTATCATGGGCAAGGTCATGAGGTCCAGGTGCGACACCGTCCTGGGAGTCATTGACGAGGGTCAGAGGGCTGATGCCGTGTGCGGGGTGTCCTTGCTGGCACACCTGCCATCCACAGTCGTGCTGATGGATGGGAATCAGGTGTTCCCACCCACCAGAGGAGGGTGGGAAATCCAGCCATGGAGTGGCCAGTGGGAGCCCAAGGACCACGAGGGCTGGCAGCTGGAGCCCACCGAGCCGGAGAGTGACGACAGCGATCAGGGCGGCACAGAACCAGCAAGCCCAGCAGCATGTCATCAGGGCTCTAGGCCCAGCCCTGCCACTCCGACAGCTCACAAGGCACCATCCCAGAAGAACCCCAGGCATGTTGACTTTTGCAGCCTGCTGCAGCAAGACAGTGGCATCCTTCAACTGAGTCTTTCTCGCTGCAAGCGCTGCGGGCCAATCATTTGTGACTACCTACGGGCCCTCTTCCCCCACTTCCTCTCAGATTTTCATGCAGCCGAGGCTGCCCCACCCACGACGCTCCTGCATGTTTGGTACCACTGCCACTGGTGGCCCGCCAGGGGCTATTCGCCAAAGGCACCGGTAGCCTGGGAGGAGAATCTCTTCCGAGCAATGGGCGCCATGGCACTTCAGCAGCTGCTGCAGCTCGAGAGTGATTTCCAGAAGAAGGGGCCAGGTCAGTCATGGGACGACCAGGCCATCCTAGTTCTGGTGGCCTGCTACCTCAACCGTGTGGCAGGCCCACTCCGTTGGTACTTCCAGGAACTCATCCAGGCCGCCAGGAGGCTCGGCTTGCTGCAGCACACCCAGCCAGCCAACACCCAGGTGCGGATCGTGGACACCTTGACGGGCCCGACCTCCGAGCACACACATGTGCTTTTCCACCGCCGAACCTGCGAGGAGCCTGACATGTACAAGGGCAACCAGAGCAACGAGCAGCGCCATTACGTGGCAGTCACCAGAGCCAGGCGCTCCACCACCGTGTGGTTAGACTCGGAGCCCTTCGGCACAGCCCGCTGGCCACAATCCGTCAAAGTCTCACCCGCCCATGCCGCCGGCAAACGTCTCCATCAGAACTTGCGGGGGGTAGTCTGGAGACAAGGACTCCCCCACCACACTCTGCAGCCACGAGACAAGTACTGGGACCACCGCTCGAACCTGCCCTGGTGGATCGCAGAGTACTTCCTGCCAGATTCCCTGATCAGCGCCCTGCACGCCGCCCAGAAGAGCTGGGAGAGTTTTCCATCGGAGGAGGTCAGGACGCCCATGTTTGACAGCATCTCTGAAGCCCTGGCTGATAAGTCAGTGGCAGCACTGGCCAGCCGCACTTTGCAGGAGGCCCGGGAGACAGGCATTGGCCAAGCAAGAAACTCTCCACACCGCCACGACCTCCGCCCAGCTCCTGGAGAGGTGAGTGCTGCATGGCCCGCCCTCTCAGGAGATGGCTTCTCCCTGGGCCACCTCCTGGTCGATGGCATCGTGGTGAAACAGTGGGGCACCCATGGCCTCCAGCTGTCCCTCCCCTGCCTCTACCTGGACAATGCGGACCTGGCCCTGCTGGGCAGCAGCCCTGTGGCAGACGGGGGGCCCATGGTGCGGGCGCTGGTGGCGCTCTCCTGGGCAGTGCGGAGCTCCAATGGGGAGACTGGTTTGCAAATGGTCAGTGCGATGCACAAGGCTGAGAGCACGGACTTCGCTGGGTGGACATGGTGGAGTCGTCAGTGCAACAGTGACCGAGAGGCGACCCTGCTCACAGACAGCACCATCACAGGCCCGAAGGCAACTCGCACGTATGCCTACCTGGGTGGCGGCAGCCTGAGCTCAGCTTCCAGCCACCTGCTGCAGCGCATCGTCGTGAGGACCCGCGACTGGCTGTCAGGAGCAGCTTTCATGGCCATGCCCTCAGCATGGGCGCCTTTGCAGTTTGCTGGCTGGGCTCAGGGTTTTCATAGTTGTTTTTTCGAGGCCCCCTCCACAAGTTA
>CANHIS010000172.1 GCA_947460255.1 Bacteroidota bacterium
AATAAAGTTTTTATATATACAGTATCAGACTTTAAACCAGGTTCTATAGAATGTATAGAAATGCTGTTTTCCCCCTTCCTGAAGGAAAATGATGAAAATGTAGAACTATATATTATAGCTAATAATCGTCCGTATAAAGAAATAGATAAAAGAATTAAAATAATAGAAGATAATAATGAAAATGGTAACAGATGGGTTGGCTTCTTAAAATTCTCCGACAAGATACCGCACGGATACGGTTATTACGTTTATCTAGATAGCGATATTTTATATTATGGAAAGTCGTCGGATTTATTTGATAGTAATTGCGATTTTACTATAGTAAGAGAATTTTGGTTTCCAATGACTCAAGAGTGGTTCTTTTATAAAAAGTCTACCCAAGAAGAGTTTGTAAAAATGAGCAATCTTACCGGAATAAACTCTGTCACCTTTGCTTATAAGGATATAAATTTCTTAGAAAAAATAAGGAAGTTATATGAAAATGAAATAGCTTCAGATGCTCTATCTAATGGAAAACTTGAGCAGTGTAGCTTTAATTATGCTATATGCAAAGAATTAGATTTTAATATCGATAATAGAGTTCTTGATTTAACCAGTAAATCGCTTCTTTTTGCAACAGGTAAGAAATTTGATAAAGAAAAAACAATATACCACTTTAATTCATTGACAAACACAATGAATCCAAAACTTGATAAGATGAAAGCTTTCTTAGAAGAAAACAAGACATTAATACCTGATTCAAGCAATATTAGATCAATCTCTAAAAGGAACGATATTGGATTATTAATGTCTTCACTTAACTATACTTCAGCGATTGAAATTGGTGTAAATAGAGGACACTTTTCTAGAATTATTTTATCTAAATGGAATGGAACTCTTTATATGTGTGATCCGTGGAGATATATAGACGGTTATATAGACGTAGCTAACGTAAAAGATGAAGAATTTGAAATTATTTATAATGAAGCAGTAAGAAATGTTTCTGGTTTTTCAGAAAGAGCAAAGATAATTAGAGATTTCTCCGCTAATGCTTCAGAGCTTTTCGCAGACGAAAGCTTAGATCTTGTTTACATAGATGCGGACCATTCTTATTCTGGGTGTTATTCTGACATAGAGACATGGTTTCCAAAAGTTAAATCTGGAGGACTAATTTGTGGTCACGATTATTTAGATGCTAATATTCCGTTTGTTGGAGAATTCGGTGTAAAATCTGCTGTAAAAGATTTTTTTAAAAAAGATCCAGATTTTATAACAAAAGATGATGAACCTTGGTGCTCATGGTTTATATATAAAGATATTTAAACAATAAAAAAATATGGAACAGAGTCCGAACGATTTTATATTAAGGCGAGAACATGCTGACCAAGCAATACGTATAACAGACATTGTACATATACGCGGTGATTCGTATCATAATATTATCGATGTAAGTATAAAAGCAAATTGGGGAGGTATCACACCTAAAACCCTAACAAACATATCGTTAGATAAAATATTAATTTTGAATTTAAACCACTCTACTGCGTATGGTCATATATATACCGAAGTTTTATCAGAATTATATGCTGTTCATGAAACATTTCCAGGTTACGGCTGTGTTTTAACCATGGCATCTCCGTTAATAAATGAAATAATTCAACTTTTTAACTTAAAATTGTCAAACAAAATTAAGTTTGTTGAGAGAACTGAAGAATTTTTGCTAAATTTTGAAGAGTTGAGAGTCGTTAATCACTCACCACAATCTTATGGCAATAAAGTAAAAAACATATTAGCTTTAAAATCAGCTTTGTCTGCAAAGCCGGTTCCAAAAAAAGACAAAGAAATTTTGTTGTATTGTTCAAGGCATTCTCCTGAGGCGCGTCACGGTAGAAAAATAACTCAAGAAAATGAAACTCAAATTATCGAAGTTCTTAATCAATACGCTCTTGAAAAAAACCTTGAATTTTATTTATTAACTGGGCAAGAGCCTGATGGAACTACTACTTCTATTTCAAAACAATACGAACTTTTCAGTAATGCAAAATTGGTTGTTGGTGCTCATGGTGGCGTTATGTCAAATTTAATATTTCTTGACCCGCTTAAGGCTCCAGCGATTATAGAATTTTGCCCGCATATTCGGTGGAGTTTTAATGATCTTTTTGATGGAGCTATTTTAAAGTTTGCAGAATATCATAAAATTTTATATCAATTACCTCATAATGCATCGATATTGAAAGCACCTGAATCTATTAAAGTTTTGCAAAAAGAAGAGTCCACTATAAACATAGCAGAGTTGAAGGGTGTGTTATCCTGCATTAAATAAACTTTAAAATAAAATTCCTTGTAATGAAAAATTTAAAAAAAAATTATCAAATCCCTACCGTCCATCATCACTCGGGCTCGATAATGCAAAAAAAATTCGAGCATTATTGTGAAAATTCCGTAACTGTGGGGGTAGATAGAAAACTTCCTACGATACACTGCTTAAAGAATGGAAACTACGCAATATGGTCAGATTCTTGCTCATGTAATCAAAGTGCATGGGATGAATATGAGGTAATTAAAGGCTCCGGATGGTCAGACCCATTTGAAATCGAAGAAAAAGATAAAAAAAATTGTTGGTATTATTATGAAGTTTTATGGCAAAAATATAATAACGAGAATCTTAAGAAAAACCCAAAAACAAGAAAGCTTAAAGGTAATTACGTTGGTTTTCATTCTTGGTGGGCGGGCGCTTACGGTCACATCCTTCATGATAATCTTCCATTGCTTGCATATTTAAAAGCAAATATAAACGATTCGTTTAAATTCTTAATGCTCAACGATCCTATTTTTAAAAATATACTGAAAGTCCTTGATGAAGAATTCTATAATAGAGTGGAATGGATAGATCTGGGTGAAGTTATATCAGTTGATGGGTATTTAATTGTTCCTACACCAGATCGTTATCCTTGTATCATGGCAAAAAATTTAATGACATATCTTTTGGAATGGATTTCAATTTCATTACCCAAGCCAGTTAAAAAAAATAACATTGTTTTTTACACAAGAAATAATACTACCAAATGTCGGGTGTTAAATTTAGAAAACGAACAACTCATTATTAATAATTTAAAGCAATTCTTGATAGATAACAAAATAGATGGAGAATTAATTATTTTTTCTGGTAAAGACAAAAATGGAAAAACATTGTCAGTTGAAGAGCAAATATCCATATTTCGATCAGCGCACACAATTATTGGACCTCATGGTACTGGGTTAACTAACATTATGTGGTGCGATTTTGATAATGATACTCGCATTAAATTACTAGAATTTTATCCTGGTCCTAACGGATACTCTTCTCAGGTGCAAGCAGAATTTCATGGTTATGAAAAGGTATTCAGAGGTTTACCAATAGATTATCATATTATTCTGTATGAACCGCAATCGACTTTGAGTGAAACATTTGTTGATCTAAGAGATTTCAATCAAGCTATCGAAAAAATGTTTTTAAATAAATAACTGGCTAGAAATCATATATGGATTCTAAAATTAAAGCTTTATTATGATAGATCATGAACGAAAATTTATTTTTATACATATCCCCAAAACCGGAGGGACTAGTGTGGAACACACTCTTTTCTCGTCTTGGGAGGAGATATTAAAAAACGAATTATTCGGCGGACCTAACCCTTATCAAATGGATAATCTCTGTCATTTGAAATTTAATCATATAATTCAATCTGTAGGAGAAAAAATTTTTAATAGTTATTTTAAATTTTCATTCGTAAGAAATCCATGGGATAAAGCGGTATCTCTTTTCTTTTTTTCTCAAAGACCAAACCGAAAAGATTTGCGAAGCTTATTAAAGCTCGAAGACACTTATGATTTTAAAACTTTTGTTTCGGCTTTAATTGAAGCTCCAAGTCACCCATTTTTTGATTCCCAACATACTTTTTTTTATAAAGATGGCAAATCGTGTATAGATTTTATAGGAAAAATCGAAAATTTTCAAAACGATTTTGATATAATTTGTGAAAATATTGGTATTACAAATACCACTTTGCCTCGTTTACATTGTACGGAACATTCACTGTATACAAATTATTATGATGATAAAACTATAGACAGTATTGCTAAAAGATACAAAGAAGACATTATTTATTTTAATTACGAATACGGAAAATAAATATTAAATTATATGCCAAGAAGAATATTTACCATAACATCAAAAGAAGATCCAAATAAAAAGATTGTTTTAAACTCGCTTTCTTACGAACTTGCATTAGAAGAAGCTCTCAACGAACTTGGTTGGACTATCTCAGAAGATTGTGATGAACCTTACAAAAGTATGTTTGAAGACGAACATATGATGTCTCTTCAGAGTCAAAACTTAAGTAATTAGATGGAACAAGAAAGAAGATCTTGCACAATTCTCATCAAAAGAAGAGTTAGTGGCGATCCCGGACCTCCTGCTTTTTTAGCTCATGGCGAACTAGCCTTCAATGAAGCCAGCAACGCTCTTTTCTTTGGAACTAATTCTCCGTCTCTTTCTACAACAGATCCAGGAACGTTTTGAATAATTAATTCGATGAACAGTCTCTGGAAGCAAATCAAAAACATTTTCTCGAAATCTCAGGAGTCTCTGAAACCATCTCTTGAAGAAGTTATTCAGCCAATTTCTGAAAACTTCGAAGAACCTTTCATCAAAAGGCTAAAACGAGAAGTTAACAGCAGAAAAAATCAAAACACTCCCTGAAATTTTCTTTTCTTAGAATAATTAAAGGGCAATGTCTGCTTTGTCTGCTTCTAAAATTCTCCTCAAAGGAAGTTCTGTTCCTAACAGAATTCCTGCTCTCTCTTCGCTTGACTATAGAGAGCTCGGAATCAATACGACAGATGGAAAGCTTTTTGCAAAAACTTCCGAAGATGTTATTGCTACTTTTTTAAATTCTTCGCAGGCTCCTTTTGTTCTTAACCAAAGCTTATCTTCAATAATTCCGCAGTATGGTTCTAATACTGCTTCGAGTGTGTTTGGAAGCGTTTTAAACGGCTTTAATAATGATGTTTCAGGTGGTGGCTCAACAGTAGTAAATGGTGAAAATAACGATATTGCTGGAGACTATGCAATTATTGGGAGTGGTCTGAACAATATAATAACCATCAACGGAGATTATGGAGCAATTCTAGGAGGTGTTAATAATACATTAAGCCATCAAGAATCATTTATATTAGGTTCAAATATTTCTTCCCATCTTTCTGGATTTACCTATGTTAATAATCTAAGTGTATTGGGAAAGATTTATGGAGATGGTTCAGAATTAACAGGAATTACTGGAGGGGGAGGAGGAAGTGGGGATGAAAATGTTAATACTCTTGTTAGATCAAACTCAGCTACTTGGGATATTATTGGAGATCGTTATTTTACTACAAGTATTTCCACAAATTCAATTAATAAGGGAACAAAAGTCTTTGCAGTCTCTGCTAATCTATCTTATATTCCAACTCAGGACATAACAATTGTATACGATCATAATGCTTCTCGGCACATGCATGGAACTGTTCTGGATTATAACAGTTCAACAGGAAGTTTAACAGCTGATATTGGCTCCCATACTGGAAGCGGTTCTTATTCGGATTGGAGGATTAATCTTGGAGGAGTTCCAACATTTGT
>CANHIS010000173.1 GCA_947460255.1 Bacteroidota bacterium
GCTAGCCTTCTGTTGTGATGACTCTGACGAATCCATCACCAATGTTCGTTGATTGCCTCGAAAACCGCAATCGCAAACCCACCAATGGCCAGGTCGTCGGCGAACCCGCCCCTCCCGGACCGACTCAAATGCATCCGCGACTGCCAGAGCATCATCTCCTGACTCGGCCCGAAACACGGACACCGCATCCGGCTCGCTATCGTCATCCTGCCAGCCCCGAACAAGCCCCATCGCGCCACCCCAACCTCGCCCCCCACAAGCACAGTCACTAGGCCCACCAAATCCTTCCGCCCCCTCCATTTCATCCGCCCCGTCCTCCCCAAAAATGCGTAGACCCGGCATTTCTGCCGGGCCCGCACGTGTGGAAGTCGCCCGTAACCTGCGCTCAAACGTGTTCTTGCCATCACTCGCGCAGCGGACTGGTTTTGATCCGTTATTGACATACCCTCAAGAAACTGCACTGTCAAGTCATGACTGTACCATTTTCTGTGCCGCCGGAACTCCTCAAGAAGAGCGCTGCCACTTGGTCGTCCCATGAGTTTTATAACAGTGCCGTCGTTCTCGGAATCGATATCGGCATCGAAGGCATCGGGCTCTATCTCCGCCGTGGTCCCGAAGAAATCTGGGCCAAATCCGTCCAGATGGAGCTGCCTGAAGCGGAACCGCTCAAAAACCGACGGCAGATGCGCGCCGCGCGCCACTGCCGGAAAAACCGCAAACTCCGCACCCGGCGCCTGAAAGAACTCATGAAGAAACACGGGCTCCCATGGCCTGACGACAAGCAAATGGGCAATGACGGACGAAGCGACCCTTTCATCCTCAGACACAGAGCCCTGAATCAAGGCCTCGGCAGCCCCCTCGCGCTCGCCATCTGCATCAGGCACGCCGTCACTCACCGCGGCTACGACTATTCACTCGGAGGCGATGCTACCGAAGGTGACTATCTGTGGGGCGAGAAAAACTCCATGGACGAGGCCGCGAAATGGCTAGCCACAGCCACCATCGACGAAGCCGCCGCCAACCATCTTCGGGAAATCGGCCCGGAACTCGAGTGGAAGGGCATGCACTCCGGGAGCGACGAGGAGCGGGAACGCAAACAGGCTGACCTCCTCGCTTCATGGGAACAATTGATCTCTCAGCGGTTGGACTTCAGTCGCGAACACAGCATCGCCAGAGTCCTAGCCGATCACGCGAAAAGCGACAAACACACCAATCTCAGAGCGAGAGCACGCACATGGAATTTTCCTCGCTCCGCCGTGGAGGCACACATCCGGCAGATTCTGGCCCATGAAAGGCACGCCGCCTATCTCCCCGACCGCGAAGGCTTCCTCTCGGCACTCTTCCTCCGCCCGAAGTCAAAGGAAGAGAAGGAACGCGCCATCTTCCACTACAACCGCAAGACCCGGGCAGAAATGGAACACCACTGGAAGAAGAAGACCCGGGATTGTCCCTATCGGGAACCGCTCGGGCTCAACGTTTCCGGTCTCGATGGAAAATGCGCCCCGCTTTCCGATTGGCCCGTCCGGCGCTGGCTCATCCTCGAATTCCTCGCCACCCGTCGCCTCATCATCGAAGCACCTGCCGTTAAGGAAAAGACATCCGGCACCGCCAGAAAGCGCGGCGCTGGTCTTCCCCATCGCCCCTCAGCTAACGCCATCGCGGATCTTCTCGAACGGGCACAAGCCGATCACGCCGTCCGCACAGCCAAGGAAAAGACCGGCAACGCCCTCACCAGAGCCGAGGTCCGGGAACTGCTCCTCGCCGACGCCCGCACCGTCACGGGAATCGAAAAAGCCAAGCTCGCCAGCGCCACCAAGGAAACTGACCCGAATTACTCCTACTTCAGCCAACTCTGGGACCTCGTCTGCCCCTCCGCCGCCGGCATGCGCGGCACCAGTTCCCTCTGCCTCGCCAGTGCAGAGGAATTATTCGCCCTCGCTACCGGACTTCGGCAAGGAGCCCCCACGCCGGATTTCCATCCGGAGGCAATCCACCGTCGCCTCACCGAATGCGAATACTACCTCTGGAAGCGCCGCCCGCGATTCGATTTCGGCTGCTTCCCTCAAGTCGAAAAGCTCACCGGGCCATACGCAGCCCTCGACAAGGCCTACCGGGCCGCCAGAAAAGCCGCGCCTGCCGCGAGCCGGATCTCCGGATTGCAATGCAGCGGTCTGCTCGGCCGGATCTTCAGAGAATGCAGTGACCGCCTGCCCGAAAGCTGCACCGCTCCCGATTACTGCGTCATCGAGGTCGTCGGCGATCCTCCACGGAACAGCGAACAGAAAAAGGACATCCTCAAGGAACAGTCGAAACGGCGCGCCGACCGGGAGGCCGCTTTCGCAGAAGCCAGCAAGGCGGACTCCGGCGTCGCTTCGCGCCGACGCAGGATCGCGCTCCACCGGCAGCAGGGCGGCATCTGCCCCTTCACAGGCCAGGAACTCGGCGACCCCCTCGGATCTGGCCATGGCGGCGAAGGTCTCGAAATCGAACACCTCTACCCACAAAGCCGCGGTGGTCTCTCCGTCGATGACAACCTCGTCCTGACCACACGGAAGGTCAACGCCGCCAAGGGAAACCGGGTCCCCTTCGCCTATTCCCACGACCCCGGCCTCTCATGGGATCACATGATGGCATTCACACGGGCCATGAAATGGAGCGCCCGTAAACGCGAACTCTTCGCATGGGATGCCCCCAGAAACCCCAGCGATCCGCCCCAGCCGTCGTTTCCTGATTTCGCCAACACCACGCGCGTCAGTCAGCTCGCACGCCAGCTCAAAGCCGCCGTCCAGATGTGGATGGGCGTCTTCGATGATGCCGACGAATCCACACGACGCATCGGAACCCCAACCGGCTGGCACACCGCCCAGGCCCGCCGCACATGGCTGCCACCGCTCAGCAATGGCTCCACCAAACTCCGCGACGACAACGTCCACCACCTCGTCGATGCCGCCGTCATCAGTCACATCCCTCCCGGCACAGGCCTCAACAGCATCACCTGCGGCGGTATCTTCTACTCGGAAATGGAGCATTTCACCCTGCCCATCCCAAACTCCGGCGAAACCCGCACCGCATGGCGCCCAGTCACTCGCGCCCTCCCCGGTCTCCTCCCCCATGAACGCATCGCCCACTGGAGACCCGAAAACCTCGACTACCAAACCTGCCCCATCCTCAAGCTCTCCTCTCCCAATAAATGGCGCTCCCTCGGCGATAGCACCTTCTGGCGTCAAGTCCGCCCGGACCGCGCCACCGTCGCCCAGCGCACGCCCCTGAAAGCCAAGGATTATCAGGACGCCGACGCACTCCTTGCCGACCTCCGCAAGATGACGCCGTCCGACCCCGAAGCCGCCGCCCTTTGGGAACGGAACCTCCCATCGGTATCCCAGGTCAAGGATTGGCTCAGCAAAGCCACTCCCGCCAACAAACAGGAAGCCGCCGAAATCCAGCGCGCCGCCCCGCCCCTCCTCCTCCGCGACGGCACCCCCATCAGGACCGTCTGGAAATTCGACAGCAAGGGCAGTATCGGCTCGGGAATCGGCTGGACCGGCGAACCCGGCGAAGACCAACGCGTCCACCACCTCCGCAGCCTCACAGACAAATACGACCGCATCGAACTCTGGCTCGGCTTCCATCCGAAAAAGAAGGAGTGGCAGTATCAGACCCGTCTCATTCCAACCGCCTCCGCCCTCAAACACCTCAAACGCATGGGCCTCAAATGGTGGCGCGACAAGTCCGTCAAGGCCCCCGCCTTCCTCCAGCCGAAACCAGACGCCCCACCCGCTCAATGGAAGTCCCTGCGGGAGATCATCTGTTCTCCACTTTTCCCCTTCTCGGTCAAAGTCGGCAGCATCGCCCGCCGTGACACGTTCCGTCTCGGCCTCGACGCGACAGGCACCATCACCCAGAGCGCTTCCCCTGTCTGGGCAGGCTGGTACGGGGTTTCAGCCATAAAGGCCAGCGGTGCGGTCGAATTGAAGTCCATTCAATTCAAAGACCAAAGCGCCACCCCTCTGGGTCATTTGAAAAGGAACATCCTTGCCTATGAGCCCAGTTCACCGGCGCTGGTTGCATTCATCGCCGGCCTTCCCGCCGCCCCCGAAAAGGCAACCCTTCTCGGTTTGAACCCTCCGAAGACTCAAGGGAATGATTCACCACCTGATCCTCGTCGGGGAAAACGCCGAC
Organism: Bacteroidota bacterium; assembly: GCA_947460255.1. Taxonomy (GTDB): domain Bacteria; phylum Bacteroidota; class Bacteroidia; order M30B66; family M30B66; genus CAMCXT01. The sequence goes on from CANHIS010000173.1 coordinate 4,180, forward strand.
CTCCATCTGACCCAGGGCAAGCTGATCTCGGGCTCTCGTAAGATCGCCGTCGCCGTGCTCGGAAGCGTGCAGTGCTTTGCGACAACCGCCCGGTGGTCGCAAAGCGCCTTGGAATCTCTTGCCTCCCAGTGCCCCGTCATCATGGCACGCTGGGACAAACGCACCGGCAAATGGGCCACCTTCTCCCTCGCCCCCCGCGGACGCTACGTGAACCCGAACGCCCTCAGCGCTCTTTGCCGCATCCACGAACGGCACGCCACGCAACTCGCCAGCGACCTCCTCTTCACCAAGGTCTCCAATCAGCACCTCATGCTCCGCATCTTCGACCCGTCCATCTCTCCTCTGCCCAAGCTCAAACAAAACTCGTTCGCCGCCATTCTCCGGCTCGAATCCAAGTACGCCCGCTTCTTCTGGGCCAAATACTTCGCCGCCGCTTCCGCCGACCTCTTCGCCCGGGAAAAACGAAAGGCCTCCCACCCGCTCAACGTCGCCCTCAATTACGGCTACGGCTTCCTCTACCACGCCATCGAATGGCAATGCCTCGCCTCAGGCCTCGATCCCACCATCGGCATCATCCACAGGCTCCGCAGAAACCGACCTTCCCTCGCCTGCGATCTCATCGAACCCTTCCGCTGCTGCGTCGAACTAACCATCATCAAACACCTCGACCAGATCCACGAGAAATCCGCCATGGCCGCTCGTTTCGCCGCCATGCTCGAAGAACCATGGTCCTACCGCGGTCAGCGCTTCCGCCTCCGCTCCATCATCCGTCTCGTCGTCGAATCCTTCGCCGCAGCCATCACCAACCCGAAAAAATCCTTCCAGCCCTTCGCCCTCCATGCTCGTGATGCTTGCCTATGATGTGCCCGACACGAAGCACCAAAACCTCCTCCGCACCGAATTCGGCCGCCTCGGCGGCACCCGCGTCCAGTACTCCCTCTACGTCTTCGAAGGCGAACCCCACGAGTGCGACCGCATCGTCCGCTACATGCAGCGCGTCGCCGCAGAAATTCCCGGAGATATCCGCCTCCTCCCCATGGAACGATCCACGTGGGACGCCCAAATCGTCCTCGCTTCCCTCCTCGCTTCCGCAACCCACCCCTCCCCGTTCCCAAATTTCATCGAAATCTGGTGACCCGCAATCCCCTCATTACAAGGAGATTGCGGGTCGCCTCTTACCACACGGCCCCGGTGGGGGCTAGATCAAAACGCCGGTTTACTCGGAGACGGGCGGCGCGTCAACTTACCACACGGCCCCGGTGGGGGCTAGATCAAAACGTACTCGCGCCCGTGCCGCCGTCGGCAATCGTCTTACCACACGGCCCCGGTGGGGGCTAGATCAAAACAGACTCCAGTTTGACGGCAAGGTGTA
>CANHIS010000174.1 GCA_947460255.1 Bacteroidota bacterium
AACCATTAAAGGTTTTGATCTTACCACAGGAAACCAAGTATTCAGCATCAACCTCGGCGCAGGATTCCTCAATGGCATTACCAGCGATGGAATAAGCAGCCTTTTCGCTACCGACTTTGGGGACAAAAAACTTTTCCGTATTCGTCCTGCAGCAAATGCCTTCAACTTGATGGCGCAGAACCTAGTGCAGAGTCCGAACGGCATCGTTTACGACTTAGCCAATAACCGTCTCGTTTTCGTGAACTGGGGCGCAAATGCACCAATCAAGGAATTTTCTTTTGCCGATTCAACGGTTTCTACCATTACCACCACAACGCTCGGCAATTGCGACGGTTTGGCTTGGAACGGTCTCGACACTTGGTACATCTCAGCTTGGACTGGTCAGAAGATCGTGAAATTCGACCGCGATTTTGCCAATGCACCAGTGAACGTTCAAACAGGAATGAGTTCTCCTGCCGATATCTATTACAACCAACTTTCTGATACCCTCGCAGTGCCAAATTCTGGCAACAATACAGTTGTTTTCATTGGATTTGCAGCAATCGAAAATGTGCCATGTTCATTGCTTCCATTGGCAATTGATGCAGATTCAACTCAGTTTTTAGGATCTGTATTGTCGTTCGGTGATTCGGTACTTCGTGTGCAACTCACCAACAATTCAGGTTTGGGATTCGCCTATCCACAGGCAAGATTAACGCCTGTTTCAGCGCTTCCTGAGGGTTTAACTTTCGGCACCGCGCAAGATGGCTTTAACGTTTTTGCTTCAGCTTGGAACTCTGGCGAAAGTGCGTTTGCAGAATTCTATTTCAACAGCACTACTGCAATTCCTGAAAATACCATCCTAGAATTTCAGATAGATGTGACCAATTTGATCCCTTCTTCAGCCGATACTTGCTTCTTCAGCGAAACTTTTACTGTGAATTTAAATCCTGAAAATAGCGTTGGAATTGGATCTTCATCAAAATCTAACTTCACAATCTTCCCAAATCCTGCTAGCGATTTTGTTCAGCTAAGTGGCTTAAATTTCATCCCAACTGAAATTCGTTTAACGGATCTTTCGGGGCGTTTAATTGTGGTAGAATTAAGCTATTCATCAACATTTTCAACCGCCAATGTCCCTTCCGGAATGTATATCCTTCAAGTGAAAGATCAAGCCGGAAGAGCGCATCAGCAGAAGCTTAGTATCAGGCACAACTAAGAAGATCGGTAACTGTGGGTTTTGGGATCTGGTCCCATGAAAATGCGCGCATAAATGCGGATAATAGCCAATCCATCAATGATCAAGCTGCCCGCGGTGAGCATCGCCAGAAGCAACTGGTCTTCATGGATGTGACTGAAAATTAAGTCTTCTCCAATGAAGGTGGGCGAAATGGGAAATCCTGAAACGGTCAAGCATGCCAACAAGAATCCAAAGGCTAGTTTGGTGTAGTTTTCCGACAGCCCATAGAAACGATTCAGTCCGATGGTTTCTCGTTTGCCTAACCAGCGCAGCATCCAATATCCCGCGAAGCCGGCCACAGCAATGCCACTGAGATACCAATGCACGTGATTGAAGGTGAATCTTTCGTTGAACGATATCGCCATGGCCACCCAAAAGTGGTTCATGATTACCAGCATCCAACTTAACATGGCGTTTTGCTTCTCCGAAAAGGCTTTGAGCACCATCACAAATCCAATCAAGGAGAAGATCAACGGCAAATGTTTCTGCACGTCGTTGGGAAGGAATTCGCGATGATATACCAAGTAAAGTCCCGCTGAATAAAGCACCAAGAAGAAGATCAATACGTTTTTGGTGCTGAGGAAATTGAGCTTTCTGCCCACACGTTTCATCGGGTTCCACCAAGATTTATACATCAAACTTTCGAGATTCCATTCTTTCAGTGAAAGCAAATAGAGCGAGTATTCGAGTCGTTTGGGAAGGCTGTCTTCCACAGTTGGTGAGGCTTTCTCGAAATGATAAAACTGCTCTCGAATCAAGTAACTCACCACCGATGGCGAAACCAACAATTGGTAGGTTCTCAAAAAGGCATTCCCAGCAAAGTGAATCAAGGCCAAGTATCTCAATCCAAGCGCTAACTCGATGAATATCAGTCCGATTTGTGCCATTGAAGCATACGCAATCTGACTTTTCACCGACGATTGCACACGAGAAATTGATGAAGCAATTACGGCTGTGATCAATCCAATCAATCCAATCAGGATTCGTATAACAATTTGATGCTCCCAAAACGGGAAGGTTCTGGTGAGCAGATAGGCGCCCAAATGCACCGAAAGTGATCCGTAAAAAATCGCACTCGATGGGGTAGGACCTTCCATCGCTCTAGGCAACCAGGATGAAAATGGAAACTGCGCCGATTTTGCTGCGGCAGTCACCAAAATCATGATCGAAATGAAGGCACCCGTGAGACTATGCTGCTGTAAATGGTCGCTCACCAATTCGGCATTGCTCAGCTTTGCAAATGTGATGTTTTCATGCCACAGGTGATGGCTCAGCCACATGGCGAGGATAAGTCCCACGTCGCCAATGCGATACACCGAAAAAACTTTCACTGCATTTTTCACAGGTAGATATCGGTTTCGGTAAAATGCAATGAGCAAGAAGCTCGCTACACCAAGGATTTCCCAACCTATGAAAAGGGTTTCGAGGTTTCCTGCAATAATCACGAAGGTGTATCCGACGTAGAAAAACAACACGGTGTTGAAATACCGTTTGTAACCACTTTCGCGGTGCATATAGTACCGACTGTAAATGGTGATCAATCCTGTAATGATCACGCCTACAAGGAAATACACAGCAGAGAAAATGTCGAAATAGAAATCAATAAAGAATTCATAATTCGGCTCTTGTAGTATGCTCAAATCCTTCAAATCGAGCGGATTGGCTCCTTCGATTATCCAAAATGTGAGAAAGCCTAAGAATGTGATCAACTGAACGATCATCGTTCCAAACGCCCATTGAGAAAGCAGTTTTTCATTTTTTCCTGGGATCAACAAGCTCACCACAAATCCAAGCAGAGGAATCAATACGAAAAGCGGAAGTAGATTATGCATGATCTTCAGATTTAATGAGGTAAACAGGAAGATTTTCGGATTGATCTTTAAAGACTTCGTCGAGCGAATTCACCCAAGAAAGTGAAGTTGAAAGTGGTTCATAAAGCTCAAATGCACCTTGATGAAATCGGTAAAATTTCCCCGTTTCCGGGTGAATGGCAACCAGTTTTACCCAGTCGTTTTCGAACCACTCAAACGTTGCACTGTCTCGCCGAATCACGCGATCGAGCAATTCAGGCACTTGTTCTACGATCATCAGCAAACGCACCGGATCATGCACTTCGATCATCTGAGACGGCAATCCCGGTCGGAGGTCTCCATCTGTTCCATTGGCCACTCCAATCAAGCCCATCACATTGTGAGGAAGCTTCGATCCCGCGCCCATCTTTCCATTGTCGACCCGTGAAAAGAAATACTCCAAATTGATTCCACCGCAAACTGGTGCAGCTGCTTTCAAAATGCCGTACAAGGCATCACCGTTCGGATCGATTTGGTAATCGTAGGAATTCAAAAACGACCGTCGATCCAAGAATAAATTCCTCGTCAATGCTCTTCTTCCAACGATACACAAGGCGTTTGTTGCATGGTTAAGTTCTGGTCTTGGTTCGAACAAGGAAACAGAGCGTCGTCTGATTTTTTCATGCACAATCTCCGCGCTATCTCTTGTATCGATCGAAGCTAATCTGCGCGACCGTTCACGGGCATTGTTGTCGAGCGCCTGACGAAAAACATCGGCATATTCAAGGTGAAGACGCAAACCAGTTTCGCCCAGCCCATCTTCATCAAAAAATACAATGTCGTCGCGTGTGGTATCGTGCAATGCGCCCACAAATCGAGTCTTTTCAGGGATTTGAATACCACGTTGAGCCAATATTTGCCGCACGGCGGGATGGTTAGCCATGAAGCACAACACACGCGCATTCACCGATCCAGGTCTTCCCGAACACGCACCACAATCATAGGCCGAAAAGTGTGGATTGTTCACCGAACTCGACCCATGTCCAACTACATAAACCAATGGAGCAAAGTCTTTTGTCAAGCCGATGCTCACCAGCAATTTCTCCACACGATCGGCCATTTCGTTGATCTTGAACCCAATCTGCAGTCCATTTTCAACACCGCCCGTGGCAGGATGCTCAATCGACAACTTTGCGACTTTGTCCATGTGACGCAGTGAAGTTGCCGTTGCCGGACTAAACGAAGGCCGGAAAATGTTGAGAAACAACCGCATCGCCGACCAGAATCCAAGCGTGTTTGAAATCAACCAGCCATTTATCAACGAGTGACTTCTTTGGTGGATAACATTGTCTTTCTCACGTCTTTCAAGCGATCCAGATTCCTTGATGAGGAATTGAGGCGTCATCGGTGCAGGGCACAATTTCGTGTAGAACTTGCCCTGGTCGGGCTGAAAGTAAAATTCGACACCAAAGAAGCCGGGCGTTCCAAAGGTTTGACAATCAGGATCCAATGTTTCGAGATGCCTTCGGATGGAGCACTCTCGGTCGTCGATGCAAAACATGGCTTGAAACGACTGCTGGGACTGAGGCATGGGTTGTTTGGCCCGTTCATGAAGCCCCTGCAGAACATCGTCATAATACGACCATTCGAAAGCCGTTTGGAAGATCTCAAGTGCCCATTGTTTCTCGGTTTTCACCATTTTTTCGAAAAGGTTTTTAGGCTTTTCTGAAATGATATCCGCCAAAGGTTTCCATTGGCCTTTGTGGTGTTTTTCTAGAGCATCGAGTTCGAGCAAAAGTTCAAGAAAAACAAGCTCTTTGAGGGTGATGTGTTTGTGATCGAGTAGGGTGTGCGGATGCTGTTCTATAGTGCAAACCATGCCCGACCAACCTGGATGAGCAAACTGCTGGTCGAACAAATATCTCTCGTACAATTGCTCATCGCCAATGAGTAATCCCAACACCATTTCTATGCTGGAACTCTCGTTCATGAAGAGGTTTCGCGCTTTTTCAGTTTTAAAGAAACTGCCAAAACTGTTTCGTTCAAGCTCACGTACCGAACTGAGAAACCCCTTTTTGTGCACGGGGAATTTCCAAGTGGCGATGCCTTGGTCGAGGTAGGAGCAGAGCAAGCGAAACAGCATTGGATGTACCATCGAGTCGAGATCGATTCCACCACGGTATTTCCATGCTCTCCGCAATTTCCCAATTTCAGGAGCTGCATCTTCTTCAAATTCAACATACAGTAGTTTCTTCATCCAAACGTTCTCCGCATCACCCGGACGCAAGTCTGAAATGGTACGCTTCAGTTGGTCTT
>CANHIS010000175.1 GCA_947460255.1 Bacteroidota bacterium
AACAATTTGGATTGTAAGATCTCAAAGTTGTTTGATAAAGAGATTATTCTTCAACAAAATTGAGGTCTTTGCCAAAGGTCTCCTTGCTCGAAAGCACAGCATAAAAAGCCAAAGACCAAACCAATAAACCTATAATAATAAGTGATATAGACAAAGTCAGCGAGAAATAGTTTCTTAATAAAATGTGCAGTGGAATTAAAATAGAAACGGATCCACGCATAAAATTGGTTACCGAAGAGGTGGCAGTAACGCGGAGGTTTGTTCCGAATTGCTCAGAAGTAGCAGTTACAAAAACGCTTAAATAACCACATCCCAATCCCATCAAAAAAGACAGCAGAACAGTTGAAATCGCCATGTTCCAATACATAAAATTGAGGAACCAAAAGACACATGCAACAAGGGCAATAAACATGTAAAATGCCATCACTTTGAGTCTGTTTTTAAACCACTGACTGAATAAGCCAGAACTTAAATCGCCGGTAGTTATTCCGACTTGAAACAGAATAAAACAAGTGCCTAATTTCACGGGGATATTTCCTGTTTGTAGTGCTAAATCGGGCATAAACGAAATCAACATGCCCACGCAATACCAAATAGGAACACCGATTAGAACAGATTTAATGAATCTATTGAGACGTTCTTTGGGTCTGAAAAGCATGAAGAAATTTCCATGTTGAATATCCTTTCGTTGGATGGATTCTTTGAATAGCGAAGTTTCAAGGCTTTTCATTCGAATGAATAACAACATCAATCCAGCCAATCCTGCGATAATGTAAGCAGTTCTCCACGGAAGTATATCACCGATAAGTCCGGCGGCAATAGAGCCTAAACCGCCCAATGTGGCAACCATGATAGTTCCTAATCCGCGATTTGATGCCGTCATTTTTTCACCTACGAGGGCGATTCCAGCGCCCAATTCGCCAGCCAATCCAACACCCGCAAGAAAACGAACGATAGCATAGGTTGTAAAATCACTTACAGCTGCATTGGCTAAATTGGCAATTGAATACAAGAGGATTGATGCGAACAACACAGTGGATCGACCTTTCCGATCTGCGAGAATGCCGCTTACAATGCCACCAACGATCATCCCGGCCATTTGAATTGCAAGTAGGGATTCTCCAGCATGTGTTAATGCTTCACCGGAAAAACCCAACGACATTAAACTTGGAATTCGGATGACATTAAAAAGAAGCAAATCGAATGCATCAACAAAAAAGCCCAAACCAGCAGCAAAAACAGCAACATTGAAAGGGGAACTGTATTGTTTTGAGGAAATATCCATGCCCGAAAATTAACAAATCGTTGAATTAGACCTATAAAATCAATTTCGAAAATTTAAAACTGATCAATTATTCAATCGATTTAATTAGACGATAATTCGTTTGTTTGTTTTCATTGTCGGAAATAATCACATGATAAATTCCAGTTGGCCAATTTTTGGTATCTACTTTAAATTGATCGTGGTCAATAGCTGATTGATAAACGACTCTTCCAGAAAAATCAAGCACTTTTATCTGATGAAAATCCGTCGAATAACTCTTTGAAAAATTCAATTCGTTTTGAAAAGGATTCGGATAAACTATGGGTTGAGTAGCGCTAGAATTGGAATTTACCGAGGTTACATCATTTTGATAAATCCGGATGTAATCAACTTCCATTGTTGCAGGAAAAACAGTAGATCCATCAGGACTTCCAGGCCAATTTCCTCCAACGGCAACATTCAATAAAAAGAAAAATGGCTTTTGGAAAATTTGTTGCGTATTGTTTACCGAAGAAAGAGGAATTTCGAAATATGGGTGGTCATTTAAAGTAAATACTACACGATTCTCATCCCAAACAATACCATATAAATGAAAATCACCGGGATTGAACGGCACGGACGAACCTCTGTATGTATGCGTATTGTTGAGCCAATGCATTGTTCCGCTTACAATATTCTCATTATTCACGTGCTCCATAATGTCAATTTCTCCGCAAAGCGGCCATCCAACGGTTTCGAAGTTAGCACCAAGCATCCAGAAAGCTGGCCAAAGACCTTGTCCCATGGGCACTTTAATTCTTGCTTCTACCCTGCCGTATTTAAATTCAAATAAATTATTTGTGATAATTCTGGCAGACGAGTAATTGCTTCCATTGGTAGATTCGTTACGAGCGATAATTTTCAGCATACCGTCGCTAACTTGCAGGTTGTTATCTGAATTGGTGTAATACTGTAATTCGTTGTTTCCCCAACCGCTGCTGCCTGTTCCGATATTGTAAGACCAAACATTGGTATTGAGAGAATTCCCATCAAACTCGTCGGCCCATACCAATGGCCAATTTTCAGGCTCGAGCGACAAACAATCGGAACACAAGCCCCAACATGCAATAGGCAGCACAACAGCCGACTGCAAATTGAGCGTCCGATTTGTAAAATTGCCATTTGTAGCAGTACATGAGGTTGTTGCAGACAGATTTTCTTGTCCCGCCCAGCTGTCGTAAGAGAATTTGTACTCATAATTTCCAGCCGGAAGATTCAAAGTAGTTTCCCAAATGCCATCATTATCGGGATCTGAAAGTGGGTTACAGTTGCCGCACCAGTTATTGAAAGTGCCATTTACCTCGGGCGTGTTGAAACCAATAAGACCGTTCATATTGAGTCTAAAAGTTACATTTACTGCTGGAAGATTGAGCGATAATACGAGGAGAGTGAATGAAAACAGGGCCTTCATAGCTTATGATGTTTCGACCAAGATAGTTATTGTAGTCGATACAATAAGCGGAGTTTTAGAAATGTTTGGCTTCGGCGATTAAATTGGGTTTTGCAGGACTTTAGACATTAATCCTATGTTCCAAGTGAAACGAGGAAGAACAAGCTGAGAATAAATACCATTCTTAACTAAATCAATATGAAGCAGAACTGCAAAGACAAGTTGATTCGTGCAATTCAGAAGCAGTTAAATAAGTGTTTTGCATTCTAAAGTAAAACGAACAATTTGATGGATGTCTTAAAAATGATGTGAAGGAAAATATCGTTTCTTAATTTATATTGAATTTATTATCAGAAACTTAACAGCATTATGTCGCTACTACATTCTTAAAGCTTGTTCCTAAAATTTATTTTTTTTTAGGGAACCCAACTATCCCCTTCCCGGGCAAACCTATAGAATTGTGATGACATGATTTGGCAATGAAACGGTTAGAAACGATTATAAACGGCTAAATCGGATATTTTAAAAAGAGAACAATAACAATCAAATAAAATCCATTATTCCACGAATGAAACTTGCGAATCCTCATTATTTCTTAACTGAATGTTTGGAAAATGTAGCTACTCGAAAGTTCAGATTGATTAAAAATGATCACCTGAAGCAGTAACGGGCAGGGATTGAAGCAAGGTGCCATGTACCGCGAAAAGCCCGACAGCCCGCCAATTAAGAAAAATCATCACGCGCTTAACGTTGATTTAATCCATAAAAAAAATGAATAAACGCATCCGTTGAAGGAGGTTCTTTATATTGCAATCGAATTTGAAACTATGAACAAGTACAAAGCTTTAGCCGTTGCCATCCTCTTTTGTGGTAGTATAGTTGCCTTGAATGTTAATTCGGACAAGGGAAAGAAGAAGCCCAAACCATTTAGAGTGATGTTTTACAATGTTGAAAATTTGTTCGATGTAGTAGATGATAACGATGTGGATGATGCTGATTTTCTGCCAACTGCAGAGGCAAATTGGACGCAAGAGCGACTGGATGCAAAACTTGGTCACATAGCACAAGTAATAAGAGCGGTTGGTGGCGAAAATCTGCCAGATGTAGTTGGTTTTGCAGAGATTGAAAACAGAAAAGTATTAGATTTTTTGCTTCAAAATACTGATTTAAAGAAAGAAGGGTATTCGATTGTTCACTATGATTCGCCTGACAAACGCGGTATAGATGTAGGTTTGATTTATCGAAAGGATCGTTTTACATTTCAAAAAAGCGGGAAATACCCTGTAATTTTCCCTGGCGACAACGACAAGCCAACGCGAGATTTATTGTATGTGAAAGGCTTGCTGCCAAACCAATCGGCTTTGCACTTGGTTGTAAATCATTGGCCTAGTAGATCTGGTGGAGCTTCCGAAACAGAACCTAAGCGCATGGAGGCTGCAAAGACTGCTAAAAGACTTTGCGATTCAATTCAGACAAGTGAAAAGAACGCGAACATTTTATTAATGGGCGATTTTAACGATTATCCAACCAATAAAAGTCTTCGTGAAATATTGCAAGCAGAAATCGATTCGAATGTTACGAGTGGCGGCTTGTTCAACTTAATGGGCTGGCAAAAAGGAGATGGAGTTGGGTCTCATCAATACAAAGGAGAATGGGGCTTTCTTGATCAAATGATTGCTTCTGAAGCATTGGTAAAAGGCAGTTCTGGCATTCAAACATGGTTTAATCAAGCAAAAGTGCTTAAAGCAGACTTTTTGCTGATTAAAAATGAGAAATACGGTACGATGGAACCTAGCAGAACGTATGGCGGAAAGAAATATCTTGGTGGCTACAGTGATCATTTGCCAGTGTTTGTAGATATCTGGACTAAGTAAATAAACTAATAATCAAGGCTTTCTGTTGATTGAAATATTTTTCTTTTGAATCAACCGGAATCTCTATATTTGCGCCGGGTAAGTCTTATACGACCAGCTCCTGTTGAACTCCCCCAGGATCGGAAGATAGCAAGGGCAGACGGTTGAGCGGTGCGATGTAAGTAACTTACCCATTTTTTATGCCCTATTGTGAACCAACAAGTTCCAACTTATACATCTCCATTTCATCAGGATAAACGATCTTCGCAACGATGATTGAACGCTTTCTGAAACATCCGCTTAGCCTGTTTGCAATTACTGTGATCATTTATTTACTGGCAATCCCAGTAGATATTATGGAAGTGGATTCTGCTCAATACTACTCCATGTCGGTTGAAATGCTCGACCGTGGGAACTACCTCGAGTTTTACGACCGTGGGAAGGAATATCTCGACAAGCCACCATTTATTTTCTGGATTAGTGGGTTGTTTTTCAGCATTTTTGGTGTTAATGAATTCGCTTTTAAACTTCCATCCATTCTCTTTTCAATCTTGGGAATGTATGCAACTTACCGCTTTACAAAACTTTATTACAACGATCGAACGGCTTGGCTTGCGGCATTGATTTTAGGCACAACGCAAGGGTATTTTCATTTCAACAACGACGTGCGAACTGATACCTACTTAACCAATTCGGTGATTACATCTACTTGGATGTTGGCAGCGTTTATTCAAAACA
>CANHIS010000176.1 GCA_947460255.1 Bacteroidota bacterium
AATTTGGGCGGCAACCAGCTGTAGCTTTGCTGCAGCGCACCGACGAAGGCATCGAACTCGAGGACTGCACGATTTTGCGGTGGTCCGTAGAGGTCGCCGCCGGGTAAACAGGCGTGCTCGGTCCAGGTGCCATGCGAATTACCGAGCTTGGCGGCGATCATGTCGACCGCTTCTTCGGCCAGCTTGCGGAAGGTGGTGATTTTGCCGCCGAATACAGAGAGCAGCGGTGCCTGCTCGCCCTCTAGGGTTAGCTGGTAATCCCGCGTGATTTCGGAAGCGTTCGCAGAATCATCCTCCAGCAACGGGCGCACCCCGGAGTAAGACCAGATCACATCATCAGGTGTGATCGGTTGCTGAAAGTAACGCTCGGTCAGACGGCAGAGGTAGTCGATCTCGCTCTGATCAATTGCCACTTGATCGGTGTTGCCGGTGAACTCAAGGTCGGTGGTACCCACCAGAGTGAAATCCTGCTCATAGCTGATGACGAAAACAATGCGGCCATCCGGGTTCTGGAAAATATATGCATAGGGATGGTCAAACATCTTGCGCACCACGATGTGGCTGCCCTTCACCAGTCGCAGCGATTTGTTGCTGCGGTTAGCGATTGCGTCTTGCAGAAATTGCGCAGCCCACGGCCCGGCGGCGTTCACCACACAGCGCGCGCTGACCTCGATGGCGGTGCCATCCGAATTGCGCAGCACCGCATGCCAACGATCGTCGACCCGGCGCGCGGACTCGCAGCGGGTGTGCGTAAAAACACGAGCACCATGTTCAGCAGCGTCAAGCGCGTTGAGCACGACAAGGCGCGCATCGTCGACCCAGCCATCGGAATAAACAAAACCTTTGCTGAACTCGGGCCGAAGCGGCTCGCCCGCAGGGTGAGCATGAAGATCGATCGCACCCGAGCCCGGTAAGATTTCTCGTTTTGCCAGCGCGTCGTAAAGAAATAGTCCGGCGCGGATCATCCACGCAGGCCGCTGCCCGCGGTCATGCGGCATCACGAAACGCATCGGCCACATGATGTGAGGTGCTGCGCGTAACAGCACCTCTCGCTCGATTAGCGCCTTGCGCACCAGATTAAACTCATAGTGCTCAAGATAGCGCAGGCCGCCGTGAATCAGCTTGGTGGACGCTGACGAAGTGTGCTGAGCCAAATCGTCCTTGTCGCACAGGACGACGGAAAGCCCGCGGCCGGCAGCATCCCGCGCAATACCAGCGCCGTTGATACCGCCACCGACGATCAGCACATCTGTCGTCAGAATCATGGAGCCATTCACCTCGGGGGTTAAGTGCAAAGCAGATCTTGCGCCGCGCAGTCGCTCGAGCGGGTGGCTCTGACGCTACCGGAATTTGCGGAGGGTGGATCGCGATCCCGCAAAATCCTCAAGGCGGGGTTGACCAGAGGATGTTTCTGCACAAAGATATTCGCTAAACGAACAAAAAGCAACAAAACGAACCGCCTAAATGTTCGTTTCGTTTCTTTTAATCACGATATCACCGCTTCCCGATTGCGCTCCATGAATTTGAACCCTCGCCAGCGCAGTATTCTTGACGCCGTACGGAGTCAGGTCACGATTTCCGTCGAGGAGCTCGCTCAGCAGTTGGCCGTTACCCCGCAGACGGTGCGGCGCGATGTGAAGCAAATGGAAGAAGCCCACCTGCTGGCGCGTTATCACGGCGGGGTCGGGCTGCCCTCCTCGGTCGAGAACATCGACTACAGCCAGCGTCAGGTGATGAATATCGCGGCCAAGCGCCGCATTGCGGCGGCGGTGGCGGCGCGGGTGAGGCCCGGTAGCTCATTGCTGATCAATATCGGCACCACCACTGAGGAGGTGGCGCGGGCGTTGCGGCACCATACGGGCCTGCATGTAGTCACCAACAATCTGAATGTCGCCACCATCATGGCCGGCCAGCCGAGCTGCGAGGTAATCGTGGCTGGCGGTGTGGTGCGTGGGCGTGACCGCGGGATTGTCGGCGAGGCCACCGTTGAATTCATTCGCCAGTTCCGTGTCGATATCGGGATTATTGGGGTATCGAGCATCGAGCCTGATGGCACGCTTCGTGACTTTGACTCGCGCGAGGTCAAGGTGGCGCAAGCCATCATCGAGCAGTCGCGCGAGGTCTGGCTGGTCGCGGATCAGGACAAGTTTGTCCGACAGGCCTTGGTGCGGCTGGCGCATTTGTCCCAAATGGATAGCCTGTTTTGCGACGCCGAGCCACCGGCCGCACTCCGCGCATTACTGGAAGAGGCCCGGGTTGAAGTGGTGGTTGCGCCTTGAAAAGCCCGGGATGCCGGGAATACACCCAAGCAATTACTGCGATATCAGCGGTATTGCGACTGGTTTCGACGATAATGCAGCCTCTTCTCTAAGCCTGAGCGCACGCAGATGCCCACTACCTTTGCACCCCTGAAAAACGACACCTTCCTGCGCGCGTTGATGCGCCAGCCGACTGATTACACGCCCATGTGGCTGATGCGCCAGGCGGGCCGCTACCTGCCCGAGTATCGCGCGACTCGCGCCAAAGCCGGCTCTTTCATGGGCTTAGCGACCAATCCGGACTATGCCACCGAGGTTACCCTCCAGCCGCTCGACCGATATGCGCTCGACGCCGCCATCTTGTTCTCCGACATCCTGACGGTGCCCGATGCCATGGGTCTGGGCTTGTCGTTTGCCGAAGGCGAGGGCCCTCGATTTGCCCACCCGTTGCGTGATGAGGCAGCAGTGCGCGCATTGCACGCGCCTGACCTTGGCAAGCTGCAATACGTATTTGATGCGGTTACGCAGATTCGGCGTGAGTTGAATGGGCGGGTGCCACTGATCGGGTTTTCCGGTAGCCCTTGGACGCTGGCCTGCTACATGGTCGAGGGCGGCGGCTCTGACGATTTCCGCCTGGTTAAGGCGATGCTGTATGACCGACCGGATCTCATGCATCACATCTTGTCGGTAAATGCGACGGCGGTCGCCGCCTATCTGAATGCGCAGATTGAGGCCGGCGCCCAAGCGGTCATGGTGTTTGATACCTGGGGCGGCGCGCTGGCGGACGGTGTCTACCAAGCCTTCTCCCTGCATTACATGCGGGAGGTAATCCGCCAGCTGAAGCGCGAGCACGAGGGTGTACGCATCCCAAGTATCGTGTTTACTAAGGGCGGCGGGCTCTGGCTGGAGGAGATCGCCGATTGCGGCGCCGATGCCGTGGGACTGGACTGGACGGTTAATCTGGGCACGGCGCGCAAGCGTGTTGGTCATAAGGTCGCGCTTCAGGGCAACCTCGACCCGAACGTGCTGTTCGCCAAGCCGGATCAAATTCGTGCCGAGGTGGAGCGACTGCTGAACTCGTTCGGTAAGCCGACAGGGGATAGCGGCCACGTGTTCAACCTCGGTCACGGTATTTCGCAATTCACGCCGCCAGAGTCGGTCAACGCGTTGGTGGATGCGGTGCACCAGATCAGTCGAGCCCTGCGCGCCTGATTACCTAAGCTCGGGGCAGCTGCTGTTAGGCGCTGCGACGTCTTGGTGGCTGCTTGACCGCCTACTTATGCACAGGCCAACTACCCGCGGCACTAATCAAGCACTTGCGGCAATGTCTAAATGCGGACAGTAATTAATCGCCGTAAGTGCCTGATTTTTCGAGGCTTGGTTAGTGGCATACGGAAATTCTTGTCAGGCGCATGGTTTTCTCATCGCTTATTTTTTCTGCTTCGCACAAGCCTTGTTCACAAAGTTATCCACACTCTGGGCTAGCGGTGTCCTGCCTCAGGCCAAGTACCGCAGCAGGTTTTCGCGTGCCGCTGACAGATCCTTTGTCAATCCCAGGTTGACACCCCCGCCAAGACACCAAGCTTTGGCCGGGATGGAGCAGATTGAATCGATTTATGCAAGTTTTTTTGGGCCGACAGCTGCGCTTATTCACAAATTCTGCTCATGTCAAGATTCTGAAAAAATTTATCAGAAAATTTTTTTGACGCATCGGTGCTAAAGCTAAGCCTTTGATTTTATTGAAATGGGCTGGATGCGTTCCTGATGAGCAATTTGTTGCGGCCCGCATGAAATCTCGCTTTTGGCATGTCAAGCCCCAGTTGCACACAAAGTTATCCACACAAATTGTGGATAGCCTAAAAAAGGCTTTTTGCGACGATCATTGAAAAAGACTTTTGAAGAACTACGTTAAAAACCTCGTTCAAGTTGGACCCCATGTGTTGCCGCTTGTTTGGCGCAATTCGGCAAACTCGACACGGTTGATGCGCGACCGTTTGCTGCAAGCCGGCATGGTTCAAGTACGGCTCTCGGATTGTCAAAGGCGGGTCGCGTGAGCTCTCAGGTCTTGTCAGTGGTGCTCGACGCGCCGCTCGACACCGCCTTCGACTACCTGTGGGTAGCGCGCTCTGAAACCGAGCAAGCGCCCCAGCCCGGGCAGTTGGTGCTGGCACCGTTCGGGCGCCGCCAGACCATCGGCCTGGTAATCGCCGTCAAGGACAGTAGCGAGGTCGAGCCAGGAAAGTTGCGTGAGCTGCTTCAGGTTCGTGGCCAGATGCCGCCGCTCAGTGATGACTGGATTGCGCTCTGCCGCTTTGCGGCGGAGTACTACCAACGACCGCTCGGCGAGGTTGCGCTACCCAGTCTGCCAAAAGGCCTGCGCACCGAGAGCACGGTGGCGCTGGATCGTGCCTTGAAGAAGGTGGCGCAGGCACAGCCGCAGCCGGATCCTGAATCCGGCGTCCAGCGGCCCCAGCTAAACACCGAGCAGCAAACCGCGGTCGACGCCATCTTGAATACCGAGGGCTATCAGGCCCACCTGCTGTTTGGCGTGACCGGTAGTGGCAAGACTGAGGTCTATCTGCATGCCACCGAGCGGGTCCTGCAACGAGAGCGTGATGCTGATCGCCGTGCGCAAGTGCTGATTATGGTGCCGGAGATTAATTTGACCCCGCAGCTCGAGGCCAGCGTGCGCGCGCGATTCCCGGCGCTTCAGGTGGTCAGTTTGCACAGCCAATTGGCAGAAGGTGAGCGCCTGCGTCACTGGCTAGCGGCCCACATCGGTAGCGCGGACATCGTGCTGGGCACGCGACTGGCCGTGCTCTCATCGATGCCGCATTTGAAAATGATCATCATCGATGAGGAGCACGACCCCTCTTACAAACAGCAGGAGGGCTTGCGCTATTCGGCACGGGACCTTGCAGTCTGGCGCGCTCACCAGCAGCAGATTCCTGTGGT
>CANHIS010000177.1 GCA_947460255.1 Bacteroidota bacterium
CTGAGCCTTGCTTCGGCGCCGCGGGCTGCGGTCCGGTGGTCGCGGGCGCTGATGCGCCCATCGCCTCGATGCGGAACTGCACCGCGACGCTACCTGCCTTTTCGAACTGCAGCGTCACCGGCACCGTCTGACCTGCGACCAGCGGGGCCTTCAGCTGCATGAACATCAGGTGCAGGCTGCGGGGTTTGAGTTCCACACGGGCGCCTGCCGGCACGCCGAGACCGCCTGTCAGCTGACGCATGCGCATCACGCCCTCTTCCATCTTCATGTCGTGGATCTGGACCTCGGCGGCGACCGGACTGCTGGCCGACACCAGGCGATCATCCGCCTTGCCCGCATTGACGATCGTCATGAAGCCTCCGCCAACCGACTGCGCGGCCGCCGTCGCACGCGTCCAGGCGTTCTCGATGCCGATCGGGCCGGCGGCGTGGGCGAAGTCCGGAACGGACAGGGCCGTCAGCGCAAGCAGGGCGATGCCGAAGGAGGTGCGGCGCAGAGTGGTGGGCGTCATTGGGGGGCCTCGCGAGCCAGGTCCGGGTCGGTCGATCCGTGATCGGTACGATGATTGCGGGATGAATCTGTCTAGGTAGTGTCGGCGATGGCGTCGGTCGTCGTCAAACGGCTCCAGTGCCGATGTGGCAAAATATCCACCGACATGACTTCGACGCTCAGCCATCTGCGCACCCGTCGGCGCTCCGCGATCCTTGCGGTGCTGCTTGGTGTCGTGCTGCGCGGCCTGATCCCGTCGGGCTTCATGCCTTCGCATTCGGACGGTGGGCTGACCCTCACGGTTTGTTCGGGTACGACCAGTTACTCGGTGGAAGTGCCGACCGGCGGCGAAGACGACGGCGGACCGAAGTTCTCGGCAGCGCATGCCTGTGTCTTCGCTGCGCCGATGCCTGAAGACGCACTGCCGTCCACGGAACCCGGTACGCGTGCGCCCACGCCCGAGACCCGTCTCCTTGCATCGAACTCCGCAGGTGCGGCCGCCCGTGTCGCACCGCTGTCGGCGCCACCGCCGCCCGCTCGCGGACCTCCTTCCCAGGCCTGACCCGACCTCGGGTCTCTTGTCCTCCTGCGCATCCGCGGTGCCCTCAGGGGTGCCGCGATGCGTCCTCCTCATCTCGCCTGGGAGAATCCCATGTCCTGGTCCCTGCCTGTCGTCGCGGCGGCGTTGGCCGCCGCGCCTGCACCTGCCGATTCCGTCGATCCATCCGTCTTGGAAGAGACCGTCCTCGTCATCGGTCAACGCGAAGCACCCATGACCGTCGTGCCCCGAGGGTTGTCGGTCTCTCTGGGTGCGGAGCAGTTCGAAGCGATCAATGCGCTCAATGTCGAAGACCTGATGAAATACGCGCCGAACTTCTTCGTCCGCAAACGCTTCGCCGGGGATGACAACGCGGTGGTCGCGCTGCGCGGTGCCAACACCGTGCAGAGCGCGCGCACCATCGTCCTCGTCGACGGCTTCCTCGTCTCGAACTTCCTCGGCAACCGCTGGGATTTCCCGCCGAAATGGAACGTGGTCGGTCCGGCCGAGGTGCAGCAGTTCGACATCGTCTACGGTCCTTACTCCGCGCGCTACAACGGTCATTCCATGGGTGGCATCGTCTCGGTGACGACACGCGACCCAGCCGTCTCTTCAGCCTATGTGGTCGGCCAGCGCATGGCGATGCCGTTCAACGAATACGGTTTCGACGAGACCTTCACGGGCTTCAGCGGTGAGGCCGGTGTCACATGGAAGCCGGACGCGTCGCCATGGTCGTTCCGCTTCAGCGTCCGACACTTCGAGAACACCGGTCAGTCGATGACCTACAATCTGCTGACCCCTGCTACCGGCAGCGCGACGCCGGTCGTCGGTGCGTATGTCGATCCGCGGCTCGCCACCCCGGTGTTCGGTGCCGCTTCCCCCGTGGATGTCGTGCAGGACCAGGCGCGCGCTCGGGTCTCGTACGAAACCGACGCGGGTTGGAGGATCGATGCGCTCGCGCTCGTCTGGCTCAGCGAGCAGGAGCTCTTCGATACCCGTAGCTGGTTGCGCCACGCCACCACCGGTGCTCCCGTGCTCCAAGGGCGGGTGGGCCTCGAGGGCCGCGTGTGGAACGCGACCGGTCTCAACCTCTCGCGCAGCGAGCGCACGGAGTATCTGGCCGGCGTCAAGGCGGCCGGTACCCTCGGCGGTTGGGAGACGACGGTCAACCTGTCGCGGTTCTGGATCGCCGACTGGGACGCGCGCACCTCCCGTGACTTCACCACCGGACTTGCGGACGGGGCCGGGACGCAGACGCTCAGCGACACACCGGGGTGGTACGCCGCGGAACTGGCGCTGAGCCGGGACTTCGCGACCCATCGGCTATCGTTCGGTGCGGGCGGCAGCCTCTACGAGACCTCGAGCGACACCCGGACGACCACGAACTGGCGTACTGCGGCGTCGCCGGTGTTCTCGACCGCGACCTACGGCAAGACCGAGAACTGGGGGATCTGGGCCGAGGACGAGTTCGATCTCGGCGTCTGGCGTTTGTCCGCGGGCGCCCGTATCGACGGCTGGCGCGCTTTCGAGGGTGGCATCGCGAAGGCCTACTCGGGCGTCCGCGTCGATGACCTCTACCCAAGCCGCAGCGACCGGTCCTTCAGTCCGAAGCTGAGCGCGACACGGCGGGTGGGTGAGGCGTTCGACCTGCAGGTCAGCCTCGGGCGTGCCACCCGCTTCCCGACGGTGGGCGAGCTCTTCCAAGGGCGCTTCGATGACATCACGCAGGCGATCGATCCGCAGAGCTTCGATCCAAATCTGCGCGCCGAGCGGTCCGACGACCTCAATCTCATGCTGCGGCATCGCGGTGCGACCACCCGGACCACGGCGAGCGTCTTCCTGCAGGACATCGAGGACGCGATCTTCAGCTTCAGCGGGCTCAACCAGTTCGGCACCGTGGTCTCCGGCTACAAGAACGTCGATCGGGTCCGTCAGTACGGACTGGAACTCATCTTCGAGGCTGACGGATTCCTGTCGAGCGATCTCGATCTGGACGCCAATCTCGCATGGACCAGCGCCAAGACCGTGCGCAACGCGGCGGATGTGCGGGCCGAGGGCAAGCAGTTCCCGCGCATCCCCGAGTGGCGCGCGAACGGCAACCTGCGCTATCGCGTGGTCGACCCGGTGAAGGTCTCGCTCGGGTGGCGTTATGCCTCAAGGCCCAACTCCGATCTGCTCGGCTTGGTCCGCGGCGATGCCTACGGCTTCCAGACGGAGTACTTCACCGTCGATGCACGGGTCTCCTGGGATGTCACGCCTTCGTTGCAGCTGAATGCTGGGGTCGACAACATCTTCGACGATCAAGCCTATGTGTCGCATCCGCTGCCGCAACGCACCTGGGTGTTCGACCTGAAGGCGAGGTGGTGAGCCATGGCGACCACCACGGATTCCATGGGGCTTTATCGGACGCTGTGGCGTTGGCACTTCTATGCAGCGCTCTTCGTGATCCCGATCGTGGTGGTCCTGTCCATCACGGGATCGATCTACCTGTTCAAGCCCCAGCTCGATCGGCTGCAAGAGGCCAGCGTAGTCCGCGTGGCGGAGCGAGCAGGGGTCGCCGCTTCGGGCGCCCCAAAGATCGTCACCGCGGACGGGCGACGCGATGCGGTGCTGCAGGCGTACCCCGGCTGGACCTTCCAGCACTACCGGTTACCGGAGCGCGCAGGCGATCCGGTGCTGATACGCATCGCGGAGCCGGCGGGACGCCAACGCCTCGACGTGCTGGTCGGCGATGACGGGTCGGTGTTGGGCGCGATCGGCAAGGACGACTGGTGGTCGGAGTGGGTCAGCCGGCTGCACGGCGAACTGCTCACGGGTGACGCCGGCAGTCTGGTGGTCGAGATGGCGGCCAACTGGGCGATCGTCATGATCCTCACGGGGCTCTATCTTTGGTGGCCCCGCGGCAGGGGTCCGG
Source organism: Bacteroidota bacterium (assembly GCA_947460255.1). Classification (GTDB taxonomy): domain Bacteria; phylum Bacteroidota; class Bacteroidia; order M30B66; family M30B66; genus CAMCXT01. The sequence continues at coordinate 3,942 of CANHIS010000177.1, forward strand.
CGGGAGTGCTGTGGCCCCGAGTCCGCGACGGCGGCATCGTCTGGCGCGATTGGCATGCGGTCGCCGGCTTCTGGGTCTCGGGTGCGGTGCTGGTGCTGCTCGTGTCCGGTCTGCCGTGGACCGGCGTCTGGGGCGACGGGTTCAAGCGTGTCCGCGCCGAGATGGGTTGGGACGGTCGGTCGCAGGACTGGCAGACCTCGCGGCAAGCGGAGCGTCAGCAGGCGACCGACGAGCATGCACACCACAACGGGTCGTCCGCATCGTCGAACGCCGCTGGGTCGCGCCCATCGGGTGGCGCGACACCGTCCAAGGATCCGACCGGCGCGTTGCCTCTGTCGCACTTCGTCGAGCAGGCGCGAGCGCTCGCGATGGCCCATCCGGTGATCGTCACGCCCCCCGGCGGACCGAAGCGTTTCGGGCGCGGGGCAGAGACCGTTTGGGCGATCCGCTCGGACAGTCAGGATCGCCGGGAGCGTACAACGCTGCGATTCGATCCCGCGACGGGCCGTCAACTCGGGCGGGAGACCTTCCATGATCAGCACATCATCGACCGAATGATCGGCTACGGCATCTCCTGGCATGAAGGACAACTGTTCGGAGTGCTGAATATCGTGATCGGGCTGGCCACCGCCGCAGGCCTGCTGTGGGCGGTGGTGAGCGGTACGGTGATGTGGCTCGGTCGCCGGGATGGACGGGGCGGCCTGGGAGCCCCGCCGACGGCGTCGGGGCAGCGACGTCCGACGTGGTTGATCCCCGTGGCGCTGCTGCTCTGCGCGCTGCTGCCGATGTTGGCGGTTTCGGCTGCGGCGATCTGGCTGCTGGAGCGTGGGGTTCTGCGAAGGGTGCCGCCCGTCGCGACATGGTTGGGGCTCACGCCGTGCGCACGCTGATAGCGGTCGGAGAGGACGGACGCGCGCTCACGGCTTGAGCAAGGCCCGCGCCGAGACGCCGACCGTCACCTCGGTCTCGCCAGCCTCGGCGACCGGTGGCGCCACTGCGCTATCGGATGCCATCGCCATCTCCATCCGCGCGGCGCCATACATCGGCATCGGCTGCGGGACGCCCGCGAGGTTGATGTCCGTGAGTTCGTAGCCGGACTTGCCGAGCGTGCGCGCGACGAGCGCGGCTTTGTCCCGCAGCTTGCCAAGTGCCTTGACCATCAACTCATCGCGTACCGACTCGGCACGCTCTGGCGAGAGCGACCAATTCATCCCGCTCATCACGAAGC
>CANHIS010000178.1 GCA_947460255.1 Bacteroidota bacterium
AGGTCCGGGTCGGCGACGGCACGGTCGACTTCGGCATGCAGGCGGGCGACGATCTCCGGGCGCGTGTTGGGCGGCAGCCAGAGGCCGAACCAGCCGATCAGGTCGAAGTCCGGGAAACCCGACTCGCGCATCGTCGGCACGTCGGGCAGACCCTTCCAGCGGATCGGCCCGGTGATTGCGAGCGGCCTTGCCTTGCTGCCCTTGATCAACGGCATCGCCACCGGCGTGGTCAGGAACAGGGTGTCGATATGGCCACCCATCAGGTCGTTGGTGGCCTGCGCGGCGCCCTTGTACTGCACGTAGCGGATGTCGGTACCGGTCACGGATTTCAGCATCTCCGCGCCGATGAACAGGATGTTGCCGACACCCGCCGCGCCGTAATTCAGCTTCCCAGGATGCTTGCGCGCGATCGCGACGAACTCCTTGACGTTGCGCGCGGGGATCGACGGATGCACCAGATGCACCATGCCGTAGGTGCGCGCGATCTGCGTGATCGGGGTGAAGTCCTTGATCGGATCGTAGGGGACGTTGGCTGCATTGAACGCCGTGTTGGACGTATGCGAGCCGGTGGTGATCAGCCAGGTGTGGCCATCGGGCGGCGCCTTCGAGACGGCACTGCTGGCGATGACACCGGCGGCGCCGACCCGGTTCTCGAGCACGATCGGCTGGCCGAGTGCCGCCGACAGCTTCGGCATCACCAGCCGCGCCACAAGGTCGACGACGCCGCCGGCACCGAAGCCTTCGATCAGGCGGATCGGCTTCGCGGGGAAATCCTGAGGCTGGGCGGCGGCGGGCATCGCGGCGCCCAGGGCAAGGATGGCGGCAAGGACGGGCAGCAGGCGCGAACGGCGCCGCTGTCCACGGAGCGGACTGCACTTGGACATCGGTTACTCCTCCGGATCGGAGCCCCGTCTTTCGCGGGGCCTGATGATCACGCCTGACGATCCGCAGTTTAGGAACGCGGAGGACGCGTAGTCAAGGGCGCCGGCACCCTCGATGACGCGCGAAGCACGGCGCCGGCGGCAACCGGCGCCGATGAAGCGTGCCTCAGGACGCCAGCGTCGCCCCACCCCTGCCCAGCTCCGCCGCGCGACCGCCGACCAGCTTGTCGAAGGTGCTCTCCGGGTTGATCAGCCCGCGCTCGACCATGAAGTCGTAGGTGCGCTGGAATTCGGCCGGCGAATAGAACTCCGGATGGTTGTAGCGCAGGCGGGGCAGGTGCAGGTCGGATGTCTCCAGCTTCACGATGTCGGCCGGCACTTCGGCAGTGAGGTGGTGCAGCCAGGGCCGGATGTCCTGGTTGATCTTGTCGACCGCGCGGATGTGTGCACGGCGCAGTGCATCGAACAGTTCGGCGTCCACCGACGGGTCCGCCACTTCGAGCCCGTTGTAGAACGACTCGCAGATGATCTTGAAGCCGAGCTTCTCGGCAACCGAGATCCACGGCTCCATCACGGCGGCGGCCTGGATGCGGCCTTCCATCACGGCCTTGAAGCGCTGGTTGGGAACGCCGATGTGCACGGTCTTCACCTGGTCCTGCTTCATGAAGCCGGCCAGCATGCCGAGCGTGATGTAGTGCGAGCCGGCATGGTAGTTGACGGCGACCTCGACGTCGGCGAGGTCCTGCGGCACGTTGTACGGTGAATCGCCGCGCACGATGATGGCCTGGGTCGACACGGCCGCGCGCTTGGTGATCACCTTCACGCCGGCGCAGGTGTCCTGGGTGCGGCGCATCTGTCCCCATTCGCAGGCGTGGTAGACGGAGAACTCGCCCTTCTCGATGCCCTCGTGCCAGAGGAACGACTTTATGGCCGAGTGCTGCTTGATTGGCGCATCCGCGGCAGCGATCATGGCCTTGCGCTTCTCGGGCAGGACCAGCTCGACGTCGACGCCCTCGTCGAGGAAATAGCCCTCTGCCTTGGCCACGATGTCGGGCAGCGAGAACACGGCGTTGTTGAGTTCGATGCGGGTTTGCTTGAGCGGTGCGGTCATGATGGAAATCTCCTGTCGATCAACCTGGGGGCACTTGCAGCAACGAAGGGCTCGACCGGCAGGTCAGCCCGGTTTAAGTCCGATGGACCGGATCACTGGCGACCAGCGGCCGATCTCGGATTCGATGAAGCGCTGGGCGCGCTCCGGTGTATCGTCGGCGGACATTTCGAGGCCCGCATTCAAGAACAGCTTCACCAGGGCCTTGTCGGCGATGGCGGCGCGCAGTGCAGTCGAGATGCGCTCGACCGTGGCGGCCGGCGTTGCCGCCGGCACGAACAGCCCGGCGAAATTGAGGGCGACCATGTCCGGCAACCCGGACTCGATCGCCGTCGGAATCTCGGAGGCGCTGTTGGCCCGCTTCGCAGTCGTCACCGCGAGGATGCGCAGCCGACCCGCACGGTGGTAATCGATCATCTGGCTGCTGATGTTGAGCACGCCGACCGGCACATGGCCTCCCAGCAGGTCGGTGGCGGCCGGACCGCCGCCGCGATAGGGCACATGCGACAGCGACGGTAGCCTGGCGAGCGACTTGAACAGCTCGGCGCCAAGGTGCGTCGCCGACCCGGCTCCGGCCGACGCATAGGACAACTGGCTCGGCCTGTCGCGGGCGAAGGCGACGAACGCCTGCAGTGTCTTCACCGGCAGGGATGGGTGGACGGCAATCGCCAGCCCGCTGACCGAGATGATGCCGATCGGCGTGAAGTCCTTGACCGGGTCGTAGCCGGGGCCGGCCGTCACCAGTGGCCCGACGATGTGGGTGGCTGCACTGCCCAGCAGCAGGGTGTTGCCGTCCGGTTCGGCACGCGCCACGACCGCCGCGCCGATCGTGCCGCCGGCACCAGCCCGGTTCTCGACCACGATGTTTCCGAGGGCCGACCGCATGCGTTCGGCCAGTGGCCGCGCAACAGTGTCGTTGATCCCGCCCGGTGCGAACGGCACGATCAACCGTACCGGACGATCCGCCGTGGCGCCCTGTGGCCAGGCGGCGCCCGCCGCCGCGAGCAGCCCGCCACCCGCCAGGCCGGCCAGCATGGATGAAGCGCACGCCCACCTGCGCAGGACGCGGGTAGCGTGGATAGGAACCCAACGAGCGAACAAGCCGCCTTCCTCCGTCAGCGCTGCGGGTGTATCCCCGCTCACGCGATCGATCGATCCTGCCAGACAATGCGTTCAGGATGAAGGCCGCCGATCGCCGCGTCAACTTCCGGCGAACGAGAATGATGGCCGCATTGAAAGGTGCCTGACAGGGACGCTTTCCCGCGCGCCGCCTACTCGCGCGCGATGCCCGCCGCCTTCACCACCTTCGCCCACTTCACCACCTCGGCGCGCATCAGCGCCGCGAACTCCTCCGGCGTGCTGCCCACCGGTTCGGCGCCGCTGGAGACCAGCCGCTCGCGCGTGCCCGGATCCTGCAGCGCGAACACCACGCCCTTGTGCAGGCGCGCGACTACCTCCTTCGGCGTGGCGGCGGGCGCGATCATGCCGTACCACTGCACTGCCTCGTAGCCCGGCACGCCCTGCTCGGCGATGGTCGGGATCTCGGGTGCGCTCTTCGAACGCGCAGCGCTGGTCACGCCGTAGGCGCGCAGGCGGCCGGACTTCACGTACGACGTCCCGACGATCATGTTGTTGACCATCAGCGGCAGGTGTCCGGCGACCACGTCGCCGATGCCGGTGGTCGCGCTCTTGTACGGCACGTGCACCATCTTCAGCCCGGCCATGCTGAGGAACAACTCCATGCTCATGTGCAGGCTGGAGCCAGTGCCTGCAGAGGCGAACTCGAGCGTGCCGGGGCGCGCGCGGGCGAAGGCGATCAGTTCTTTCAGGGTCCGCGGCGGCAGCGAGTTGTTGCCGAGCAGAATGTTCGGCAGCGACACGTACTGGCTGACCGGGGCGAAGTCGCGCACCGGATCGAACGGAAGGTTCTTCGTGATCGCCGGCTGGATGGTCATGCTGCTGATCGCGGTGAGCAGCGTGTAACCGTCGGGCGCGGAACGGGCCACGAACTCGGTGCCGACGATGGAGCCGGCGCCCGGGCGATTCTCGACCAGCACGCGCTGGCCGAAGAATTCATCGAGTTTCGGTGCGACCAGCCGGGTCGTGCCGTCGGTGCCACCGCCCGCACCCGAGGGCACGATCAGCCGGATCGGCTTCACCGGGAAGTCCTGCTGGGCCGCCCCCTCGAGGGCGAGGCCGGCCAGGGCGAGGCCCACCAGGCCCGAAACGCTGTGCAGACGATGACCGAGTGCCATGGTGTCCTCCTCCTGCCATCCGGGACGTTGCCGGAAGTCGATCGTGTATGTGGCGCACAAGAGGCGCCGGGCTCCAATGTACAGCATGGCCGCGCGATCGGAACCGGTCGCGTGCCCGCAACGGGATTGAGCCGACCCCGTCCGACCCGCTACAGTTGACGGCCCGCCGCTCCACCGAATCGGAACTGTCCTGGACTCCCAGCCGCCCGCCGCCGCCCCCGCCACACCCCTGCTCGACCTCACCCTCGATGCCGACGCCATCCTCGGCTACGCGTCGATCCAGTGCGGGGTGCCGGTAGTCAGGGCGCTCGGGCTGACCAACGCCAGCCATCTGCCGCTGGAAGACCTGCAGGTCGAAGTCGCCTGCAACCCGCCGTTCGCGCGCGGGTTGACGCTGCGCTTCGATCGCCTGCAGCCGGGTGAACATCGGCAGATCGCGCCGCTCGACCTGCAGCCGGACCATGCGTTCCTGGCGAACCTTGGCGAAGCGGTGCAGGCCAGCATCACCGTTTCCGTGACCGCCGGTGCGCGGGAAGTCGCCCGTACAAGCCAGGCGGTGGAAGTGCTCGCTTACGATCAATGGGCCGGTACACGGTCCCTGCCCGAGCTTCTGGCGGCGTTCAGCATGCCGAACGACCCAGCGGTCGATTCGCTGGTCGGCAAGGCTTCACAACTGCTGAAGGCGACCCAGCCAGCGTTGTCGATGAACGGCTACCAGTCGAAGAACCGGGAAGTGGTGTGGCAGCAGGTGTCGGCGCTGTACACGACGCTGTGCAACGAGGGGCTGCACTATGTCGAGCCGCCGGCCTCGTTCGGCAGCGACGGACAGAAGATCCGCACGCC
>CANHIS010000179.1 GCA_947460255.1 Bacteroidota bacterium
AACCCCATATACAGCGCACGTTACGTATCTTTTGCAAAATATATCTTTCAAGTATTCATGGAATTGATTCGTGATATTCAAACACTTAGGAAATTCCTTTCCTCCAAAAAGGAACAGAATCTATCTTGTGGCTTTGTTCCTACAATGGGAGCCTTACATGAAGGTCATATTTCCTTAATTCATCAGGCGAAGCTTCAAACAGATTTTTGCTTGGTGAGCATTTTTGTAAATCCAACTCAATTTAACGAATCAAGCGACTTCAATTCGTACCCACGACAAGAAGACAATGACATCAGAATGTTACTAGAAGCTGATGTTGATGCCGTTTTTTTGCCATGCACTGAAGAAATGTATGCCGATGGAATGCCTCTGTTGGACCTTCATCTTGATGGGCTTGATGATGTAATGGAAGGAACTTTTAGGCCAGGGCACTTTCAAGGAGTTGTAACAGTGGTTGATAAATTTTTTAGTTTGATTCATCCGCGCAAAGCGTTTTTTGGGTTGAAGGATTTTCAGCAACTTGCTGTTATCCGACTGCTTGCCCGCAAACGGTACCCAAATATCGAAATTGTGCCTTGTGAAATTTTACGAGAATCAAATGGTTTGGCAATGAGTTCGCGCAATGAATTACTCGACTCTGAAGACCGCGAGCATGCAGCCGCTATCTTTCGAATTTTAACCAAACTCTCGCAAAACTGGAAATTGCAACCATTCGACTCGTTGCTTAAAAGTGCACGTGATGCCTTTCAAGATACTAATCTTACACTTGAATATCTTGAAATCTCGAATGCGTTAAGTTTAGAACCGTTTACAGATTACCAAGATAAGCCTGCGGTAGCCTGCGTTGCCGCAAGAATTGGACGCATTCGTTTGATAGACAATATCGAACTACCGGCCTAAAATTGCCCAATCAAATCTATTGATATAGCTTTGCTCCCAGTTATGAGAATCGAGGTCCTTAAATCAAAAATTCATCGGGTTACAGTTACTGAGGCCGACTTGAATTACATTGGAAGTGTTACAATTGATGAGAATCTGATGGACGCTGCCAACCTTATCGAAAACGAAAAGGTGCAAATTCTCAATGTGAATAATGGCGAACGATTTGAAACATACGTCATCAAAGGAGCACGAAATAGCGGAGTGATCTGTTTGAACGGTCCAGCTGCAAGAAGAGTCGCAGTGGGGGATGTCATCATTATTGTTTCTTACGCTTCAATGGATTTTGAAGAAGCCCGCATTTTCCGACCTTGGGTAATCTTCCCCGACACTGCAACCAATACTTTGAGGTAACTTTCAATGAATAAGAAAATCTGGCCAGCGCTACGTAATTACATTTTCTTGGCGATCGGAGTTGCCTTGATTTATCTCGTCTTTAAAGATGTTGATTTTGTTTGGATGTGGAATGAAATTAAAGGGGCGAGATTCTTTTTGATTTTCCTTTCCATGTTTTGTGGCGTTATTGCTATGGCTTCTCGCGCTTGGCGTTGGAGAATTATGCTCGAACCACTCGGATTTAAGCCCAGTTTTCTACATTGCTTATATGGCGTTTCTATTGGTTATTTTGCCAATATCGCGTTGCCGCGGATGGGTGAAGTAGTAAGGTGTACCATTTTGAATCAAACCGACAATGTTCCTGTAAATCAATCGTTTGGGACGGTGATTCTTGAGAGGGTTATTGATGTTTTCATGCTGGGGAGCTTAATTGGATTGGTTTTAGTTACCAGAATGGACTTATTCGGTGATTTCTTTATGAAGGAACTTTTTCAAAAGAAAGCTTCACAAGGATCAATATTCGAAAACACGCAATTTCAACTTATCATTGGATTGCTAGCGTTAACTATACTTCTATTTGTTTTCTTGTTCTTCAAATTCAAACACCAGCTTCTTAAACGCTCTCTATTTCAGAAACTATCTAATTTTCTGAAAGGAATTGGGGATGGCCTCTTCACTATTTTTAAAATGAAGAAAAAAGGTTGGTTTGTTTTTCATACACTTTTTATTTGGACAAATTACTTTATCATGACTTGGATCTGTGTGTATGCATATGATCCAACAAGCATGTTAAACGCTTTCGATGGGTTGTTTTTAATGGTGGTTGGAGGATTGGGTATGACAGCTCCTGTGCAAGGAGGTTTTGGCGCTTTCCATTATTTGGTTGAAAAGGCCTTGATGATTTACCAGATCAGTCCTTCAATTAATCCAATTACGGGTTCAGAAATTCGCCCAGGCTTAGTGTTTGCGACGATTGTACATTCTGCTCAATTTGTAATGACTGTTTTAATGGGCACACTCACTCTGATTGGTTTTACTTTAGGTAGAAGAAAAAACAAGGCAAACCATGCTTCCTGAAATAATTTCAAATAAAATAGTTTCCCGTGAACAAGCTCTACATCCTTTAAATATCTGGAAGTTTAGAAATGAGCAAATTGTTTTTACAAACGGTTGCTTCGATATTCTTCACCGCGGTCATCTTGAGTATTTATTTCAAGCAGCAGCCTTAGGGCATCGACTCATTGTTGGCTTAAACAGCGACGAGTCGGTGAGAAGATTGAAAGGGCCAACTCGTCCGGTGAATAATATCGACGATCGTGCTTTCGCGTTGGCTAGTTTGCGTTGCACTGACTTAATAGTTCCTTTTGGAGAAGACACACCTCTGGAATTACTAGAATTTCTTCAACCAGATATCCTCGTTAAAGGAGGTGATTATTCTATCGAAAGCATCGTGGGGGCTAAAGAAATCCTTAGCCGAGGAGGTCGGGTGGAAGTACTTTCATTTACTGATGGATATTCCACAACGAGCCTAATCGACAAAATGAAGAAAGGTTAACCCTTGATGTTTGCATTTTTTTTTATAGGTTTGTGCAAGCTTTAACAAAAAAATGGCGCTGATTAAAAAAATATTGTTTTCCCTTGTCCTTGGCACCTTATTCATTCTTGGAGGATGTTCTGCAAGTCAGGAAAGCAAATTAATCGGTCTGTGGGTTAGAACGCCAATGGATGCTCTCCCTGAAGAGTTTCCTCAAGAATATTGGGAATTTACGTCCGACAATGACATTTTGAAGTATGAAGTTACCGACTTAGAGCAAAATTTACTCACGGTTGGTAGATGGGGCTTTGCCAAGCGTAACAAATTAAGCATCACCAAGTTCGATGTAGGCTTTAACGGAGAATGGGACGTTGTTTACTTCAAAAATGACGTGATGCGTATGGTTTTAAAGGTCTTTAATTCTGAGAATCAGCCAGCTGGACAGGTTCTGGTAGAATTCACACGTGCCCGAACCAACTTTTAATGAATATTTGCAGAAGAAATTCTGCTCGATATGGCTGCTGCCAAAACCAATTTTTTTTGCCAAAGTTGTGGTTACCAATCTCCCAAATGGATGGGGAAATGCCCATCATGCGGCTCTTGGAACTCATTTGCTGAGGAAGTTGTTCAGAAGAAAAAAGCTGGAGCATCTTGGGTGCATAGCGAAAAAGTTAGAGCTCCCAAACCCGTAAAGATCACTGAAGTTGAACAAAAGGATCAGATTCGTCTCAACACTGGCGATGAAGAGCTCAATAGAATCCTTGGTGGTGGCTTAGTTCCAGGTTCAATCATTTTATTGGGCGGAGAACCGGGTATCGGTAAATCGACACTTATGTTGCAATTGGCTACTCGAAGCATGAGAATGAAAGTTCTTTATGTTTCTGGCGAAGAAAGTGAGCAACAAATACGCATGCGAGCTGGTCGAATAGGAATACAAAATGAGGAGTGTTATGTGCTTGCTGAAACGCAAATGCAAAGAATCTTTCAGCACATTAACGATGTTCAACCTGATTTACTTGTTGTTGACTCTATTCAAACCCTTCAAACAGAAAGCATAGAATCTTCGCCCGGAAGTGTTTCTCAAATTAAGGAGTGCACCGCCGAACTGCTCCGCTTTGCTAAAGAATCAAACACTCCAGTTTTCCTAATCGGGCACATTACCAAAGACGGAAATATCGCAGGGCCGAAAATATTGGAACACATGGTGGATGTGGTGCTTCAATTTGAAGGCGATCGAAACCACTTGTATCGAATTGTTCGTTCAGTAAAAAATCGCTTTGGATCTACTGCCGAAATGGGAATTTATGAAATGGCTGGTGAAGGGCTTCGCGAAGTAACAAATCCATCGCAAGTGCTGCTCACCCAAATGGATGAGCCATTTTCAGGCATTGCTATTTCTGCAACCATGGAAGGAGCTAGGCCAATGTTGGTTGAATCGCAAGCGCTCGTTAGTACTGCCGTTTATGGAACGCCTCAACGTTCGGGAACTGGCTTCGACCTCCGCAGGCTCAATATGTTGCTCGCAGTTATCGAGAAGCGATGTGGATTTAAATTGGGACAAAAGGATGTTTTCCTCAATATCACCGGAGGAATTCGAGTTGAGGACCCAGCAGTTGACTTAGGAATTATTTGTGCCATACTTTCATCCGATCTCGATATGCCCATTCCTGCTAAAACTTGTTTCGCTGGCGAAGTAGGATTAAGTGGTGAAATCAGGCCGGTAAGTCGAATCGAACAAAGAATCGCCGAAGCTGCAAAAATGGGCTTTTCGCAAATACTGGTTTCCGATTATAACCTAAAGGGAATTCAAACTGGAAAATTTGGTATTCGGGTAATTCCTGTAAAGAAGATCGAAGAGGCCTTCAGGGTTTTATACGGCTAAACATAATTTACTTAAACGGCAAATTGTTTAGCTTGTTCGCTTTCAATTTACGAGCTAGCGACTTCGTGCCCCCAAAAAAACATTGCCCAAGAAATCTTGATTCTAGACTTCATGGGCAATGCGTAAAATGCTTCTAATTAAGGCTATTCTAAATGCATTAAAGTGTTCCGCGTCTTTCTTGTTCGCGTTCTATTGCCTCAAACAAGGCCTTGAAATTGCCTTTACCAAATGCACGAGCACCACGGCGTTGAATGATTTCATAGAACA
>CANHIS010000180.1 GCA_947460255.1 Bacteroidota bacterium
TCCTTAAATATATTCATGTAATCTTTTCGACTGAATTCCTTATATCCTTGATTTAAAAAGTATTCTATTCTGTCAGTGTCCTTTAGAATTCTATTGTTGTAATTAAGCAACTGGGATAGTGATTTTTCAATAACACCTAACATATATTCAATGAATGGAGTTGATTTTCCTGACTTATCGCTCATTGAAAGCGATTTATAATATTCATCCTGTGTTGCACTTATCAATGTTTCAAAAGGCAGGAATTCAAATATTTGATAATCATTCATTAGAATCACGGTCTGCCATAATCTACCCATTCTGCCATTGCCATCAATGAATGGATGTATAAATTCCATTTCATAATGAAAGACGCAACTTTTAATTAATGTTAGTTCCTGGTCATCTTTAAGATATTCAAATAAGTCCTTCATTAAATATGGTACATTCTGAAATGGAGGAGCAACGTGTTCGATATCGTTACCTTTTACAATACCAACACTTTGATTTCTATATTTACCCGCATTTTTGATCAAACCATTCATTAATGAAGCATGAGCATTTAAAAAATCTTTTTCCGAGTGGAGTTTATATTTATTTAGTTCATTGTAAACTTTAATTGCATTTAGAACTTCTAAAACATCTTTTTCAGGTCCAATTATTCTCTTGTTGTCAATCAATGCTGTAATTTGATCTTCAGTTAAGGTATTCCCTTCGATTTGTAAAGAAGATTGTATTGTTTTAATTCTATTTTGTTTACGCAGTTGAGGCGATTGTTTGCTAAGATAGTTTGCGTTTACTTCCCCAATTTTCTCGGAGATAGAACTTATAAGCTTTAGAATCTTCGGAGTAATGTCATAAGGAGGCTTCATTGATAATATCATTTGATACTATCAAAGGTATGAGACTTTACTTGTATCTCCAAAAAAATATTGTTGCTAACGTTTCGCTGGTTGGCGCTGTTCGGGAAAGCTGTCCCAAATGTATCAAAGTGAACGAAGATTTCCAATTAACTTGATGATTATGAGAACTTCAGATGCCCGAATTGCGCTAACCAGTTGTTAGCAGCTGCCAATAAATTAAGACAGCTGTTGTAATTTTCGATTATTGTATTATTCTGGTGTTTCTGAGAAATCTTTTGCGTTTTTAAATTATGACATCAGTGTGCTGAACCAAAAATACTTAAAGAATCAGCTTTTAAAAATTGCGGTGCGACGTCAGAGAAAATTACACTATCGCACTTGGCATTAAGATAGAATGCCGCCGATTGAGTACTTACTTCACCATTACGAGTCATTGCACTTATATTAATCGTAATTCCCCAACCATCCACAATTTTGTTTTTATCTTCTGATAATGAAGAGTTGTTTCTGTCTTTTGGATCAGTAGAAACTTTCATTTCTCTGGGAGGAAAGTAACGCACTGCATTGTATGTTTCAGGTTGATAAAATGTGCGCTGTACATATTTTTTGATTGCAATTTCCGAGTCAGATTTTTCAAACTGGTTGCAACTAGAAAGAACTAATAGAGCCATGCCTAAGGCAATGATAGATTTGCATGCAATAAAAAGCCTTTGTGAATTCATTTGTTTGGAATTAATATTTAATTTTTCAAGATACATAAACTAATGTAATTGATGATCATAGTGTTATAAGGATCGGAGCCTTGGTTGCTGCTAACGGTCCGGCGCTTGGCGGCGTTCGGGATAAGTTGTCTCAAATGTACATTTGGAAACTCAAAGTTCCAAGCAACTTTATCTTTATTAGGATTTCAAATGCCCGAATGCTGCTAAGCGCCTGTTATATGCCGTTTTTCTTTCTTTATAGTCGATTCATTTTAGAGTTAGGTTGGGTGAACACAATAATTCTCCCTAGACTTTCTGTAGGATAAAATTTTCATGTTTGGGCTCTAAGATTTTGCGTCATTCTTTTGGTTAGCCATTTTATAGTTGATTCATTTACTTGTCTTTTGAATTAGTTTTGTTATAAGTCGTTTTTAGTTTATCTACGTGTTTTCTATATCGATATCTGTGTTTATCTTTTTTAAGCTTTTTTTTCAATCGAATAGAATATCTAAACTCTTTATTTTCAATTCGTTCAATAAGCCTTTTTTGTTTTGGAGTTAAGTCTTTTGATTTTTCGCTTAAAATATTAGCCATTAAAAAGTTTACCTTTGACAAACCACCTAAACATCCATTTTGAACATAAATTGAGTTATTGTTCCATCTGTTTTTTTTTAATATTTTGAAGGCTTTATTGGGATTTAATTCAGTTAATCCAAAGAATGCATAAGATCTTATGATTGGATTCTTGTTTTTTGTTAATTCTAGTAGACTAGTTTCATCAGAAATTTCATACAGTTTTTCGAATAATTTAAATTTTGATGATGGATATCCACGACCAATGTGTTTATATTCAAATACTCTATTGTTATTTAATGCTTGTAGCAATGAATCTTTATAAACTGAATTACTAGAATTAATTTGCCCAATTGTTAATTTATTGGAAAAACCAAAAACGAACATAAACGCAAATGCCTTGATTATTTTCTGCATGATTTTTGTCTTGTCCTGAAATAGGTTGACCATTTTTGGGTTGTTTTCTTTGTTATTTTTTGCTTCAAAAACGGATTTTTATTTTTAATCAGGAGTAATTATTTCTGATTGATTATCTCATTTCAAAGATACAATTTTAACCATTTAAGCTGCTTTTCTTTTGTATGATTTGTATTGTTGTTGATTGTAGCTATTGTGTACCATTTGCGGTGTTTTTAGATCAAGACTCCAGTGAAGTCTTTGGTTGTTGTAAATCTCCACTGCTTGCTTAATGATCTTTCGAGCAATTTCAACACTTGCAATCTTTTTCCTCAAGCCAAATTCGTATTTTAAAATACCGTTTATACGCTCTGCAATTGCATTTTCGTAAGGATCTGACTGCTGAGTTGTACTCATTATAAAGCCTTTGTTTGCAGCAAATCCTGTGTAATCTGGACAGCAGTATTGTTTACCGCGATCGCTGTGATGGATGACACTGGCATGCTCAAAGATGCAGTTTTTGTGCGCCATAGTTAGTGCTTCTTTTACCATTGATACTTTCATATTATCATCGAAGCTCCAACCCATTATTGTTTTTGAATAAGCGTCTGTAACCAATGCTAGATAAGCGTGGCCTTTGTCGGTGTTAATGTATGTTATGTCACTTACAAATACCTGTTCTGAATGATTGATTTCCAGATCTTTAATTCTGTTAGGTGATGTGTAATAAAAGTGTTTTGAGTCAGTAGTGATATGGAATCTTTTGGTTTTTTTCACTAGAAGTCGATTGTAACGAAGTAGGTCAAAGAGAGCGTCTCTGCCCATTTTGATGTCATTTTGAATCAAAGTAGGCAACAGATGATGATACAGTTTCCTGGTGCCTGTATGAGGCATTTCCTTGCGAATTTTATCTACTTCGTTTAAGACAAATTCCCTTTGCTGCACTTTTACCTTGTCAGATTCAATGCGTTTGTAATAAGCTTGTTTGCTTATCCCGAACACTTGATACAGCCATTTTACTTTGTAAGTTTTTTCTTTTTTCGCTGTATCTCTTGAGCTAAGTGTTCGGGTAAAAACTTTTTTGAAAGTTCCTCCCCGGTAATCTTCTCAAATTCAACAATCATGTCTTGTTGAAAATCCTTAACAAACTCAAGCTCTTCAATTCGTTCTTTGAGCTTTTTGATTTCCTGTTCTTTGCTCATACTTTTAGATTTAGAAGCATAGTTACTTAATTTATTTCGCCAATACTCGATAGTGCTTCGCGAAATGTTGTATTTCTTAGAAGCGTAATTTAGCGAAATAAGTCCATTATTGATTTCGTCAATGACTGAAAGTTTGAAATCAAAACTGATTTCTCTGCCATTTCTTTTTCGGCAGGGATCTTTTTTCTGTGTTTCCATGTTGACCAATAAGTGTTTAATTTTTGGTCAACCTATTTTAGGACGAGGCATTTTTTAAAATGGCATATAACGGTTCGCGGCTTTGCGTAGCGCGGGTTTCAGGACTCGAATGTATCAAAAGTAACGTGAACTTCCAAGCAACTTGATGACTTTTTGAAACCACAAACCCCGCGTTGCGCAAAACCGCTGTTAGCAACAGGCTCTTATTCATTAATTAGTTTGTCCATCCTTTCTTTGCTCGTCATGCCTGAATAATATCCTTTCAGATATTTTGTAATTTCTCCTTTTTCATTGACGAAATAAATCGTAGGTGAAGATTTTGTTTTAAGCTTTTTAGATAATTTTCTACATTGAGATTTGATTATTATCTTATCTTTAGTGGTAATCAATTTTTCATTGTTGCACTCGCCGATGATTATCTCATTCATTGGTTCTATCTTGAAATAATTTCTTGTTCTTGACCAAGTATTTTCTTCTGTAGAATTAAACTGATTTATTTGTGAGTTTGTATTTTCTAGGATATAAATTAATTGAAATTGTTTATTAATATTTGCTTCTTGAGCGTCTCTTATAAATTGCATCAGAGGAGGACATCCAATATGACCAACAATTAATATTGAGCTTTTGGTTTTGAATATTTCGTTTGTAATCAGTTCAGATTTCGATGAAGTATAATTAAATTTAGGAAACAACTTTGGCTTAGCAACTATAAATGTTGTTGTATTGATTATGAGGAGTAAATTGAGCAATATGTTCATCATGAGCTTGTTGCTAACGGTCCGGCGCTTGGCGGCGTTCGGGGAAGTAGACTCAAATGTACATTTGGAAACGCAAAGTTCCAAGTAACTTGATCTTTATTAGGATTTCCAATGCCCGAATGCTGCTAAGCGCCTGTTAGCGGTTCGGCTTTTGTTTTAA
>CANHIS010000181.1 GCA_947460255.1 Bacteroidota bacterium
GTCAACCAGGTGTGGGCGTATGACTTCGTATTCGACGCTTGCGCGAACGGGCAACAGCTGAAGTGCTTGACCCTCATCGACGAATACACGCGGGAAGCGCTCGCGATCGATGTCCAGGGTAGCCTGCGTTCCGGTCGCCTGATCGAGGTTCTCAGCCAGCTCATCAGCGTGCATGGCGCGCCCATGTATCTGCGTTCTGACAACGGCCCGGAGTTCGTGAGCAATGCCGTCCTGCGGTGGCTGAAAGAGACCGCGATCGAAACTGCGTTGATCGATCCTGGCAAACCTTGGCAGAATGGTGCCGACGAAAGCTTCAACGGAAAATTTCGAGACGAATGTCTGAACCTCGAATGGTTCCGAAATCGTGCCGAAGCTCGAGTCCCTGGCCGCATAAACCTCTAAGTTTCGCGTACCCCAGGCTCATCCGGTGAGCCTGTCGCACCCGATCCTCCCACCTCCACACGACGTTTCCGGGGCGAGTTCATCCGAATTGCAGGCCCCTGCCCATCGGCTCAACCACTGCTAAAGAGGAGTTCAGCATGAACCTCGACACTTACGCGTTCTACCCGCACCAGGTCACGGGTGTCGAGTTCCTGGCGCACCGCGGCCGCGCTATCCTCGGCGACGACATTGGCCTGGGGCAGTCCCATGAGCGTGATGTGCCATGGATATAAGCACGACTCTCCAGCCGCCCCAATGGGTCAATAGCGGGGCCCTCATCACGGGTGGCTTGGACCTGCTTGGTCTGCGCCTCCCGGTTCAATTCATCGGAGGCACACTGCTCGACGGCGTCACCACCGTGACGCCTTCGGTTCGCTATCTGGCGTTCCGGGCCTGGCTGATCCATCGATATGGTCAGACTGGTCGGACCGACAACTGGCAGGCGTTCACGGACTTCGCAGCGCGAATCGAGTCGGCCCTGGTGCTGGGCAACCTCGTTCACGAGCCCTCTCTCAGCGGGTTGATTGGCTCCGATCAGGCACTCGAGCGACTCGCAAGGAACGAACCGCGAATCCAGATTTCGAGCCTTGTGAAGTCGCCTGCGTCGACGATCTATACCGGACCATCAGACCAGCTTGGCATCAGCAAGACGCGTGACAACGCCGTGCCAGGGCTGGTCTTCGAACGCGGTCTTCCCTTAGCTCAATCGGTCACCCGACGACTTGAACGGATTCCGATCGTCGAGCGCCTCGTCCTCCAGGAGGATCTCGCAGAGGTGTCGATTGATGATCTGCGAGAGCTCGGCGCTGTCGTACGGATCGACCAGATTCCCGATGACGAGCGCGACCTGCTGTTGGCGGCCATCGTTCCGGCTGCGCCCTTGCACAAAGAGCGGGCGCGAATTGGCACCTATGCGAGCTTGCTCGCGCTAGCCAGCAAGCTGAAGGCTCAGCCAAGCGAAAGCAACTTCTTCGACGCCGTGTGCTCTGTGGCGCGTTTCGGAGAGCCACTGATCGACCAGGTAGCGGATGGATGGGCCACCTACTGCGTGCGAGATGCCATCGCTGTCACGCAAGAAGGTGTGCTCGCTGCGGTGATGGGTGAGATTTTGGGACAGCCGGATGGGGGTCTCGCGGGAGCCGACAGAGACGCTGTGATCGCGGCCTTGATGGAACGCGTCGAGGAGCATGACTCTGCGCTACGTGACATGGGCATCATCTCCTCCGGCGAGTCGGTGACGGACCTGACCTTCCGAGACTTGGAGGACCGTCTACTTAGCCACCTTTCAGCGGCGGGTGGAGCGACGACCGGCATTGCGCGCTGGCCGAACAAACTGATCGAGCCCCTGCTTTACAGGCGAGCCCTGAAATCGGGCGCAGGCGCGCTGTCATTGGCCGTCGTAGCTTGGATTATGGCGTCAATTCGCGTCGGTGATTCGGTGCGCGAGAACGTACTGGAACACAGCGGTCTGTCGTACCAGGGTTGGCGACGCTTGGGAATGCGCGATGTCGTGCTTCCTGAGTTAGAACGGCTCCGGCGCGAAGACCGTCCGTTGCGCGAGGTCGCAGCGGAAATGGCGTTCCGTACCGTTCAGCAGCATCTACAGATCACTTGGTCGCGTTTGCAGGTCGATCTGAGGCGTGACGTCGCATTGCTGACCGCTGAAGGAAACAAGTGGTTTGCGCGCGACAAGGGCTTTGTGGCAGGACGGACGGGTTCTCGAATCCAGCAAGCGCTCGGCTGGCTCAGCCAACTCAAGTTGATTGACTCGAAGGGAATAACCGCTGATGGCGAAGTTGTACTGATGCGCGCTTACAAGGGCCTGGCCGAAGGGACGGAAACGTGAACCCCCGTCTGTTCTGTCGCGAACGCGCATTCCACAAGGCACTGCTGTTGACCTATTCCTTCGATCCGATCTTCTTCGAGCAGGTTGTCCTGCCAGATTTGTGGGCTGGGCGATCCAGCGACATCCTGGTTCTTGGCGACAAGAATCAGATCGATATGTCGATCCGAGCTGCGGCCGGACAGCTGTGGCATCTCGGAAAGCACTATTTACTCGCCGGCGCCAATGTCCCCGGAGCGTTTCACCCGAAGATCTTCCTCCGACTGGGTCCGAAGGACGGGGTCGTAATGATTGGCAGCGGGAACGTCACGAGTTCAGGTTGGGGCGGCAACCAGGAACTTGGAACCGCGTGGATGATCGGGCCCGACCACCCAGACAAGGGCGGTTGGCTCCATCCGTTCCTAGACGATGTGCTGACATGGTGTCACGGCAATCTGGAGCGTGATGCCGTACGCCGGATCAAGGATGTGCCCTGGCTGAGCCTGACCCCGGCCGCAACAATCGAAGCCAGTCCCATGCTTCACAGCCGTCAGACCAAGTCACTGGCTTCTGAGCTTGCTCGGCGCTGGGCTGGCCGCCGCTTCGATGAAGTGAAGATCCTCACTGGCTCAACAGACGAGTCTGGCGCGTTCTTGCACTGGGCGAACGCGACGTTTGGCGTGACGCGCGCCACCGTTGCGCTAACGCCGTCTTCGGCCAGTTTCATCCCCGAAAGGCTCGAGGACTTGCCCCTGGAACTGCGGCTGGTTGCTGCTCCCCCAGAACGTCCGCTGCACGCGAAGCTTTATTGGTTCGAGGGTGCCGATGGTCCCGCCGCAGTGATGGGGTCTGCGAACTGTTCTTCAGCCGCGTGGATTGTTGCGCCCGAAAGCGGTGGGAATATCGAAGCCGTTGTCGTTTACGACCAGCCCGACGCGGAGGGATTCGAATCCGCGTCGAAGCTGTGGGCTGCGCCTGGACAAACCCCTGCCGAGCTGCTTAAGCCACGCCCCACCCCTGGCACTGAACCTCCTGCCCATCACCAGCAATTCGTCCTTAAGTGTCTGCAATGGGACCACTCGTCGCGCTGCTTGCACGCGGACATTCTTCCAGAGCCTGATTTCGACGCAAGCGTCGAACTCTTGCTTGGCGGACGTCGACTGCCGCTCTCACGCTCCCCCGAATCTGGTGGACATTGGGCGTGCGCGCTGATTGACGGAATGGATGCAGCGACGGTGTTCGCCTCTGTGGTCGTGACCATTGGCCACGACACTTGGGCGACAGGCCAGCGTTGGGTAGACGATGTCGCCTCACTTGAACATGCCAGTCAGGCGGCACGGCTTCTGGAACCGTTCAAAGGACTGGACCGCGATGGCAGTCCCACCGCGCAGCGCCAAATGCTCGAGGAACTTCAGGAGGTTGCACAGGCCCTGTTCAACGACACCTCTTCTTTCCGCGACCCGACCTTCGGAAGGGCCAACCGCAAGACCAAAGACGATGCGTCTTCGACACCCGTCAACCCCAACGACCTGATCGTCCACCTCGAAGAGTCGCACGAGGCCCTGCCCCACCTCGGGTCCGCGCAGCCGGGATCGCTGTCGCTGACCGGCATTCTGCGGCTCTTGTTCGAGTCTCAGACTGAAGATGCCCCGACACCCGCGGCTGCAGAAGACGAGGAAATCGACGAAGGGCAAATTCCGGAGGGGCCCGGGAAGCCCAGACAGAACGGAAAGTCGGATCAGCCCGGCGTTGATTCCGAAGGGCCGCCCATCGAGGCAAGGTTCCGAGAGCGCTTAGCCGCGCAGATTGATGCGTTTCTCACGGAAATGTCGGCGGCTGCATTCGCTGAGCGCTGCACGGCAACGCAGATGGTGCAGGCGGTGTCGTTCCCGCTTGCAGTTGCGTTACGCGGCCAACGCAGGGGCTGGGTGACGGAGGAGCTTGCGGAAACGTGGGCATTAGAGATCTTCTCGATACTGTTTCGCGGCAGGGGGACTGGGGCAGGCGGCCTACTGCGTGTTGTCGAGCAGCGATACGCCCAGAACGGGAAGAAGGACACCTTCGACGACGTGGTCGGCGATGGCACACTATGGCTGGTCTTGGTGGCGACGCTGGGTGGCGCGGATTGGCAAGGCGCCGGTACCGAGATCGACAAGGCGACTGCGATCAGGGAAGTTTTCACCGCACCGCAACTGCTGGCCTCAGCGAAACCTGCTCGCATTACCGGTTTACTCGGCACGATCCGGATCGAGGATGCCAGGTCGTATGTCGCTCATGTCGCACCGATCGTGACTCGGCTGCTCTGCGAGATTGAGGATGCCTTGCAGCCGGTTTGGGCATCGGAGATGCGGGGCCAGGGAGAGCGCGGCATCACCCACAAGCTGGGCGATCTGCTCTGGCGCGAGAAGATAGGATGGGCAGTCTGCCTGGCCGAGACGCAGGCGCGCGCCGGGCAGTCGATCAAGGTCCGGCTTCGTGGCGTCGAGATGGATGTGATGACCGGCTTCTACGTAAATGTTTCA
>CANHIS010000182.1 GCA_947460255.1 Bacteroidota bacterium
CTAGGAGACTCCTAAATAAAAGGTTTATCACCTTCTTTCCTAGACTAAGAACCTACTTCCATATCTCTTTGAATTCTTATATAGGTTTCATCTCCTTATAGATCCTAATGTTTTGGGGTGTTGCAAAATTCACCTGTCAGAGAGTAACAGCCACCACCGAGAAGTCAAAATGGATTCAGCAGACAGTCTTGCAAAGCTTATGGGTTCGCTGAGCATCAAGGGTGGCATTAAGAAGAAGCCATGCACTAAAAAGAAACCGACTCTGTTGCGGATGATCGGTCAAACTATATGCAAGAGTGACCTCCCCCTTGCAGTCTTGCTCAAGATGCGCAAATACAACATCCAAGTCAAGTATAGGGACTAAAAATAAAACCTAAAAACATGGGTTGAGGGTCACAAAACTAAAATTGGGTTTTCCCAAATCAAAAAAAGGGTTTTCCTTTGTAAAATTGAAAGGCATAAGAAATGGTGCCTAAATGTGAATCGTCATGCAGCTCCATCCGATTGCCTGCCACTTTGCAAGACTTCCAAATGATTTGCAGCGTGAGATCTACAAGATGGCAACTCATAACCCTCTAAAACCAATTCAAAGTGTTGAAAGGGAATACTCAGCTAAGCTCATCTTCGAGTTCCGTCGGACTCCTATGGATCCCATCACCAAAACATCTTATACCATTCAAACCACATGGGACATCCGCGAATCGGAGCCAACAATAAGATATATGTATGTGCACCGATACACTCCGCATAAAGTCGAATGTGTTATGAGTCTGAATGAGGATGTAAAGAGGGTGGAAATCAGGGAGTGGCAACTGGCACCCTATTTGCATGACCTAATTGCGACTTTTAGGGCGCGTAAAATGTAAGGCACTTAAGGATCTCCTATCCCCCCAAACCCAAAAAACTGAATACAATAAACATACAACGTTTTGGTTTTACCCAATGGAATTTACAATTAGTTATGCAGGCGGCTATAGCTGGAATGCATCCGCATATGATAAAACACATACCAATCGACTATCTATCGAAAACATTTACCGCAAACCCTCTGAAAGATATTTATGTTTGTCCATAAACTTCGACAAGATTGCTATTAACTTTGATGTCACCCAACACTATCCGAAACTTAAGGATCTAAAAGTCAAACAAACAATTAAACTCGTGAAGCGTGATAATGCCTTTAAGCTATTTGTGGAGAATGACGAATTGGATATTGGACAACCAAAGGTGACCGCCGCATTGGTATGGCATTCATCACCCTATGACGGAGACCTCGTACCGTGCTACACAGACTGGCTATCTCGTCATGGTATGTAGAGACGTAGCCCCACCCTCCCACAACAGCAAAACCCTAAATGTTTTATTTGACAAAAAATTGAATTGACATAAAGAGGTACATATTCCTTGGTTCGCGGAAGGAGCGGCAACGCGACGCTTGCCTGAAGGAGCGACGGTATGATGGCTACCTCCACCTGCAACGTGTGCTGCGAAGCTAACGCTGTAGTTGGATGTGGCAGCTGCACGTTCCAGACCTGTGTCTCATGTGCTCAGAGGTATCTCCTTGAGAGCACACGTGACACGGCGGACTGCATGAGCTGTCATGCTGTCTGGAACCGCGAGAAGCTGCTGGAAGCCTTCCCCAAGAAGTGGGTGACCAAGGACTGGAAGGAGCGGCGTGAGGATCTGTTGTTCGAGCGAGAGCGGGGTATGATGCCAGCCACTCAACTCTATATCACCTGGCTGGAGACCAAGGCAGTGCTGCGCGAGGAGTTGCGGAAGGTGGTTGCTGAGAAGAAGGTGTTCAAGGAGCACGAGGATAGGAAGGGGTCATGGAGCGAGGACGACCATCGGCTCTACAAGCAGCTACAAGATCGCCACCAGACCCTGACCCAGCAACTCCACCACAACTACTTTCGCGATTCGACACCAGCTGCCAAACAGCCCCAGCTGCTATGCCCGTGCCCGGCGGGCGGCTGCAAGGGGTTTGTGCTGAAAGACAAGAAGTTGGAGTGCGGTACCTGCAAGGCAGCTGTGTGTCGCGAGTGTCACGAGCTGGTCAGCGACTCGCTCGTTCACACCTGCAAGCCGGAGAGCGTCCTAACAGCCAAGCAACTGGCAAAGGAGAGCAAGCCGTGCCCGCACTGCGCCGCGCCCACCTTTCGGATCTCGGGTTGTGCTCAGATGTGGTGTGTCATGTGCCACAAGCCCTGGAACTGGAACACGGGGCTGAGCGAAGAAGGGCAGAACATCCACAACCCACACTACTTTGAGTGGCAAAGAAACAATAGCGGTGTACAAGACCGTATCAACTTCCATGCCTACCAGTGGAGAACAGACCCCGCGGCATTCCCACCGCTGAACGAGCAACTGAGTCGCAACAAGGCGGCAGGGCGCAGTGCGGAAGCTCGTAGAGTCAAGGTACAGATAGACCAGGAGTTAACAAACCTAAATCGCCGGGTGACGCACCTGTGGCTGTGGGAGCGCAGCAAGTTGACAAACCAGCGCTTCGAGGAGAACATGGACTTGCGTGTCAAGTTGATGCGCGGGGAGGTAACTGACGTGCAGTTCAAGCGAGTCCTACAGCAGCGCGAGAAGAAACGCATCAAGTATGCGGATTACGCGGGCGTGCTGACAAGCTACTGTATGCGTATCCGCACGCTACTGCGCGACATGGTGCTCAAAGGAGAGGAGGTTCCACCGGTACTGGAGGCCACAACGCAGGTCTGGAAGGAGAGTCACAGGCACTTGGAGCGGGTAGCCGCACAGTATGACGCGGTTGTGCCGAAATACTTTACGGAGGAGTTCTGGGAGGAGCTTGACAGGGTGCGGAGGCAGAGGGGCTATTAAGAAGCTGTCGGGTTTGAGTGGAATGGGCGGGTTATTAAGACGGGTGGAAGGTGAGTTGAAGGTGAGTGGAAGGCGAGTTGAAGGTGGGCGACAAAAAAACAAAAAAACCCTAAAGTTTTCCTTTTAGACAAAAAGTGAAACATTAATTGTATGGTGCGATGAGTGACACAATGGACGTCACAAACATTTTCTGGCCGCTGGTTGAGGCAATCATTGTTCTGCCTACTGACGATCTGATGCGCACACGCTATTTCAGAATCATATGTGAGCTGGTGGATAGTGAACAGAGTTTCAGCCTAAAAATGTTTGACTATGAACTGGTACATGAAGACGTGAACGGTTTGTTTTACGGGACTCGCGATTTCCTTGAGAAGACAACACATACACATGAGCTCGCACTTATAAACGCTGCCATCCTCAAATTAGAAAGTATTCTGGCTATACAAGAAACGTGTAAGACTCTATCCAAACTCTCGACAGATGGTGGTTACTCTCTGACAGGTGAATTTTGCAACACCCCAAAACATTAGGATCTATAAGGAGATGAAACCCTTGGGGGATTGTAGGAGCGTTTCCTTAGGATTTTCTAAGGAAGCATACACAATGAAGGTAGTTGAATGAGCAATGCCTTGATTCTTAGGTGTTGCAAAATTCATTTGCCCGAGTGTAGTTCATGGATACAACATAATAAACACGGTAAGGTCTTAAGTACTTTTGGAAGCGTTATTTGTTTTGTTGCGTGATTTGTTTGAGAGAATGGAAGTAGTTTGTCACCACCTCAAAAATTACATCAAGTAGTCTGGATCTAGGAATCGCTCCAAAACCATTTGCCATCGATACTCTCGATTCATGGCAATCGTCTCCTGACTAGACGGCTCCACCAGGCTAATGTACCGCTCTACCCCTTTCACAAACCACTGCTGTTGCTGAGACGGCACAATGTCAGAGAACGACACCTCTATGTCTATGGCCAAGTCAAACCAGGAACAAAACTCATCTGAACTCAGCCTGGTGAGCACTTCATCAAATGTATTCATGTGGTAGTCCAGGTGCGAATATCCAGGCGCGGGGACAGTAATGGTCATGGAGTCGTATTGATCCCAGTCGACTGCGTAGAGCCACCGAGGGCGGAGGGGAATTGGAAGCACACACCACAGCCGGTGTGTAATAAAGTTGCAGTCGTGCTGATCCTTGCAGTAGTCCACAACACGGTGGTGAAAGATTTTCAAGGCCTCCTGTCGCAGCACGGCTGGGCTGGGGGCAGGAACGCCCTCCTTGAGCTCCTTGTTGCTTGCCCTTATTCTGACAATAGACTGAATATCGAGTTTGGGAACTATGTGGTGCTGAATGATTTCTGTTGGGAGTACAAAGAACATGGTGTTGCAAAGGGTGTGAGTTTATGAGTGTGGGTGTTGTGTGAGTTTATGAGTGTATGGTTGTGGGTGTTGTATGGTTGTGGAGTCCCCAGCCTATATATATTTCAGGCGGTGCAAATTACTTAAAGGATTTCCAATACATTTATGTTTGGTACCCTAATTCTATAAGGTTTGGTTATAAACCCTTATATAAAAAACGTGTACTGAAGTGCTTGGAGGAAAACAGACCTTGCCCGGTAAAAATAGTTTTGGTTTGGGGAAGAGCTCCTATACTTTCCAAGAGGATGAGTACACGTTTTTTATATCCCCTCGTTCTCATTCACTTTTAAGTCAATCTTTCAATTGAATATAAATTTGTGTATAAAAAACGTGTACTGAGGTGCTTGGAGGAAAATAGACCTTGGCCAGTAAAAATATTTTTGGTTTGGGGAAGAGCTCCTAAACTTTCCAAGAGGATGAGTACACGTTTTTTATATCCCCTCGTTCTCATTCACTTTTAAGTCAATCTTTCAATTGAATATAAATTTGTGTATAAAAA
>CANHIS010000183.1 GCA_947460255.1 Bacteroidota bacterium
AACATATGGCACCAATACCTTTGGAATTCTTATGCCTTCTGGAGTTTGATGGTTTTCTAGCATTGCCGCCACAATTCTTGGAAGTGCCAAGGCTGATCCGTTCAAAGTGTGCGCTAATCTAGGCTTTTGATCACCTTCTTTAAAGCGAAGTTTCAAGCGATTACTTTGGAACGCTTCGAAGTTGGATGTTGAACTCACTTCCAACCACTTGCTTTGAGCAGCAGAGTATACCTCCATGTCGTAAGTGTAAGCAGATGCAAAACCCATATCGCCTCCGCAAAGTTGAAGCACACGATAAGGCAATTCCAAATCTTTCAGCAAGCTAGTCACGTGGTTACGCATTTCCTCTAGGATATCGTACGATTTGTCTGGATGAGCAATCTGCACAATTTCCACTTTGTCAAACTGATGCAGACGATTTAGTCCACGAACATCTTTTCCGTAAGATCCTGCTTCTCTTCTGAAACATGGCGTGTAACCGCAAGCTTTGATGGGTAAATCTTCAGCTTTTTGGATAGTATCACGGAAGATGTTGGTAATTGGGACTTCCGCTGTTGGAATCATAAAGTATTCATCCGCAGGCATGTAGTACATCTGTCCTTCTTTGTCAGGAAGTTGACCCGTTCCAAATCCTGAATCTGCATTCACCATCAATGGAGCTTGGTATTCTGTATAGCCAGCATTGGTAGCTTTTTCGAGGAAGAAATTGATCAATCCGCGCTGAAGTTTTGCACCTTTCCCTTTGTAGAATGGAAAACCAGCACCGGTTACTTTAACACCCAACTCAAAATCGATGATGTCGTATTTTTTGGCCAAATCCCAGTGTGGCATTGCTCCTTCATGCAATGTTGGAATACTGCCATGCTCTTCAGCAATCACGTTTTCGTCTGGACCTGTTCCAAATGGAATCATGTAACAAGGAACATTCGGAAGGGTATAAAGAATTTCACGGATGGCCGTTTCTTTTTCTTCCAATTCTAGTTCTAGTCCTTTGGTTTTTTCTTTGATTTCGGCTGTTTCAGCTTTCAATACGTTCGCTTCTGAAGCTTTACCGTTCTTGAACAAATCGCCAATTTCACGCGCAATTTGGTTGGCACGAGCCAATAAATTATCCAAATCACTTTGGTTTTTCTTGCGTTCATCATCCAGCGCAATGATCGAAAGCACCCTTTCACGAGCGTCGAGATTGTTTCTTTTTGAGAGGCCAGCAATTACTTCCTCAGTATTTTCGCGGAGATATGGAACTTGCAACATGAAGTTTGACTTTTTTGAAAGCGCAAAATTAAATCTATCCAATTCGTTTCAACGTTTTCTTGTCACAATTTTTAGCATGCCTGCTGTTTTCGTAGTTTCGCCTAGAGAAAATGAAACTATTTAAGCAATTATTAGGGTTCTTGTTAGCAGTTGCTCCGTTAGGTTTGTTCTGCCAAATTGTGCCGTGTGATACCGTTTTTAAAGATCCGGGTGAGGAAGGCAATTATACACCTAACCTCAATTTCGTGGAGCATATTGAAGTTGATCCTGCTTCTAGGATCGTGTTGGATTTTACTTTATTGGAACTTGCTCAAGGCGATTCACTTAAAATTTACGACGACTTTTTTCTTTCCCAACCACCACTCGCAGTTTTCACCGAAGGAAGCACCCTTGCACAAATTCAAGCTTTTAGTCACAAAGTTCGTCTTGAGTTTACCACCAACGATACCATTGATGCGCAAGGATATCAGTTTACGATTAAGTGTTTTAACGCTTACTCGTTGAACATTGAGTTGTTTGGAGATTCAATTTGCGCCTCCCAAACACTTGCCATTTTGGGGACTTATGATTTCCCAATTACAGATCAGTTTTCTTTGTTGTTCAGTTCTACGTCTGGTTTCCAAGATACCCTTTCGATCAGCCAATTGAACGACACTGCTTCAATTCAAATTCCCGACAATATTCCAGCAGGAATCTACACTGTTTATTTTCAGCCAAATGATTCAATTTGGCAGCCACTGCGAGATTCGGCAACACTTTTCGTTCATCCATCAACTGAAATTCCATCCATTGTTGGAGACTCCACTTTTTGCGTTGCGCCCGCTTGGATGCAAAGTTCAATTAATGGAAATCTGCAATGGTTTGCAAACGACACTTTGGTTCCTGGAGCCCAATCAAGCTTTTTCGAAGTCACAGAGCCTGGCGTTTACCAGCTCCAAAATTCTGGCGTTTGTGGTGTCGAATTGTCGCCGCCATTTACACTTTTACAGCTTCAGCTTCCCCCGGCGCCAGTGCTTACGCCCATTGGTTTGCAGCAAATATGTTTAGGAACAGAACTATCTGCCTCATGGGTTGCTGAAACAGATTCAATTACTTGGATTTTCGATGGTACTGCGCTGAACCAACAATCCGAAAATCTCCAACTTTCCGCCGTAGGCGCTTATGTGATAGAATCGATTAACCAATGTGGTTCTTCATTTTCGGATACTTTGTGGATAGAAAATCTGTTCCCGCCTGCGCCACCTGAAATTCAAGCGGATGGACCAATTGCTTTTTGCCAAGGAAACGATGTTGTGTTTTCTATCGAAGCTCAGCCTCAAACGGTTATTGCATGGTTCGAAAACAATCAGCCACTGAGCCTAACTGGAAATTCAATCACAGTGAATGAAGCAGGCACTTATACAGTCGAATTAACCAATACCTGCGGAACTGTTTCAAGTGCAAATTCACCGTCAGTAGTGATCCAAGAAAATCCACCGATTCCTGTAATTACGCCTGCTGGTCCCACCGAACTCTGCGAAGGAAATACGGTTGTTTTGGCTGTGGATCTTCCTGCTAACGCTAGTTTTTCCTGGTACCAGAACGGACAATCGCTAAACAACAGCAACGAAATTTTACAGGTTACGGAGTCGGGGAATTATACCGCTATCGCGGAAAACAACTG
The DNA here is from genome assembly GCA_947460255.1 of Bacteroidota bacterium. GTDB lineage: Bacteria > Bacteroidota > Bacteroidia > M30B66 > M30B66 > CAMCXT01. The sequence continues at coordinate 2,918 of CANHIS010000183.1, forward strand.
CGGAACTGCAGCTGCGATCAATTCGATCCCTGTGCTCATCAACCCTTTGCCTGAAATTCCAGTGCTTTTCGCCCAGGGAAACCCTTTCTTGTGTAACGGAAGTTCGGTGCTTGTTGCAACCACTCCACAAAGTGGCGTTACTTGGCAATGGAAGCGCAACGGAAACAATGTTACATCCAATACCAACAGCGTACTTGTTTCTCAGCCAGGTGTTTACACGCTTACAGTGTCGAATGGATGTGGTGTCGCAACTTCTTCCAATCAAATAGATGTTTCTTCAGGTGCTGCGCCTGTTTTGCCCAATATTCAAGTAACTGGTGCGACTTCTTTTTGCGAAGGCTTATCGGTGACGCTCACCACAACACCGCAAAATGGCGTTCTGATCGAATGGCTTAGAAATGGTTTCCCCAGCGGATTAACCGGCTATCAAGTGCAAGCCACCGAAGCAGGAGTTTATACAGTTCGGGTTTCGAATGCTTGCGACACGCTGTTTTCAACGCAATTCACCAATGTTGTGGTTTTCCCACTTCCTCCTGTAGAAACTATCGTTTACAGCGGTTCATTGAATAGGTGCGAGGGCGATAGTCTTTTACTTACTGTGAATCCGCTCAGCAATGTGAGTTACCAATGGAAGCGAAATGGAGTGGTTTTCGGTCCGAATGCACCCCAAGTAACTGTTTTTGAGGAAGGTTTATATCAGATTTCTTTGGCAAACAGCTGTGGGTCGACTTTGTCGGAAAATAGCCTTTACCTCAATGTGGACTCGTTGCAACCAACACAACCTGAAATAATTGCACAGCCAGGTCCGGCACTTTGTCCGGGTGGATTTGTATTGCTCAACGCTCCACCTGTAGATTTTCAAGAGTACACTTGGTATCTAGATGGAACTTTATTGGATGGCTTCAATGGTCCGGTTTTACAGGCCACCGAATGGGGAACATATTCTGTTCAAAGTGGCAATGCCTGCGGAATTTCGGGCGTTTCGGGTGGTGTAACCTTGGGGCCTGGCGATCCTCCTCCACCATTTGATCTGTATTCGGAAGGCGATCTTACTGAATTTTGCAGCAACGACAGTTTATTCATCACTGCTCAAGTGCCGTTTGGCGTTTCGGTTAGGTGGTTTTTGAATGGAGATTCATTGATTGAAGGGCCTTCTCAAATTGCTGCACGTTTGCCTGGAATTTACACTGCCAATGCTTGGAATGGCTGCGGCGAAGCACTTGCAAACGACACATTGAATCTGACAACTATCGAAGCTCCAGAAGTTCCTGTGATTACCGAAAACAATGGAATTTTAAGTTGTTCTGCTATCGAATCGATTTCGTGGCTCAATTCATCTTTGCAGCCGATTCCAGGAGCTACAAGCTCGAGCTATCAGCCAGCTCCAATCAATGCGACCTATTTTGTGCGCGTTACAGCCGAAAATGGATGTTCAGAGATTTCTGCACCGTACAATTATCTAATTGATGGTATTGAAAGCATCGATGATCGATTCACGATATCACCAAATCCGGCTTCAGAAAAACTTTTGATCGAGACGAATAGGTTTGGTGATGAGCTTTCCATTTTCAATGTGATGGGGCAAACGGTTTGGCATCGGAGCACAAAAAATCAGGCGGGAATTGTATTGATTGATGTTTCAGAAATGCCTGCAGGACTTTATTTCGTTCGCCTCGGAAGCGCCGTGAAACCTCTGGTAATTCAGTAAATCAGGTTGAAAAAAGCATCCAAGATCAACGAGTGGTGCGATGCTTCATTTTTTGGTTACTTTTGCGCCACTATGATCCAACCTGACCAAATTACAGCATTGGATGATCGCCTGGATGCGTTAAGGAGGCAT
>CANHIS010000184.1 GCA_947460255.1 Bacteroidota bacterium
AATTGCCATGGCTAATAGCAATTCAAAATTGCTATTGGATAACAATTTCAAATCGAATACCGATCTCCCCAGCAAGATGGAGTTATTAAAGTCGGCCACTTTCTTAAATCGCGTTTTCAACAAACTTCCTTTAGATATCTCGTATTTTCAAATTGGCAGCGTCTTAAACTACGAGATGTACAAAACATCACCCTTCGAGATTGAATACCGAAATCCCATTAATGAGGTCTATACCATACCGATTTACACTTCCTTTACAGACGAAAACAATGTTCTTCTTACCGTTAACTTAAACAACAAGGAGAATGTTTTTCGCATACAAACCAATAAATGGGTGCGGCTTCCCATCATTGACTCAATTAAGGTAACAGTCGACAATTTCGATCGAATAAGAAATGATATGAAGGGATTGAATGAAAGCCCTTATTATTTCCTTTTGACGAAAAGAGACAATCTAGTTAGGACTTATTCATTCAGCCTTAACGTTGAAGTAGATAATTCATCAGCAGGAACAATCAAGGTGCTCTATTACGAAAGAAACTCCGATAAAGCAGCAGATATCTGCAATACCATTGCCGAAGAATTTAAACTGTATGATATTGAAAAACAATCTGAATCGGCCACCAATACAATCAAATTTATAGACGATCAACTAAAAGGTGTATATGATAAGCTTTATGATTCTGAACTAGAACTTCAGAATTTTAAGACGAAAAATAAATTGAATGATGAGACGCCCTTGCCCAATTTCTCGAATAGAATTGAAGATATCGAAGGGAAAATAAATTCGATTCAACTCGATGAAGTGGGAATTAAAACCATTGAGGACGCTATTGCACAAGAAGCCGACATGGATATTATTAAATTGGTTTCGTTAATCTCGACTGCAGATTCAAAAGGAAACATAAACAGTTTACTATCCGATTTGCAGGGTTTACTCCAAAGGAAAACACAGGCACTCTACTCGGTTACGAAAAACTCCTCTAAAATTGCTCAATTAGATTATCAAATAGACATTCAAAAGAAGTTGATTTTTGAAACTTTAAAGTTGCAAAAAATAAAACTGGCCAACGATAAAGAACAATTAGAACAGCGTTTAAACAATTACGAAGACGAAATTAAAATGAGTGCCCTGAGCTTCGATCGCATTGAATTTGTGCGCCTCCAAAAGCTGAATATGATTAATGAAGCTTATTATGATAAACTAATAACCATTAAATCAGAACTTGCCATTACAAATGCGGGTGTAACATCCGAAAATACGGTTCTCGAATCGAGCGTTGCTTCTTCATCGCCTTTCTTTCCTTCGAAAAGAGTTGTTGCTTTAAGTGCATTCATCGGTTGGATTATCGTTAGCCTTGCACTCATCATAATTCGTTACTTGCTTTACAATGAGATTACTTCCATGAACGAGATCATGAAGCATATCAAGCTTCCTTTGTTGGGTATTGTTCCAAATTACAAAGATATAATTCCAATTTCTCAATTAATTGTAGATAAAAAACCGAAGTCAATTATTGCCGAATCGTTAAGATCTATTCGTTCCAACCTCGACTTTCTCTCAAAGAGCGATGGATCTAAGTTAATGGCGATTACTTCAACCATTTCGGGAGAAGGCAAAACGTTTGTGGCACTAAACCTTGCCGGAATTATTGCCTTTTCGGAGAAAAAGGTGGTCATACTCGACTTAGACATGCGCAAACCCAAAATACACGTTGGTTTTGGTGTGCCAAACGATAAAGGCATGAGTACCATCCTAATCGGACGAAATACAATTGATGAGTGTATTTACAAATCCAGCCTCAACAATCTTGATTTTATTACAGCAGGACCTGTTCCTCCCAATCCTTCTGAATTGATTATTAGTAGTCGCATGGTTGAGATTTTAAACCAGTTAAAAGAACGATACGATGTTGTTGTGGCCGATAATCCACCAATTGGACTTGTAACCGACGGAATCCGAATTATTAAAATCGCTGACTATCCAATTTACGTTTTCAGGGAGAATTATTCGAAACGTAATTTTGTTCAGAATGTACGAAAGTTGATTTCCGACAACAATATTTCAAACCTCAATATCGTGCTTAATGCAGTCGACATAAAGAAATCCGGTTATGGATATTCGGGCGTTTACGACTACGATTACGGCTATGGTTATGGTTATGGCTTTGGGTATTACGACGAAGACATTCGACGTGAACGCTTTAGCTTAAAAGAATTTTTCAAAAAACTCATCAATCAATAAACCATGAAATTCGAGCACCTGGAAATCCCCGATTTAGTTCTTGTTCATCCGCGCGTATTTGATGATCCGAGAGGTTATTTCTTCGAATCATTCAATAAAAACATCTTCAAAGAGACAGGAATACCAGAAGAATTTGTGCAAGACAACCAAAGTTTATCGCAACCAGGGGTTCTGCGTGGCTTACATTTCCAAGTTGGGGAATTTGCGCAGTCAAAACTTGTACGCGTCATCAAAGGGGCCGTTCTCGATGTTGCTGTCGATATACGCAATGATTCGCCTACGTATGGAAGACACTTTTCAATCGAATTGAATGAGCGTAACAAACTCATGTTGTACATACCTGTTGGTTTTGCACACGGATTCCTCACATTGGAAGAAAATACCATTTTCAGCTATAAATGTGGGAGTGTCTACAATAAATCATCCGAAATGGGAATTATGTGGAACGACCCTAAACTGAATATTCAGTGGGGAATAAGTAACCCAATTCTTTCCGAAAGAGATGCTTACAATCAAGAATTTGACGCCTTCATTTCGCCTTTCAACTATAAATCTAAACAATAAGTTATGTTAGACTTGGGTAATTTTTCAATTCCAATTCTCCTGGCAAGTTACGTCGCTTTAACATGTTTTGCTTCCGTATTGATTAATGGACTGCTACTAAAATTCTCGCTCAGTCTCGGAATGAAAAATGATTCCAGTCAAGTTCGCTGGGCTGCTGCGTCTAAACCAGCGTTTGGGGGCATTTCGTTCTACATCTTTTTTCTTTTTGCAGTTATTTTTTATGCTGTTTTCTTTCCCAATCAAGATTTATTGCTCAACAAGAAATTTATAGGCTTTTTCATCGCAGTATCGCTTGGCTTTATGATGGGATTGGCAGATGATGCCTACAACACCAAGCCTTTTCTAAAGTTCATTGTTCAATTCGCTTGTGGAATATCGTTTGTTTTAACCGACAACATAATTGAAATCACGCCGTGGCATGCATTTAATCTGTTTATCACGTTTTTCTGGGTTGTTGGCTTAATGAACTCGCTCAATATGCTCGATAACATGGATGCCATAACAACATCGGTTTCAATTGTTATCTGCGTTGGTGCTTTGGCCAGTATGGCTTTTAGGAATCAACCCATAAGCCTCAACACCATTTTGCTTTTGGGAGTTGTTTCAACCTTGTTAGGGTTCCTTTATTACAATTGGCATCCTTCGCGCATGTACATGGGAGATAGCGGCTCTCAGTTTTTAGGCGTATTTCTCGCTGGAATCGGAATTGAATACTTTTGGAACGCTCCTGATTATTATGATGCAGCGGTTCAATCCAAACAATTTCTGATTGCAATTCTCATGTTTGTAATTCCCATTAGCGATACTACCACCGTTTCGATTAACCGCATACTCAAGGGGAAATCCCCTTTTGTAGGCGGAAGAGACCATACCACACATCATCTATCTTACCTGGGGCTCGGCGATCGGCATGTGGCACTCGTTATGATTTCACTTTCAAGCTTAGCCATGTTTCTTGCTATTTTTGTTATGAATAATGTGCGTAACTGGAACACGACTTATACCGTATCAGCAGCGCTTGTATTTCTCATCATTTTGGGTGGATTGTACAGCACAACGCGAATAAGTAAACCTAAATCCAAACCGTGAAAATCCACAAGCTCAAACGAAAGTTCTCGCACACGAGCATGCGCCGCTTTCTTGCGCTAGGGTTAATTTTTATCTCACTTGGTGTTATCCGCCTTTTCAGTTTTTACACAGGTATTGACTCCGACGACAAGCAATACGAGAAATACTTCCAAGACCATTACCGTATATATTCGGTCAATATTCCACACGATTTAAATTTTGCCGGCGAAGCAGTCCCGCTCGAAGATTTTGAAGTGCGTGAACGCATCGATCGCGAATTTCTTGTAAACACCTATTTCCAGTCGCAAACTGTATTGCTGGCAAAACGATCCAATCGCTGGCTACCCATCATCGCTCGCATTCTCAAAAAAAATGGTATACCCGACGATTTCAAGTTTTTAGCTGTCGCCGAATCGGGCTTTCTTCACAATACTTCTCCAAAAGGCGCAGCTGGTTTCTGGCAATTTATTCCATCAACTGCGCAAGCATATGGGTTGATCATGAACGACGAAATCGATGAACGCTACAATCCCGAAAAAGCCACAGAAGCAGCTTGTCGATTTTTCAAAGAAGCCTATGCCCAATTTGGCAACTGGACACTCACTGCCGCATCGTTTAACCTTGGCACCAATGGAATGCAGAAGCAAATTGACCGACAAAATGTAAATAGCTATTACGACCTGCACCTCAACGAGGAAACCAGCCGTTATATTTTCCGCGTATTGGCCTTAAAAGAAATCTTAACAAATCCGCAAAACTATGGCTTTGTATTGCGTAAAAAAGACCTTTACCCTCCCCTACCCGGCTCTTTCCAAAAGGTAGATTCGAGCATAACCAATCTGGCAGCATTTGCTCAATCAAAAGGG
>CANHIS010000185.1 GCA_947460255.1 Bacteroidota bacterium
ACATTCAAAGAGATAAGTACTATTTCAGCTCATTCGTATCATTTATTGGGAGCTTGCTATTTTTTTCAACAGGATTACGAGAAAGCAAAAATAAATTGGTTGAAATCGTGTGAAATTCAAAAAAGAGTTTTTCCTGAAGGAAATTATAACAATTCTGTGGTTGAAAATGATTTATCCGCGGTATTAATCCTTTTGCAGGATTTTAATTCTGCTTATTCTCATCAATTGGAATCGATGATTAAACGAATAAATTACTTAAGACATGATTTTTCATTTTTAAATTCTTTTGAGAAGTATATGTATTGGCAACAAGAAAAAGATTTTTATGACAACATGAATAGCTTTTCAGTTTCAGCTGTTGATTCTGTTCCTTCTTCCACCGAACTCTCCTACAACGGTAACCTCATCTCAAAATCCCTTCTCCTAGAAACCTCTCGTGAATTAGATCAAGCAGTTTCACAGTCTTCCGATGAAGAAATGAAAACACAGTTTTTAGAAATGAAGCAGCTTCGCAAATTGTACAGTAAATTACAAAGCGAAGGCTCTTCCAACAAAGAAGTAATGGAAGGCTACAAAGTTCAAGCGGATTCCTTAGATAAAATACTGGTGAACAAACTCGGAGAATATGCGGCTTCGAAAGGTAAATTCGAAATCAACTGGAAAGATGTTCAATCCAATCTTTCAACTTCCGATGCTGCGATTGAGTTTGCGCGATATTATGACGACAAAGACAGCCTTTACAAATACATGGCCTTGGTGGTTCGAACAGATTATGAATATCCCAAATTAGTAAGATTGGGAGAAGAGGACGCTATACGAACAGCCGCTCAAAACAAGGATTTTTCAGCATTGTACAACGAAGCGTGGAAAGGCATCGATAGTTTGTTAGTGGGTGTGAAGCGCGTTTATTACAGTCCTGCTGGGGAACTCAATAACGTTTCCTTTTCAGCCCTATGCATGGAAGAAGGCAATGAGTTAGTTGCTACTAACAAAGATAAAAACAGAGGAGTGGTTATTGGCAACAACCAGACAACTACTAAAGCTTGTAATGCAGTGTTAATGGATAAGTATGAACTTCACCAATTGACAACCACACGTTACTTAGCGGATGGTACCTTGAAAAAGGAAAAACCAATGCAACCGAGTTTGGCGTTGGTTGGAGGCATTAACTTTGACGACATTCCGGAACAAACGAAAGAAGCCGATAAGGAGCAATCGAACGAGGATTTTGCGTTGCAAGCCAATTTGAGAAATCGGACTGCTTCTACTAATGGCAAGAAACGAGGGAAACGCAGCAGTTCGAATTACGGGAAAAAGATGGATCCTCTGCCAGGCACCAAAGAGGAAGTTATAAATATTGCTGGATTACTGAACACCTCCAATTGGAAAGTCCAAACCAAAAGCGATAAAAAAGCGGGCGAATACGAGTTCAAAAAAGAACTAGAAACAAAAGCGCCTGGGGTTTTGCACATCGCTACGCACGGTTTTGCCTTCCCGGATGAAGCGAAGAAAGAAACGAAGTTGTTGGACATGAACCAAACGAGTACCTACAAAGTGTCCGAAGACCCCATGGTACGCTGTGGTTTGATGCTAGGGGGCTCAAACATCAGTTGGACCGGCAATCCACAAAAAATGATCGAGCAAACAGGTGATGACGGCATTCTCACAGCGGCAGAAGTTGCCAATCTAGACCTGTCCAATACCAAACTCGTTGTTCTCTCCGCCTGCGAAACCGGCTTAGGTAAAATCGAAGGTTCCGAAGGTACCTTTGGCCTCAAACGCGGTTTCAAACTCGCCGGCGTGGAACAAATGATCGTTTCCCTCTGGTCTGTGCCCGACAAAGAAACCATGGAACTTATGACACTTTTCTACTCGGATCTCACCGAAACCTTAAACCCAGTCACCTCCTTTGAGAAAGCCCAAAAAGAAATGCGTAACCGTTACCCCACAGACCCCGAAAAATGGGCGGGCTTTGTGTTGGTGAGGTAGGTTTGAAGTCAAGTAATCATGGTCAGACGCGCACAGATTTTCTTGTTTTTCTTTTTAACCTTTAATAGTGTTTTTGCGCAGCAGTTTATTGATAGTTTAGTTTTTGTCAATTCGTCTGGGCATGCTTTTTATGTTCAATATGCAGCGCTAAGTCCAAATAAAAAAATGCTGCTCACTGCTTCCTGGGACAACGAATGCATCTTATGGGATTTAGTTACAGGAAAACAACTTATAGAATTTTCAGGGCATTCAAATGCATTAATCAAAGCTATTTTTGATCCGAAAGGGCAAAAAGTCATTTCTGCGGCATACGATGGTAATGTCTTTTTGTGGGATGCCAATACCGGTAAATTATTGGATACGCTGTATCGGACTACTGAAATCATACAAAATATTGCTTTGAACGAGCGTGGAGACAAACTCGTTATTATGCATGAACATGAAACGGTGCTTCTTAATCTAGCGAGGCGGAGTGAAGTGCCACTGCATATTGAAACTTCGTTGCCGAGTTTGATGTCTGGCAATCGTTTATTGATTGCGCGCAAAAATCAATTGATTCGCTTGCAATTAAATGATTCAATTCTTATGGATACCCTCACGTTTAATGATGCTATCAAAGCGTTTTATTTGCCAAATGATCAGCTACTATGCATGGCGTTTAGCAAAGGTAAAGCCTTGCAGATAGCCAACTTCGATAAGACATTTATTTTTAGAGAATTACCACTTGAACAGTCTTTGAATGTTCTTTCAGTATCCAAGGACCAGCAATATATTTTGGCAATCAATCAAACAGAAGCATTAAAACTTTTCAATCTCAAAGATAGCATGCTTTGGCAACCTGAGTTAAAGGAGAAGATTCCAGTTTGGACAGCTTTCTTTAATGACAACTCCTTTCTTATTTATGCCTCCGATAAAGATCGAACTGACCAGGTTTTGATTTTTGATGCGCGTAAAAGTTTGATCAAAAGCCTCGATATCGACGTAAGAGGCATACCACTTTCATTTCTTTTGGATGAGACTTTAAATTTGCTAATCGTTACCTACACAGATTATTCAACGCGAATAATTGACTTAAACACCTTGAATATAAAAGAGTTAAATGGAAAATTACTTTTGAATTATCATTATTTTGAAGACAAGCAAGCGGATGTTATTTTCTCGTCTTATAGTGATAAAGACCCTTTGTTATCGGAATTAAGTGGTTCTCTGCATTTCAATACAAATACTTTAGAGTTTAGTTTTTTACCACTTCATAATGGATGGATAAAGTATTTTCAGGTTGAAGAAAGTTTAGGGCATATGCTAACTGTTTCTAGTGATTCAGTTTTAAACGAAATTGAACTATCATCAAATAAATTAGTGCGGGATTTTAAATTTCCTGAAGTCATCAAGAAAGCTTTTTACATGAAGGATGCATATCATATTTTGATTGTTTTCAACAAGAGCATCGGTGTTTTTGACTTTCAAACCAAAGACCTAATTTTTTATTTCAAATCTCAAAACCAAATTCAAGATGTTTGTTTCAATAATCAACATATTGCAGTCCTTTTTGCTTCTGAAATTTTTATTCTAGATGATACATTCAATGTGTTAAAAGTCATATCCACTCCTTCAACAGATTTCACCACCTTAAAGATTTCGGCAAATCAAAAACATGTCCTTGCCAATTCAGCAGATCAAATTATGGTTATGAAGTTGGAAGGGGCAAATACGGAAATACATTTTACAACAGCAGATCAAAGTGAATTAGGAATTCATACATTCAACTTAAATGGTTCAGAAATTCTCTTGACTCAAGATCAAAATCACTTTCAACTTTTTGATCTTAAAACAGGAAACAAGTTAAATAACCTCGAGGTGAAAGGTGAAATTGTTGGTTCAGAGCAATTTTCAGAACAATCATTTTTCGTTTATCTCGCTTATGGTGATTCAATTGAAATATTGGAATTCAAGGTAAATGAGGTTTTATCAAAACGATTCAGGACAAAATATAGTTATGCTTATTCCAGCCACTTGAATTTAGCCAATAATATATTCCTAGCTAGTTTTTCAGACAAAACTTGTTTTGCTTATAACATTCAAAATGGGCAAAGTATTATGAGCTACATGTTATTAGAAAACAACAACTGGCTTGTCAAACTCCCCAACTCTCCGTATTACATGTGCTCCAAGGATGCCAGTAAAATGCTGCATTACGTCACACCAAGTTTAAAAGTCATCGGCTTCGAGCAGCTCGATCCTGTCTATAACCGGCCGGATATTGTGTTGGATAGCATTGGGAAATATTTTGGAGGAGCAGATCAAGAATTAGTTGCCAACTACCGTCAATCTTGGGAAAAGCGCATTGATCGCTTAGGTTTGGATAAGGAAAAGCTAGGTAAAGGAGAAATTGCGGTGCCGAATGCGGAGATTGAAGGAGCTGATGCCATCGCCTACGAAAACAAAGTAGGAAAACTCAATATTACCGTTTCAGCGAATGATCCAAAATACCCCCTTCGTAGGTTTAACGTGTTTGTCAACGAAGTACCCCTTTACGGTTCGACAGGCGTCTCCATTGCGCATTTGAAAAAACAAGTGTGGGACACCACCGTTAGTGTTCCGTTATCCGTTGGCGAAAACAAGATACAAGTGTCCGTGATGAACGAACTCGGTTTGGAGAATTTCAAGTACCCGACCTATGTGAATTACACTCCAGACAAAGAAATCGTTGCCAAAACCCATTAC
>CANHIS010000186.1 GCA_947460255.1 Bacteroidota bacterium
AAACAAGCATTCAATTTATTTCATTCTAAAATCCAAAAGATCCCTACATTTAGGTGCATAGATCAACCCAAATGAAAAATAGATATCTAGCCATAATTGCATTTTTATTGGCAACATTCTCCATGTGCGTCATGGTGCTTTATGTAAATTCAAATGCTAAATTAATTGGTGAAAATCGTAATGAATCTGAGGTGTTTGAGATCGATCCGAAATGCAAAGCAAATGCAATGAGAATTGATAGTTTCAATCGTGCTTTAAATTGGAAACAACTTAAATGCGGCTTATGGAAAAATAAAAATGGCGATATCGGTTTTAAAACCCAACGTGTAGCTTGTTCTGATGGCTTAATGAGCGTAGAAGATTATATCACGCGGTTGGGGTTTAACGAGAACCCTTCACTCAAAGAAATTATCGATACAACCACTTTTATTGAATTGGGAAATACCTATTACAAAGACAAAAATCATATTTACCACCATTATGCAATGTCGGGTGGTGGAAGCTTCTACATCTTCGAAGATGCCGATTATCAGACGTTTGAAATTCTAGGCGATTGCTATGCGAAAGACAAAAATCACATTTTCGAATCGCGTGCTGGAATTTTAACCAATATCGATTATGCCACATTTAAAACCAAAGCAGGAATCTCGGGCTGCGTGGCGAAAGACAAAAATGGCTACATCATTTGGGGCGATCGTATAAAATTGGAAGAAATTCAAGATGAAGTGCTGCTTCAAGCCATCAAAGAACTCGATAAAGAATAAGTCGTTGATTTCAAAGTTGGGATTTTAGTGATAATGTTCATTGCGCCTGCCGCACATCTATATTTGCCACCGATTAAAATTTCAAAACAGCATGATCGACGCCATTATTCCTCTCTTATCCCTCATCGCCCTTGAAGTTATTCTAGGGATCGACAATATCATTTTCATCTCCATTTTAGCCGATAAACTTCCCGCTGAACAACGAAATAAACTTCGCTTCTGGGGCATCGGTTTGGCCATGGTTATGCGCCTCGGTTTATTGGCATTTATCTCCTGGATTCTAAAACTCGACAAAACACTCTTCACGTTATTCGAAACAGATTTCACAGGAAAGGGCTTGATCTTAATTGCCGGTGGATTGTTCCTGATATACAAAAGCACGAAAGAAATCTACCACAAAACAGAAGCTTTAAAGGAAGATGCACCTCCAATTCCCAAAATGAGCAGCTTCAAAAAATTACTCTCTGAGGTGATCATTTTAGATCTTGTTTTCTCTATCGACTCCATCATCACTGCCGTGGGTATGGTGCAAGAACTCTGGGTGATGTATACGGCCGTAATCGTTACTGTGGGCATCATGCTCGTAGCATCCAAACCAATCAGCAATTTTATTAGCAAGCATCCTTCCTTCAAGGTTTTAGCGTTGTGCTTTTTAATGATGATCGGTGTTTCCCTTCTCGCAGAAGGTTTCCATTTTGAAATCCCGAAAGGCTACATTTATTTCTCTATGGCTTTTGCCTTCTTGGTGGATGTGATCCAAATGAAAACGGTGAAAAAATAATTCCCCAAGAAATCCTAGTCACAATGAGTTTTGAATAATTCTAGAGGTCGATAAAACTCCTACTTTTATCCAATTCAAATCTTTTAATGTAGTTTGTTGTCAAGCAATTGGCAGTAAATCTCTTACGCAGTTTCATCCATTTATTTTCACAAAATTCATAGCCAAGAATTATCATGAGAAAATTGTTTTTCGTCTTCACACTTCTCTTGTTGAGCTTTTCAGCTTTTTCACAGAGTCGATACATCTCAGAAACAACCAAAAAGATTGTGTATTCGAGAGATGGAGGTTCTTGTCAGTGCTGCGGAAGTTCTACAAATCTTGAATACGATCACATCACACCGTTTTCATGCGGTGGAGGCAGCGAGGTTTCAAACATTCAGTTGCTTTGTTTTACATGCAATCGCAGTAAATCCAATAGCTGCGTTTGTAAAGTTCACTCCCGAACGGTCGGAACCAATTGTTGCGAAGGCAAGAAAACCAACAAATCCAACAATTCATCCAATACTGCTAGTCAATGCACTGGTACAACAAAGAAAGGTAACAGGTGTAAAAACAGAACTACCAATTCTAGTGGCCGCTGTCACCATCACTAAATTTTATAAATCATTTTAATAGGCATTCCAATGAGTTTATTGTTCGCAATCGACAAGAATACCGAGGAAACACTGGTTTCAGCATCTCAAAAAGGCAGTAATAAAATTGAATTCATCGAGCGAATTCCTCGGAACGAAAATGAAATTCTTTTTAACGCCGTAGTCACATTAACAAGCATTACAACTGCACCGAATATGGATGTAACAATCTTTAAAGCAATGGATAAAGTGTGTCAAGCGATTTATAATAAGTATCGAGAACAAAGTATTTAGTACAAAGGGAAAAGTTGAAAGGGAAAAGGGAAAAGTTGAAAGGGAAAAGACCAGCAGCCTCGGACTTTAGTCCGGGGGGGGGAAATGTTGCCTTAATGATTGTTTGGAAAGGGAAAAGTTGAAAGGGAAAAGGTGAAAGTTGAAAGGGAAAAGAGACCAGCAGCCCCGGATTTCAGTCCGGGGATAAATATTGCCTTAATGTTTGTTTAGAAAAAAGAAAAAGCAGCCTCGGACTTTAGTCCTGGGTGAATGATTTCTATGGGCAAACGTAGCCTAAACATTCATTTAAAAGATATTCTGAAATATCAATTAATTACCTTTTGTTTTCGTTCCGTAAAGCATGTTCATCGTAATAACATGCGGAAAGCTGATGCATGAAATGAAAATGAAGAATACGCCAAACTTATTCAGCATTTCGAAATTATAATTACCAGCTGTTGGCCACAAGAAAATAAACAGCCCAAGGATCAGCCAAGCACCTAACTGAAACGGCAATGAATGCAACCAAATGCTTCTGTTGCTTTGATTCAGCGCTGTAGAAATGTGTTTCCAGCTCGTAACACTGTGCTGACCAATAAAATACAGTCCGAACGCCAATAACAATGGCAATTGTGTTGCTACAATGAGCCACAAAATGGTGATGGTGAATGCAGATTTCTTTTGCATCAGCGACCAAATCAACCAAGGGAATACGATCCAATATGGCAAAGAGAATGCGAACTCGGATACACCAATTGATTGTAAAATGGCATTTGTTTCAACTGTGTGAGTGCCCAAAATGTAAACCAACAAAAACGCTCCCCAAAGAAACGATGTAACTCGATTCAACTTCCAAAGTTCACCATCAGCCTGTCCGAAATGCCAAGCCGAGTACAATAGGAAAACCACCAAGGCCCAATCAGCTAAAAAATACCAGCATATTCCCATCAATGCTGCAAGCGCTAAATACTTCACAATAAACAATGGGGCCTTTTTCGATTCCCATTTTCCTATTTCTATCAGATGATCCACTGCTCCATGTGGAATACCAACTGTAATTAAGCCAACCAGCAAAAATCCATAACCAATCACCGATTGCAACATAGATTCTTGGCCTAGCAATGAAAGCAGTATGGTAAAAAGAAACAATATCAACGGACGAAAACAGATGCCGTTACTTACTTTCAGATAAAGTGCCCATAAAAAAGGCGCCCACGGAAGTTTGGAGAACAAAGAAATTTCATCTGTAATTTTAGATTTCTCATCAAGAAATTCTAAAACCATATAGGTGTCAGCTTTTTTAAACAATTCAGAAAAGATCTTCTTTCCTGCTTGTGGTTTTTCTTTTAAAATGATCAATAACAAAGCGTCGTAAAATGCAAAACGACTTTTCGAAAATGACGTTTTTTGCTTTTCTGCTTTGATCGTTTTTATATTATTCTTCTCAATAGATTCTGCAATTTCATGCGCATGGTTATACATGTTTTTAAATGCATATCCGGTACTTGGTTTTATTCGATAATTGCGTGCGCCCAATAGAACAACATTTTCATGGTGCTCATTGGAAATCTTGCAATTGCTCATTGGTATGCATCCTCTTTCGGTACTCAAAACTTTGTATTCACCGAAATCCTGTCCAATGTATTCTTCTAAGAGCTTACATGCGTCGGCTTCATCCAGTATTTTCGATCCAAATCGCGTTAATTCAACAAGAAATCGATTCTTTGAAAATGGCAGCAAATACATGAATTGGGTGGAATTCGATTGCTCCACATTAAAATCCATCAAACGAACGGCCTCTTTGCCTTCAAGCTGGTTTGAAGTTTCGATTTCCCAGCCAATAAAGCTTTGAAATAAGTGCACCTCATTTATAGATGCTTGTTCAAATTTTGGTGTTCTGGAATCGAATATTATATTTGCTCTAATCTGTTGACCATCAATAGTTAAAAATGGCCCAATATCGTCAGACGAAACATAATCAACAGGAGCGATGATCCGCGTCCATTGGTAAAGGTTAATTAGTTCTTGAACCTTTGAATAAAGATCCAAACTAGAAACGTGGTGATATTTTAGCGGATCAATCGAGCGTTTGTCGGAATGATCAAGTTCTATGGTATTCCAAGAATGCGTAATTATTCCTGATAGCGCTTTATGAATCGATTCATTTTCATGCGACCAAAAGCAAAATGTTTTGTCGTTCCTGGTTTTATCGTCAGGATCAATTAATAGAATTTTTAAGTTCGATAGGAGATTTCTTCTGTGTAATTCGAGCAATAGCAGCGAAGCTGAGGTGCCT
>CANHIS010000187.1 GCA_947460255.1 Bacteroidota bacterium
ACTTCGGATGATGGATTTGGGTAAACCACCACTTTCGCTGCGTCAGTGCTCGAAATGCTAGTAGTGATAGGATCATAAGTCGTTACCGTTTCAGTGATGTTCTGAACTTTCGATGCGGTCTTCGTTCCGTAAAAGGTTAAACCAACAACGTAAGGGAAGGCTGAATTCCAGTTTTCATCCACTGTGGTGAAATAGGCGTAGGTTCCTTGCGGATATTCAGGCGTTACACAGTTTCTTCCATTGTGTACATCCAAAATATCTTCATTGCCCGCCGATGGCGCGATGTATTCATAATCTTCTCTGAAGAATCCCAAAGGATATGTTGCATTTACAGGTGGGCCATCATTCACATCAGTGCCATTGGCATACACTGTTCTTGTGGTGATATTCCGCAATTGGTAACCCGATTTGATGCGTGTAATTCCGCCCGTTCCATCTGCATTTTTAAATCCATAAGCGCCATAAATCGGGAATCCATCATACGCAAAACCAATCAATGGCGAATGGGTAGTTGAATCAATTACGTAAAGTCCATCGGCTAAATAAAGATCACAAACATTCGAAATCTCCTGAAGATCAAGGTTAAATGCCGAAGGATTTTGGTGGTGGTGGTAATTTCCCATCGCAGGATGCCCTTTCGAACAATCAAATCCAGCACGTTCAGCAACAATCGCATCGCGGTTCCACACCATGTCGCCCATCCCGCCGAGCGGACCACCAGCAAGTGCGCCGGAAGCCGTTCTCCACGATACACCGTCGCGGTCATCGAACAACCCAATACCATTGATAAATACGCCAATGTTCCCCATGTTCGTTGCCGTTGGGGTGCCTGAATTTGGAACAGGATTTAACGAAATCTTGTAATAGCCGTTTTGAGCAGTGGCCGACGACGGATTTCCATCCAAAAAAGGCCCAGTTGTGTAAGCCGGAATTCCATTTGCGCGCACATACACCCAATCGGCTGAGTATTGCACCGAAATCACGTTCGCTAGTGCATTGTCGGTAATTGGTGTCGAATTTCCGTTCACATAATGGCTACCAGTGAGCCCAGTTGTGTTTTGAATCCAAGACGTAATTGCCGGACTAAATTGCCCAAAAACAATCGAACTTGTAATGAGCGAAAGACAGGTAAGTAGGGATTTTTTCATATACTTGAATTGATCGGTTTAGTGGTTGTTAAGTAAAATTTCCCGGGGGAAGGCGAGATTTGGATTGAATACAAATGCAGAGTCGCTCAGGGTCAGCAAAAATGCTGTGAGGTCAACCTTGGCGTTCCCACCCAGGGGAAGCCCTTTCGAAAGCTGCGCATCTTGCTTCGCGGCATTTCGAAGACTCCCGCTGTAATGCCGCATTACTTCCGACAGCGTTTCGAAACGGCCATCGTGCATGTATGGATAAGTGTATTTCAGGTTTCTTAAAGTGGGCACCTTGAAACACAACGAATCGTCGATGTTTTGCGTGATTCCATAACGCCCCATGTCGTTGAGCGCTTGATTCACAGGCAAGCCGTTGTTTTTAAATTCGTTCGAAGTGAACAAAGGCTCGGTGTGACAGCTATTGCAATGCGCTTTGAAAATTTCGTAGCCGCGCGCTTCCTGTTCGGTAAATTGTGCTTGATGAAGCTTCACACGGTCGTACTTGCTTCCAGCGCTCACCAGAGTCAGCATGAACTGCGACAGACTTTTCAGCACACGTTCACCTGTAACTTCTGGGCTTCCCCAGGCAGCTTCGAACAGTGGAGGATAAACCTTAGACGCTTGAAGCTTCTGGGTTACTTCAGCGATACTGCTGCCCATTTCATCTTGGTGGGCGATAGGAGCGAGCGCCTGCATGTCCAAATGGTGAATAGCTCCATCCCACATGAAACGCTTCTGCCACGCCAGATTCATCAAAGCAGGCGCGTTTCTTTTGCCAATCCGATCATCAATTCCGTGACTCAAGGCATGATCGGTGTGTGCAAAGGCATTGTACACCGAATGGCAGCTTGCGCAGGAAACCATGTTGTTGGCAGAAAGCAGATTGTCGTAAAACAAAGCACGACCAAGCTGTATGCCATCCCGCGTGAGCGGATTTTCTTCGAATGGGTAAGCCGGTTTAGGGAAATGCGGCGGACTATACACTTCATCGAACTGAAATCCGATCCAGGATATCATCACCATTGATAGCAGAAATAAACAAGCAGCTATCCTCATCGAACGGGAGATATAGAATCAATAAATGCGTCGCTGAGCTTGGTTGCAAGCAAAGAGGGCGACATGATTTTACGCACAGTTGTGAAGGATTCTGCTGCTAAAAACTGGTCGAGATTGAGGCGATACTGCATCTTCTCGTTGAGTTTAAAGCCTTTCTTTCGGTTGGTATTAAATGGGGCAGAATATCCACCCAAATGACAAACGATCGAATTCAGCTCGCCGGCTAACAGGGAAGTTTGAGCCTCCACTTTTACATGGATGTAACCACTTTGCCAAGTCCAATACATCCCATTCACTGGATCGAGGTCTCCACCCATTGCACCAGCGGTTTGAATCAGGCTATCGATTCCCACCGAAAACACCACAGAATCGGCATTTTGTGGCACTTGTTTGAATTCAAACGCCCCTTTACAAAAGTTGATAAGAATGGGTTTTTCGGGCGCTGTCAAGGGTTTTCCATTATCGAAAAACTGCAAATTCGACAAATACATCGCGCACCGATTTACCTGCAAACTGTCGGAACTTGAATTTGCTTTCCATTTGCCGCATTGCACTGGCTCATTGCCCAAAGTCGCTTCCAAAATGAAGCTTTTCTGCGCCATCAAGGAATTGCCAAACAATACTAAGAAGAAGATCCAGTGCTTCATCGCGCGCAATGACAGTAGCCGTTAATGATGGTTTAAAGATTGGGAAAATTAATGGAATGGAGTTGAAGGGGACTAGTTGTTTTCCTTTCTCAGAGATAAACAACTGATTTTTCTGCTGAACCTGCAAAGAGATCTATTTTCTTCAGTTATAAATGAAACTATTGTACATTTGCGGCTGTATGTAAACTACGATTGAAACAATGAATTTTATTGAGCGCCCACTTTACATGGATAGAATCAAGCCTTTTATTGGCAAATCGCTTATAAAAGTTCTTGTTGGGCAGCGACGTGTAGGAAAAAGCTATTTGCTCATGCAATTGCGCGATATGATTCAACGCGCCAAGCCCGATGTGCAAATCGTGTATATCAATAAAGAATTGCATGAGTTTAAAGACATTAAACATGCTGATGATTTGTTTCTTTATTTGGAAGAACGTGTAAAAAAAGATAAACGCGTTGCTCTTTTTATTGATGAAGTTCAAGACATTGAGTCATTCGAAACGGTACTTCGCGACTTAGTTACACGAGAGCACTGCGATATTTATTGCACTGGTAGTAATGCCAACTTATTATCGGGCGAGCTGGCTACTTTTTTGAGCGGGAGGTATATCGAAATCAAAGTGTTTGGTTTGAGTTATTCGGAATTCCTGAGGTTTAATGATACAAGCGATTCCGAAAGAACATTTCAAAACTACCTTCAAATAGGAGGCTTGCCTTACCTAAAGAATTTAACTCACGATAATGAAGTGATCTACGAATACCTCAGCAATATTTACAACACCATTTTGCTGAAGGATGTGGTGAAACGATTTAATATTCGAAATGTGCGTTTTTTGGAAAATCTCGTAGCATTTTTAGCCGATAATATTGGAAGTTTAGTTTCCTCAAAAAAAATCAGCGACTACCTGAAATCTCAACAAATCAATATTTCTCCTCAAGTTGTCATTGATTACCTCGGTTACTTAGAAAGTTGCTTTTTGATTTCGAAGGTGAAGCGCACAGGAATTGAAGGAAAAAAAATCTTTGAGGTTGGCGAAAAATACTTTTTTGAAGACATCGGATTAAGAAATTCCATTGTTGGATACAAATCCAATGACATTAACAAAATCCTTGAAAATGTGGTGTATCTCCATTTGAGAATGGCAGGTTACACTGTAACGGTTGGTGTTGAAAACAACAAAGAAATAGACTTTATTGCGCAACGTGCAGGCAACAAAATATATGTACAAGTTGCCTATCAATTAGCCAATGAGCAAACAATAGCACGTGAATTTGGTAATTTATTATTCATTCAAGATAATTTCCCGAAATATGTGGTCACCATGGATCAAACTACTGAAACAGCAAATTACAAAGGAATCGAACGGGTCCATGTTAAAGATTTTTGTTTAAGTCTGGTTTAGACATAAGTAGAAAGTAATAAGGGTAAAGCTTAAAAGAATCACATCGCAGCCTCGGACTTTAGTCCGGGGTGTGATCGAATTGGCAGTGAGGAAGAGTTGAAAGTTAAAAGGGATTGCACGCAGCCTCAGACTTTAGTCCGGGGATTTTAGATCATTTTAACACCGCAGAAGACAATTGCCTTTAATTTTACAGCAAGTTTCAACGGTTCTGATGGCCTAGATCTAATAAACTGGAAGGATTTTTTGTGCAATTGAAACAAAGTTGAAGTTGAAAGGCAGCTGTAAATACCCCTAAAATCTGGACTGGTTAGAATTAGGAATAAATCTTAATTTTAATCAACGATGAAAAAGACCAAATTCACAGAGACACAAATTGTCAAAGCTATCAAGGAAGCCGAAGGTGGCAGATCGATAGCAGATATTAG
>CANHIS010000188.1 GCA_947460255.1 Bacteroidota bacterium
ATGCGCATCGACAATGCGTTTAGGCAATTCAACAGGCGATGACATTAACGGCAAGTCCGCCTTGTGATGTTTCTTTATAGCGGGACGACATATCGATCCCCGTTTGGCGCATAGTCTCGATTACTTGATCCAAAGAAACCTTCGGGCGTTCCGTGCTGTGCAGCGCCAGACGAGCGGCATTAACGGCCTTCACCGCGCCCAGAGCGTTGCGTTCAATGCAGGGTATTTGCACAAGCCCTCCTACCGGATCGCAGGTAAGGCCTAGATTGTGCTCCATACCAATTTCGGCAGCGCTGGCCACTTGGGTCGGGCTCCCACCCCAGATCGCAGCAAGCCCTGCTGCCGCGATTGAGCAGGCAACGCCGACCTCGCCTTGGCAGCCCATTTCCGCACCCGAAATTGAGGCACGCATCTTGTAGAGCAAGGCGACACCTCCTGCCGTCAGAAGGAATTGCCGAGCAACCTCGGGTCCTTTATCTTCAGCACAGGCATAATGTTTGAGTACAGCAGGGACGATGCCTGCGGCACCATTTGTAGGTGCTGTGACAACGCGGCCACCTGCCGCATTTTCTTCGTTAACCGCGAGTGCAAAAACGTTCAGCCAGTCAAGCAAGCGCTCCGCCTCGTTATTGCCAACGCCATCGACCAAGCGGTTGTAAACTTCCGGTGCCCGACGACGGACATTGAGGCCGCCGGGCAGGATGCCCGGCGTATGCAGGCCGCGGTCGATACAACCAAGCATCGCTGTCACGATTGCATCAAGCCCGGCGATCGTATCTGCGCGCGAACGAATTTCATCCTCATTGGCTAGGACGATTTCAGCAATGGCTTTGTTTTCCCGTTCGCAAAGTTGCAGCAGCTCAGCTCCTGAAGCGTAGGCGTAAACGGCCTCAGATATAGCACTGATCGTGTCGTTGGGGACGGGCGAACGAAGTTGTTTTTCGGACGCATAAAACCCGCCGCCAGTCGAGTAATAGGTTTCCTTGCTGACAAGAGCGCCGCTTGCATCAAACGCCTGTAACAACATGCCATTGGGGTGGAGTTCCGGCATGACATGTGCGTCCAGCAGGATATCGCGCTTCGGTTCAAAACCAATGGTGGGGCCATGGGGCAGGGGTAGCAGTTGGGTCGAACTAACCTTGGCAAGCAACCCTGGAATGGCATTGGGATCTATGCGTGATGGGTGCTCTCCCAACAGACCAAGAATGACTGCTTCGACTGAGCCATGGCCGACCCCTGTCAGCGCGAGTGAACCCTGAAGCGAAACCCTTAGCTGCGCAACATGATCCAGTTTCCCGTCTGAATGGAGATGGCGGACAAATCGGCGCGCGATCCGCATCGGTCCGACAGTATGCGAACTGGACGGACCGATACCAATGCGGAACAGGTCAAGAATTGAAATCATCTTTGGCCAAGTGGCCTTACGGTCTCTGGCAGACGCATCCAGATAATGGCAGCGGCTAGGAACGCGACCGAGGCCATACTCATGACAGGAGCGCGACCAAAGCCTTCAGCCAAGGGAGCAGTGATCAGCGGTGCCATCATGCTGATGACTCGGCCCCAGTTGAAAATTGACGCCGCTGTAGAGCGCAGATGCGGCGGATAAAGTTCGGACAGCCAAGGCCCCCAGATCGCGCTGCACGAGAGCATCACGCCATAGAGGAAGCCTGTAAGTTCGAGCAACCCGATGGGCATCTCGACGAACAGGTAAACAGGGATCAGCGCTGCTGCGGCGACAAAGCCCCATGCAGCCGCGCGCCGACCTAGCCGGTCGCTGACATAACCCCAGACCAACCCGCCAACCGCGGCGCCTATGAATTGCCAGCCCAGTACATCGCCCACGACTGTGTCAGGGATCATCCGATCTTCTTTAAGGTAGGTTGATGCCCAGCCGGTAAAGGCCTGATAGGCGAAGAAATTGAGGCCAGTCATTGTTGCGAGTAGAATGGTCTGCTTGGCAACGCCAGGTTTGAACAATTCTGCAATCGGCAATGCTGACTTCGCCGTTGTCTGCCCTTCGCTAAGGCCGTCCATGGGTATCAGGCGACGGTCATCGGGAATGACGAAGAACGCAAACAGCGCAATCGACATGGGCACTGCCCCTGCCCAAAGAAGAAGTTTCCAATCATATCCGGCCTTGAATGCGGCTGCCGAAAGAAAGCCCAAGGCCGCGACCGCTACATTGTAAGTGCCTAGTACAAACCCTGCGATCACCCCGCGCACATCACGCCCAAAAAGTCCCGAGTAGATGCCGACGGCAATGGGAAACATTGATCCCATGAAAAAACCGAGACCCGCCCGCTGCATAACCAACGTAGTGTAATCCGTGACTAGCAAGGCTGCGAGGAGGAAGCCGCCATAGCCAAACATTGAAATCACGAGCGCATTGCGCCGCCCAATCTTGTCTGCGATCTGGCCCATCACCACTGCGCCGATAATCGCACCTGCTGACTGAATGGTATAGGCGGATCCTGCCGTTAAGTCTGTGAGTCCGAGCGACTCCTTGATGTAGGGCCGCAAGATATCGACGGTGTTCCAAGACCAAGCGTAAAAGAAATAGGCAACCAGCAAGAAAGCAAGGGCGCCGATCCTGCGGGTCAGCGCAATATCCTTTGCGTCGATCATTTGCGAATTCGTGACTTTGCTCATTTGATATTCGCTCCGTTCAGCGCACGGACCCGCGCGAAAACATCGACGCCGATCTGCCCCAATAGGTCTACCATGTCGATAAACACCCAGTTTTCTGCCAGCAGATCACCGTCGCGCCGCCAGAAATCCATAACCTTCATAGTGATCCGTTTTCCTGTGGCCGGGAGGCCTAACCAGCTGTCGCCGCTATGCGTGGCATTAATACTAGGCCAGCCCGTCGAGGCGACATAGGCACCTTCTCCGATCCGGCATTTGTGGTTGCCTCCGATACGGTCCGGAAATGCCGCAAGGAAGGGGCCCTGATGGGTGCGCTCATAGTCACGATGTCCGCGCGCGCTTCCAATCCCGCCCGGACCGTACCAATGAAATTGCGGATGCCAGAAACGTACCATGCCCATACTGGCAAGCGAGCGCCCATCATATTGCATCAGTCCGCCGATCATTGCCTCGACCAGCTTCAGGCTCTTGTCGCTTTCGTCCGCGTCTGCGGTGTCAAGCTTCACTCCGTCCTGGGTCAGCGGCGCTGGCCATTGCGACTGACCAAGTTGCGGCGCAAGTGGCCACTGATCTGCATCGATAAGGAAGCGGGCTAGATCGAGGATCACATAACTTTCGACGACACGGTCGCCAACCACGCGGTCGAACCAGCCATAGCGCAACCAAATTGGGCGCAGTGTCGGCGCTATGTTCCACAAGGGTGCTTCGAAATGGCCGACAAAAAATCCGGTCGAAGCAAACCATTGGCCCTCCTCGCCCGCCTTGTTGGTGAAGCTTCCTGACAGGAGGATATCGGTGCGTCTTTCAAGGTCAGGCATCGCAGCAAGCAGCGGCTGCCATAGCGATCGAGCCATGGCATCGGCCCCGGACAACTCGCCAACTGGTGCTGACACATGCACTGCAGCGTTGGGGGCGTAAAGCTGCGTACATAAATCTAAATAACCATCTGCAAGAAAAGCATTTTTTGCGATCATTGACCAATAAGATGCTTTGTCTAGCATTTCGAACTCTCCTCTTTGCCGTCATATTGACTTCGAATGCAAAGTCCGTAAACCCCTTAATTGAAGTCGATTGAGAGGAACTTTATGGCGACCGCCGCCCCAGTGAATGACGATATGTGGACCCCAGAGCGGATTGAGGCGCGGATCGTCCGCTATGCCGATTTGATGCCCTGCTACAACGCATTCATCGATACCCGCACGCCGGGTTCCGAAAAGAAGGAGAATTTCACGATCATCGGCCCGGGCGTGTCGGAAAATCCGGACCAGCATGTTCATATTGCTGAAGCGCATGGTTTCAACATCGGCGGCGCGCGTCAGCCACCTGGCTGCGTGAATTCGCAGCATAGCCATGAAACCGCAGAGATTTTCTTGGTGCATTCGGGCGAATGGCAGATCAACATCGGCGAACATGGCGACAATGCGCATATCGTGATCCGCCCAGGCGACGTGATTTCGGTGCCGACCGGGTTGTTCCGCGGCTTCACCAATATCGGGGACGACACCGGCTTTCTTTGGGTTGTACTCGGTGAAGACGATCCGGGTCGTGTGCTCTGGGCGCCTTATGTTTTTGACATGGCAGAAGAACATGGCCTGGTGCTTCTCGAAAATGGCAGCTTGATCGATACAGTGGCGGGTCAGAAATTGCCTGCTGACGTCGCCCCGATGCCGCGCACCAGTCCCGAGCAGGTGGCCGCCATGGCCGTCCCGACCTCAGAGCAACTAGAGGCGATCGTCTGGCGCGCAGCGCAGGTCGATTGGGTGGGCAGGCGTCCCTTGATGGGCCCTGGCGCGCCTTTGCAGGCAGCCAATGGAATTAATATGCAAAGACTTGACCTTGCGCCTGGCAGCGGTGATCAGTTCGAAGCAGCGACGGCACCGCGCGTCCTCTTTGTGCATGAAGGCAGTGTCGAATTTAGTTGGGCTTGTGGTGCCAAGACCCTTGGCAAGGGCGATACGATCACC
>CANHIS010000189.1 GCA_947460255.1 Bacteroidota bacterium
CTTACAATCGAGAAGATCTTAAATCGCTTCATAACCTTTTATCTATACCTTATGCAATCTTGATTAAAAAGGAATGTCCTCTTCTGAGTAAAAAACCTCTATAAATTCACCAGGGTAATAGGTTTTATAATATGCTCCCCAATATGCAATACTTGCATAACTAATGGCATGTGCTTTAGAAAATGTATTTGGCAGATTGTTAGAAATTAATTTAGTTAGAACGCTGATATCGTGATCATTTATAGTATTCTTTTGTCGGCAAGAATTAGAAAATTCAAGGAGGAATTCCTCCATTTTAAAACCGCTTTTGTCAATATAAATGCCTTTCCTCCAAATTTCAGCTTCTGTAAATGTAATGTCTCCAAACTCACTCGCTATGTGCATGAATGTTTCCTGAAAGATCAATAGACCATAAGATTCTGAAAGGATTTCATTGATTTTAGAGTTATCAAAACCAAAAGTCCTATCATGTTTGTTCTTAGAATGGATAAGCTCAGATTTTAGGTTCCATAAACTTGGTCTAAATAATGCGTGAACAATAGCTAAATCGAGCAGGCTTTCTGGCTTAAATTTTATCAAAAAATCATTTATGTTTTCATAATCAAAGCAAAAGATATTTTGAGTGTTCCCTTTTCTGAAAAGTTCGAGTACCATTGAATCATCTAAAGGGATTTGATATGGATGATTCCATACTCCAATACTTTCACAAATACTTTGCAGTTTATTCAAGTAACTCTGTTCAACAAGATTGATTTTATTCATAACATAGAT
Source organism: Bacteroidota bacterium (assembly GCA_947460255.1). Taxonomy (GTDB): domain Bacteria; phylum Bacteroidota; class Bacteroidia; order M30B66; family M30B66; genus CAMCXT01. Next base: position 772 of record CANHIS010000189.1, read on the forward strand.
GTCTGTTTTTGGATTTACAGACAAATAATACAAGCGATCAGAGCCGGCAATTCTGAAACTTGGTAAAACATCTTTGGTGATGATAAATCCAAAGCTCAAAACCTTCAATGGAATTCCATCTTTACTTAGTTCAGAAAGGTCATCTTCGTTTTTAGACTCTACAGCAATAGAATAAGTATTGTATTCGCGGTATTTCTCTTTAAGGCGATTTAGTACTTTATACTGTGATCCTTTCGGGATATCTATATCATTAACAGGCTGAAGCTCTCGATAAGGAAGCATAAACCGCTCAAAAGGTAGATTATATTCTATTGGATTGATCATTGTGATGTCCAAACAATAATTAATGAGGGAATTTGGAGAAGTTCCTCTACCAAAGGAACGTAGCAATTGCAGCTCATTGCATACCTCCACGATCCTGGCCATCAATACAAAGTAATCCGAAAAGCCAGTTTCCAGAATTATTGATAACTCATTTTCAATCCTTTCCAATACAACGGCATCTAATGCAAGATTTTTCTTTGTAGCACCTTGATAAACCCTTGTTTTTAGTTCTTCTGTTCCCGCCTCCATGATGAAGTAATTTGTTTTACAAATAAAAATTGTCAGCTAATAATATCTTTCAATTCTACATCAAACCATTTCACTGGTGTATATGATCCGCTTTTACATTCGATACACTTTTGTTTACTTGGAGTGAATAACTCTGTTTCTGGACTATTGCAATGATTACAAGGCACATTTTTTCTTAGAATGAAGTTTTCATAAGGCTTTTTAATGTGTAATAGCTTTTGCCAGAAATTCAATTGGTATGACTTTTTCGGATTTTTATGTTTGGAAGGCGCAGTAAAAACTTTATTCTCTTGTACGCATCGATAGTATTGATAAGCGTATGGTGAATTCAGCTTGTCGAGGTCAAAAACAATTATTGATTTCTTGCATTGATCGCATTGATATTCTTTTTTGATGGCAGCCTCATTCAGATTTGCCACTTTACTGTCTTTAATCTTGGCTTGGGAATATATTTTCTGTATGCGTTTTAATATGAATGCACTGTCTGTTTTCAACCCCTGGAGTGTTTGAATGCAGTAATCAAAATCTCCTTTCTCGCGAAACAATTCAGCCCGAAGCAACATCCTATTGATATTTTCTTCATCAATAGTAAGCAGTGCCAAAAGTCTGCCGATATTAGTAAGTGATTTCTCTTCTTCATAAGATGAAAAATCTAAACTTCGGTCATATCTAACCAGGTCATTGTATCTATGTAATAACATTGTGCGAATAATAATCTCCTCATCTTTAGTTTTACAAAAAGCTTGTTCTAAAGCTTCTTCCAACTCTATTGCGTTAATTTGATATCCTCCTAAATAAATTGTATCTTTCCATAAAGGATTATTGAAATCGTCTCGATCTAGTTCAGCAACAACTTTAGCCTCTTTACCTCGAAAGAAATTTCCGCAGGCATCATTATAGCATTTAATGATGTCTAAAGACTCTGGAATGAAGCAGCTACTAATATAACCATCAGAGTATAATTCAGCACCATAGGTGCCAAAGGATCCGATTAGTCTGCTTTTATATTGTTTAGTGCAATAAGGGCACTCTATAATTTTAAACCCGGAAATAGTCATTGTATACTAAGCAAGGAATGAAAAAAGAAAAGTGAAGTGTTAATCATGTTTACCCGTTTCAATAGATTTCTAAAATCCGACAAATTAAAAATATAAGACGCTGTTTTTCATACTTATAGAAACCAAGTTTAAATATTGATTAGCTCCTTAAAATGGAACCTACATATCATTAGGATTTTCACCAACACAACTGTATCCTGAATTTGTGCAGGAATAACAATTGCCAGTATATACACAGCTGGGTTGCGATCCACGACTTGAGCAGGATGAGCATGATTCACAGTTAGATGCGCAGCTGGAACATTCTGAGCTGTTAGAGCAATTCGCATACTCATCACGATCCATATGCATGGTAGGAACTTTCCATACAGTGTTATTGATATCACCGAATGTTAACTTATAGAGCTCCAGGGTGTTTAGTAGGTGATTCTCTTTGGGCATTTTATCGCCGTCCTCTTCAGTGTCAACCTCTGGAACATGATCAATAAATCTACCAAGAAACTGAGTGCAATAGTTCCTATACTCTTTCGTGAATAGAATAAATGTGTGCCAAATTTTATCGATCTCAACCGAGGGAGCAAGCGTTTGGGTTGTGTTGGCACACAGATATAGAAACTTCTTTAATTCTATAAAATAATCTACGGCTGTTTCCTCTGATGTGTCTTGCTCAACACAAAACTTTTGAAGAATTGCTTTATTCTCAAAGCTGAGAGCAAGATTTATTTTTGTTTGATCATTAATGTTAAAACCAATTGTTTCCATTGTTTTTTTGATGATTTGCTTTGTGATTTTTTTTAAATATCAAGTATTGCTATCTGTTGCGCATTGTTTCGTTCCGTTATTAATTAAACGGAGTGTTATTGGATTCGATTGTTTCTATTACCTTAATATAGGTCGAAGAATCTCAACTAACTAATGGTTTTAGGCTTCATTTGAACGGATAAATTCGATAAGAGACTCCTTATTCTTTATAGGATATTTATAAAAGTCAGATTCTGCATACCCATTTGCATAAACCTTAACTTTTATACCTGCAGGCATAATCCAAATTACATTCATAGCAGTGCTTGTTTCTTTTTCGAAGCGGCTTTCTCCTTGAGATTCATATCCCATTTTCAGAATAACACGCTCATATTGGGCATACTCCGTCAAGGGCTTATTCTTGAACATGCCCACCAAATATTTCAAAATGCTCTTTGCCATAATTATTAGATGCAATTGTTATCAATCCTTTATTTCCAGATAAAGAACGTTGTTCCATTATTAGTTATGAGTTCAATTGTTGCAATAGTTCCATTCTCAGAATACATTTTCCATTGTTTTGGACTAATAATTACATATTGTTTGTTGTACACTTCAACAAAATAATTTAGATCACCTTGACTGTTGGGCGATATGGCTGTCAATGCGCAAATATTATCTTCATCAAAATAATGCATTACAATGGCTCTTCCCAACTGAAAATGCATATAAGGCTGGCCGCCATCGTTGCTTTCAAATTGTGGATTATACTCACTAAATTCCTTGTAAATTTCACTTCGTGATGATCCTAATCGTGCCTGACTAAAGCAACTTAACGCTGCAAAAAAGAAAATTGCGAACACTGTCTTTTTCATTTCAATGGTTTTAGGTAATTCGTTATGTTTTATTTATTGTTTGGCTTTGTTTTTCGTTTTCTTTTTCCTGCATCAACAAGCCCGAGATTGTTTAGGCGTTGGGCGACAATGCCAAACATCTCATTGTCCATAGTAATATCAAACACAATCTTTGGATGAAAACTATCACCTAACAGGCCCTGGTGTGCAATTTGCGCGGCTTCCGACTGTTTGCGATTCAAAGTATAGCTACTAATATCACAAAATACGCGAATCATCGGGCAAGCGTCCTCAGCCACTCCCAATTGGCAAAACTTCCAACTGGTTTCTATCTCGGTTTCAGGTAGTGCCATTTCCGGATTCATCATAGTATGTTCATACATACCGTCTCCAATTTCTGCTTCAATAATCTTGTTTTTGAAGGTAACTTTAAGCGTACCCCACAACTCTTTCTGCATCGCAGGCCACTTCGACAAATTATAGAAATCGTACTCTATTTTCTTTGTAAAATAGAGCTCCCTATTGCCGTTTTGTAAAACAAGATTATTATTAAGTAGCATTAGATTGAGCATATCCTCCGGTTTAACATA
>CANHIS010000190.1 GCA_947460255.1 Bacteroidota bacterium
TGAAGAAACATAAAACGCCCAGAGATGTGGTCGCGCAGGCGATCGACTATGCAACTTGGGTTGAAAGCCTGTCGTCTGAGAAGTTTGTGCAGATCTACGCGGATTTTGCCAACAAGAATGAGTTACCAGAAAAGAATTTTGATGCCGCTTTTAGAGCCAAATTTGGAGTGTTCCCCACAGAGGAAGATATCAACAGTTCTCACCAGATGTTAATCGTAGCTGCACAGTTGGATGCTAGTACTGAACGCATCATCAACTATTTGAATGACAAAGCGAGCATTCCGGTAAACGCCGTGTTTTTCTCCGTATTTCAGGATGGCACCAACCTGTATCTTAGCCGGTCGTGGATGATCGACCCGATTGAGACTGAGGAGCATGCCGTGAACACTCGTCAGAAGGGCGAATGGAACGGCGAATTTTATGCTAGCTATGGAACTTGGGCCGGCGGCAGAAATTGGGATGACGCCGCGACTCATGGTTTTGTCGCTGCGGGCGGTGGTCGTTGGTATAGCAAAACCCTTTTTATGTTGAAACCGGGTGATCGTGTGTGGGTGAACATCCCGGGTAAAGGATACGTTGGTGTTGGCAAAGTAACAGGACATGCCGTGATCGCGGATGAGTTCATTAAACCTGGGTTAAACCTGAAGGGGAGCTACAACCTCGCCGTTGAGAAAGGCGAGGATGATGCCGATTACTTTGTGCCGGTGACTTGGCTGTATAAGGTATCCGAGACAAATGCGGTTAACGAAGTTGGGTTGTTTGGGAATCAGAACTCAGTAGCTCGACCACGGGCTCCTAAGTGGGATCATACGATCAAGCGCTTGAAGGAGGTTTGGGGCATTGTTGATTAATGATGTTTAGGGAGATTTGACAGGTAAACGTTCGATTGGAGAGTTTGAAAACGTGATCAGTCAAATGCAACGTTAGAATTCATAACAAGGAGCGATTTGTGCCATACAAGGCGAAATTTAAAGGCTGGAATAAAATATTAATCGAAGATCTTGTGGTCGCTTACAGGAAAGCCAAGGCTGACTGTTTCTTTGAAAATACATTTCCTGCTGCCATCAAATTTGCTGAGTATGAACAGGACCTGCTCACTAACTTGGAATCTCTGTTAACACGTTTGCAGGTAGAAAAGGGCTTTGCTGGCTGTAGTGATCTGCTTGGTGACTTTCGGATTCTGCCTAAAAAGTTGTCCCATGATCGGAAGAAGGACGCGACCACTAATGGCCATGCTCATTTTTCAAGTCCAGATCGGGCGGTTGAGCACCTGTTCAAAAATCATGAGATAACTCCTGAATTTAGAATCGTTGGCGATTTCCCGGTAGATACGCACGTGCTATCAGCGTTATGGATAAACTTGGTCGGACACGAGTTTGATTCATCGCTGGATGACAGCTGTTACGGCGCGCGGTTAAGACGTATTCGAAATGAAGAGCTGTTCAGCGATGCCGTAGATCGCCCTTTTCACATCAGTGCAGTGGGCTCATTCACCCCCTATTTCCAACCCTATCAGAAATGGCGTGCCGACGGCCTGAAAGCCATCCGCGGCGAACTTGAAAAAGACCGAGATGTTATTGCTGTCTCGCTGGATTTGAAGAGCTATTACCATCTAATCGATCCATTGGCTCTGGGGTCAAACGCTCTGGCCAATGCGCTAGGCCTTGAATTAAGTGTGCATGAGTCTTTGTTTACAAGTGAGTTGGCAAGCTTTCTCAACAATTGGTCAGACAAAGCCAGTCTATTTGCAAAAAAATACGTCAAAGGCAACACCGCAATCCCTGGTGGATTGGCGATTGGTTTGACAGCGAGTCGTATTTTCTCAAACGCGCTACTACATCGATGGGATACGTTGGTCAGAGAGAAGGTCGCACCCATCCACTATGGCCGGTATGTGGATGATATGTTTTTGGTGGTTCGAGACACGGGCACAATTGCTAATAGTACTGACTTCATGCAATACCTACAGGAGCGTATAGGTACAAGAGTTGTGCAGAAAGTTAGTGGCGCACAGGGGAAGCCCGAGCTCTGGCGCATCCAGCAAGGTAAGGAATTTCAAGGCAATACGCAGATTACTTTGCAGGACAAACAAAAATTATTTGTCCTGCAAGGGCGAGCTGGGTTAGACCTGTTGGATAGCATAGAGAAGGAGATTGGCGAATTATCGAGTGAACATAGGTTAATGCCATCACCCGATCAGTTGGATGACTCCACAGCAGCACGAGTTTTATCAGCGGCAGGAACTGTTGGTGATAGTGCGGATACATTGCGCCGTGCGGATGGTCTGACTATCAGGCGTTTGAGCTGGTCTCTTCAGTTGAGACATGTTGAAACCTTGGCTCGTGACCTGCCTCCTAAGGAATGGAAAAAGCAACGTGTAGAGTTCTACGAGTTTGCTCATAATCACATATTGCGGCCGGATAGCCTGTTTGCACATTTTACTTACTTGCCCAGGCTGCTGGGATTTGCAATCAGTTTGAATGAATGGCAAGAAGCTGAATCGATTGCGCTACGAGCATACAAGTCTTTGGATCAGTTAGCAGAGGCGGTGCCACTAGGGGCAAACGTAGCAATAAACGGGATGCATGCCAAGTCAGCGGAAAATCTGTGGAGCCTCGTAAAGGGAACTTTGACATGGCTATTTATCGATGCCGCCGCCAGGTTCTACGACCCTGACAGGTTGCTTGCTGAACAGCGAAATAGAAAGGCACAGCGGTTAGCGGACTTATTCTTTAAGGGAATCGTTGATAGTTTGGTGGGTTTTGAACAGATCCTCGATTTGCGTTTTGATACGGGAGAGTTTGAGACAAAAGCTTCTTTGGTTGCTTTGGCAGATTTAGCGAAACAGCCCTACAAGCAAATCCTGCGTAGTAAATCTGCGGGGCAGTTGGTCGGGAGACGTGACGACGGAAAAGAGAACCAAATACTGAAGTTGCTTGAATCGACCGAGCTAGTAAATGTTGAAGTTCTAAAGGCCTTTTTACAATCCACACGCAGCAGTCGATTGGGTGCGGTAGATAAGGGCAAGCGTAAAAAGGAAAGCTATTTGCCATATTTGTTTCCTACTCGCGCACTTACGCCAGCCGAAATATCAGAGCTTGCACCAGAATGTGTGGGTTTACGTAAGACCGACGGCCAACTTAGTGAGGAGCGGCCCGCCGTTATCTGGGCTCAGTATACCCAAGCTCTTCGGGGGGTATGGATCAAACCTACCTTGCTGGCCATTGAGCAAGATGATGAGGAGCCATCAGAAAAGAAAAAAAGCAGGCGGTTTTTGAAGGTAGGTACAGAAAGAAAACAGAAAATAACAATCGCGCTGACCAACCTAAAAACTGAGGACAGGGACTGGGCCGCTACTGCTTGTAATAAGCCTAATTTGTCGAAAGAGCGTTATCAAAGAATCTCCGAGCTGGTCAATCAGGCGATTAAGTTAAAACCTCGTCCCGACTACTTACTATTTCCCGAGCTATCAATTCCGCTACAGTGGGTGGAAAGCGTTGCTTTGCGGTTAACTGCTGCTGGAATCAGCCTTGTCGCAGGCACCGAGTACCGTCATATGGAAGGCGACCAATTGCTGAGCGAGGCGTGTCTGGTTCTTACAGACAACCGACTTGGTTATCCGGCTAGCGTCAAAATATGGCAGCCGAAGTTACAGCCAGCAGTAGGTGAAGACAAAGAACTGACCTCCAAATACGGTAAAGCATGGGCACATTCCTCGCTGCGAGGTAAGCGCGGCAAGCCCGTCTATTTCCATAATGGCGCCTATTTTGGCGTCATGGTCTGCTCCGAACTACAGAATAGCAAAGCAAGGATCAGATTCCAGGGTGAGGTCGATGCATTGATGGTGTTAAGCTGGAACCAAGATTTGGACACATTTGCAGCTTTGGTTGAATCTGCTGCACTTGATGTCCATGCCTACACTATTTTGGTGAATAATCGTAAATACGGTGATAGCCGCGTTCGCTCGCCGGCCAAAGAATCTTTCTTGCGAGATATTGCCCGCGTTCGTGGCGGAGATAACGACTTCCTAGTGGCTGCTACGCTGAATATCGACGATCTCCGAGCGTTTCAAAGCAGAGCCAAGCGGTGGCCGCACGATGGAGATAAGTTCAAACCCGTGCCGGAAGGCTTTCGGTTACATCCAGGTCGAAGAGTGCTGCCGCCTCGGTGAGAGAGCTTCTTATGCCGAGTTTTTGATGTAGTAAGTTCAGTATAGAGGCACCCGCCGGGGGGGGGGATTTGACTCGCGCCATCCATGGCGCTCGGTGCTGCGCACCGCCAGCTGCGCCGGCGTCCAAAACGGCTTTCCTGCCGTTTTGTGAACCCGACTGTGCAATTTCACTTCCTCCCATCTCCGATCCATAACAAGCAAAGGGGACGGAGCGCTTACGCCCTCCGTCCCCATTGCTTTATATGGATTGGTGGAGCCGGGGGGATTTGAACCCCCGTCCGTCAGTCCGCTGCCTTTGGCTCTACATGTTTAGCGTCGTCTATTAAGTTAA
>CANHIS010000191.1 GCA_947460255.1 Bacteroidota bacterium
AACCGCAATGCCGACCACACCGGCGCCGGCAATAAGTGGTGCGACATTGACGCCGATTTCCGTGAGTACGGATAGCACAACAAATATCAGGATCACCGCCAGAAGTGCCGTGCGCAGCATGGGCAGAAGCGTACGCACCCGGGCACCTTGCGCCGCCTTGGCATCGCGGGAGAGTTTTTCCAGATGCCGATGGATGGCGGCATTGATCCCCTCCCAGATTACCAGCGCTACGGTGATGGTCAGCGCGATGGAGATCAGTGACGACACCAGCCGATTACCAAGCTTGCCATGGCCGAACCAGGCGAAGGCTTCCAGGCCCCAGCTTTCCAGCAGGAACAGCAAGGCAATGCCGCCAATGGCCATGCTGGCACTACCCTTCAGAATGGGCAGGTAGCGATTGGCGCGCGCTTCAAGCCCAGGGTAGCGCGTGGATAATTCGGGCGTGATGCGAAAGGCACGCTTGATCACGTGGCGGATGGCCATATCGGCAAGCTTGGCAATCGAAAGAATCAGGATGGTGCTGAAGGAAACCTTCAGCAGCCGCCAAAACCCTTGCTGAATTTCAAGCGCCCAAACCCCCCAGGCTGCCATCAGCCAGGCAATCGCCACCAGATGCCAGATATCAGCAACCCGGTCGCGCAACATGCGAAAAAAGCGCCGCGCGCGATCCGGTTCTTCCCCTTCGGCCAGTTCTGGCGCACGCAACAGATCAGACACCGTCTGGCGGTTTTGCAAAATGATAATGATCAGAAACAGCGTGATCAGCAGCAGCGCCATGCGCAGGATGGAATCATAGGCCGACCAAGGTAGGCCAAATTGCAGCCCAGCTTCCGAAAGCGCATAGCTTGAAATCAACACTAGCACGATGCGCCTGAGCCAGATGGTGGCGTAGGCTGCGGTTTCATCCACCACCGGCATGATGCGCAAATGCGTGGACGCCGGAGAAAGCAGCATCCGCGCCGCCGCCATGACAACGCGGGAGACGATATAGGCGTTGTTCGCTGTCAGCATCACAAGCTGCGTGCTTGGCAGCGGGCGCACCGCGCTGATCAGCCCATAGGAAACAACCGCAAAGGCAGCGATTGGCACCAAATCAAGGCCAAGGCGCCCCATCACCAAAGGCACGCGCTTCAAGCGTGCCCAACCGGTGTTTTCTGGCGGTGCATGTGCATCAAGCCGTTCACGCGGCCGGCGCAGCGCCTGAACCGCGCCCCATTCCGCAAGCAGCCCAAGGCCGAGTACCAGCAGCAGCTTCCAGGAAGCATCAAGCACGCGCGATTGCGTGATTGGGTCTTGCGCCAGGGATGTCAGCCAGCCAAGCACCGCCGGCAGATCGGCAATCGCCTGTACCGTGGCCACAAGCTGATCGGAAAATCCCGCCAAGCGCTGGGAAGCCCCCTGAAGCAATTGCGCGCCAAGCGTATTGGGCGCGAGCAAGGCAGGTTCCGCATTGGCTGCCGGCGGTGCCTCTGCTGCCATTTCAGGGGCGGCAGCGCGGAGTGCGCGGATCAATTCCGCCCGGCGTGCATCATCCTGCAAAACCCGAAGCAGCGCTTCCAGTTCTGGCGAAGCCGCGCTGCTGGCTGCTGGCGCTGCCGCGGGGGCAGGCGCCAGCTGTACCGGATTGCCTGGTTCCGGCTGCGCAAAAGCCTGGCCCGCCAGCATGATGCAGCCAAGCAACAGCGGGATTAATCGGCGAAACTGCAAGAAATTGCCCATGCCGGGCTTCCGAGCCCATTGCCGGGCGCGGGTCAAGTCTTCTTCGCGCGCCAATTGCCGGCGGGCAGCGGCGCCGTTACACCGCGCCCATGCTTGCTTCCCCCTCCGTCTGGACAGTCATGGTCGCCCTTTTGGGGACGCATTTGGCGGGGATGGGCGTTTTCCTGACCGTGCCGGTGCTCGCCCCCGCCATTGCTGCGGAACTTGGCATCGCCGCGTCTCTGGCTGGGGTGCATACGGCGCTGGTCTATCTGGGGGCGATGGTGTCCGGGCCTTTGGCGGGGGCCTTTATCCATCGCTTTGGCGGCATCCGAGTCTTGCAGGTGGGGATGCTGATCTCGGCCTTTGGCATTTCCTGGGCGGCACTTGGGCATCCGGCGGCGCTTTTCGCCTCTGCCATCATTGCCGGGCTGGGCCATGGGCCGGTGACACCGGCCGGCAGCCATTTGTTGGCTGCCCGCACCCCGGCGCGAAGAAGGGGCTTGATCTTCAGCCTGAAGCAATGCGGCGTGCCTGCGGGTGCCATGTTGATTGCCGCCGCCGTGCCGCCCATTGCGGTGGCCGCTGGCTGGCGCCAGGGGGTGCTGGCGGTGGTGGTTTTCCTCGCCATTTCAGCGCTTTGCCTACAACCATTGCGGGCGGCTTTGGATGCGGAACGTGACCCCAAGGCCGCCATTCGGGGGCTCGGGCAGATTTGGGCGGCGGCGGCTTCAAGCCTTGGCCTGCTTCGCCAATTCCCGGTCTTGCGCCGCATGACGATCATGTCCGCGCTTTATGGCGTTTCTCAATTCTGCTTTTCGACTTTTTTCGTGGTGTTTCAGGTGGCAAGCCTTGGCGCATCCCTGACCGAAGCGGGCATGAGGCTGGCACTTGCCCAGGCAGCCGGGGTTGCGGGGCGCGTGCTTTGGGGCCTGGTGGCGGACCGCACCGGCGCGGCGCCGGTTTTCACGGGCCTGGGCATTGGCGCGGCGGTGGCCGGTTTGGCCTTGCTATTGGCCGGGCCAGGCTGGCCAGGCTTGGCGATTATTCTGGCCGGGATGCTGATGGGCGCCACGGCGATTGGCTGGAATGGCGTATTCCTGGCGGAGATGGCGCGGCTGGCGCCGGCGGGGCAGGTGGGTGCCACCACAGCGGCGGCAGGCTTCGTTTTCGGCCTTTCCATGCTGGTGGCGCCGCCCTTCTTTTCCCTGCTGGTGGATTTGAGCGGTGGTTATGAGGCCGGATTCGCGCTTTGCGTCATCACGGCCCTGATCGGCGCGGCCTTGGCTTGGTCTGTTCGGGGCGGGGCTGTCTCCCGCGCATAAAAATGTATAGGTTCTCACCATGACGACGATCCTCACCATTCTGGTCGGGCTTGCCATGTTGGCTACAGTCGGCGTGCTTTTCGCCGGGATTCTGGGCATGGCGGGCGGCAAGGCCAATCCCAAAACCGCCAATTGGCTGATGCGCTGGCGCATTATCTTTCAGTTCATCGCGGTGGCGCTTTTCGCCATTCTGCTTTTGCTGCTCAAAGCCTGACTCTACCTTGCCCGGCCCGGCGCAGGGCTTTAATACGAATCATGCCGGGCGAGGGGGTTGAAACCCGCGCGCGGCATCTCGAGGCCAATCGTCCCCCTCATTTCCTGAAGGCTATGGTTGCATCATGAAGCTTCTGGTCCCCGTCAAGCGGGTGGTGGATTACAACGTCAAGGTCCGCGTGAAGGCGGATGGCACGGGCGTTGAAACTGCCAATGTCAAAATGTCCATGAACCCCTTTGACGAAATCGCGGTGGAAGAAGCCGTGCGGCTCAAGGAAAAGGGTATCGCCACCGAAATCATCGCGGTATCCGCGGGCCCCGCCGTGGCGCAGGAACAGATTCGCACGGCGCTGGCCATGGGGGCTGATCGCGGCATTCTGGTGGAACATGATGGCGTGCTGGAACCGCTCGCGGTTGCCAAAATCCTGAAGGCGATCATCGCCAAGGAAGCGCCGGATCTGGTGATCCTGGGCAAGCAGGCGATTGATGATGACATGAACGCGACAGGCCAGATGCTGGCGGCGCTGATGGGTTGGCCGCAAGGCACCTTCGCGTCCAAGGTTGAAATTGCCGATGGCACGCTGAACATCACACGCGAAGTGGATGGCGGCCTGGAAAAGCTGGCGCTGAAGCTGCCGGCCATCATCACGACCGATCTGCGGCTGAATGAACCGCGTTATGCGTCGCTGCCCAATATCATGAAGGCGCGCAAGAAGCCGATTGAAACCGTGAAGCCGGCTGATCTGGGTGTGGACCCCGCGCCGCGCCTGACCGTGCTGAAGGTGGAAGAACCGCCCAAGCGCCAGGCCGGCAAGAAGGTTGGTTCCGTGCAGGAGCTTGTTGATAAACTGCGCAATGAAGCGAAGGTGATTTGACCATGGCGGTGCTTGTTCTTGCCGATCATCAGGATGGCGCGCTGTCCCAGCCAACCCGCAGCACGGTCGCCGCCGCTGCCAAGCTTGGCGATGTGCATGTGCTGATCGCGGGCGGCGCCACCGGCCCCGCCGCTGCTGCCGCCGCCAAGCTGCCATCCGTGGCGAAGGTACTGACCGCCGAGGCTGAAATCTACGCCCATGGCCTGGCTGAGCCCATGGCTGCGCTGCTGGTGGCACTCGCCCCCGGCTATTCGCATTTGCTGGCGCCGGCTTCCGCCGGTGGCAAGAATGTGATGCCGCGCGCTGCCGCGCTT
>CANHIS010000192.1 GCA_947460255.1 Bacteroidota bacterium
TAGTAATATTGAAGAGGGTGAGTTGAAAAAATACCTAGTAAAACAAGGCTACAATGATATACTAATTGGAAAGGCTATTCATGGTCTTAAAACGGTGGCCAATGATAGCAACGATGCACTTTATGAAAAAAACAAAAAAGTGTATGAATTACTGATTGCCGGAATTAATGTTCAGGAAGAGCCATCCAAACCAAGTGAAACAGTTAAACTATTTGATTGGGAAAATTTCGAAAACAACGATTTCGCAATCGCGGAAGAGGTTACCTATCAAGGAAATCATGAAAAGCGTCCGGATGTTGTTCTTTATGTCAATGGAATTGCCCTTGTCGTTTTAGAATTGAAAAGAGGCTCCGTAGATATTGGAGAGGGTATTCGTCAAAATATCACCAATCAGCAAGATCGATTTATTAAAGATTTCTTTTCTACGATGCAGCTCATATTGGCGGGCAATGAGAGTGAAGGATTGCGGTATGGAACCATATTAACGCCTGAAAAATTTTATCTTAAATGGAAAGAAGATATAAATGACAATTCAAGATTGCCTTTATATAAATACCTGAACAAAATATGTTCAAAGGAACGGTTGATGGAATTAATACGTGACTTCGTATTGTTTGATGCCGGTGTTAAGAAATTACCTAGACCTCACCAGTACTTCGGAATAAAGAGAGCACAACCTTTTATTGATCGAAAAGAAAGTGGTATTATTTGGCATACGCAGGGTTCTGGCAAGAGTATTGTCATGGTCTTGCTTGCAAAATGGATACTTGCAAATTACCATAATGCCCGAATTTGCATAATCACTGATCGAACTGAATTAGACAAACAAATCCGTGATGTTTTTGATAACGCCGGAGAAAAAATCTACCGGGCAAAAAGTGGTGGCGACTTAATGGAAAAGTTTGCCGCCACATCTCCAAGACTTATGTGCTCTTTAGTTCACAAGATGGGAGAACGTGGAGAAAAGGAGTTTGAAGAATACATGAGGGATCTGAAAGAAAAGGACATAAAAATTCATGGAGATCTCTTTGTTTTTGTGGATGAATGTCACCGAACTCAAAGTGGTAAGTTACATTCTTTCATGAAAGAAAAATTAAAGAAAGCCACATTCATAGGATTTACCGGAACACCACTACTTAAAAAGGACAAGAAAACGAGCCAAGATGTATTTGGTAGTTACATCCACACATACAAGTTCAATGAAGCAGTTCACGATGAGATAGTTAAAGATCTCGTTTACGAAGCGCGGGATGTAGATCAAGAGATTACATCTCAACCGAAAATCGATGCTTGGTTTGAAAAGAAAACAGCATCACTCAACGAATATCAGAAGAGTTTGTTGAAGAAAAAATGGGCAACCATGCAAAATGTCCTTAGCTCAAAGGATAGACTTCAGAAAATTGTAAATGATATTGAATTTGACTTTGGAGTTAAAGAACGCCTATCATCCCAAAGAGGAAATGCTATGCTTGTAGCCAAAAGCATTTATGATGCTTGCAGGTATTATGAATTATTTCAGAGCTCTTCATTAAGAGGAAAAGTTGCTGTCGTCACATCTTACAATCCAAGCACTAGAGATATCGTTACGGAAGACAATGGCGAAGCAACCGAAACCCAAAAAGAGTCCATTTATAATACGTACGATCGCATCCTAAAGGACGTGAATGAACAGGCAGGAAAATCCAAAGCAGAGGTTTACGAAGACTGGGCAAAAGAAAAATTTATAAAAGAACCTGCCAACATGAAACTGCTCATAGTTCGAGACAAACTCTTGACCGGTTTCGATGCCCCTTCATGCAGTTATCTGTATATCGATAAATCAATGAAAGACCAAGGTCTCTTCCAAGCTATATGCCGCGTGAATCGCTTGGATACTGATGACAAGGAATTCGGTTACATCGTAGATTACATGGATCTTTTAGATGAAGTAAATGGTGCCATTAGTGTTTACACTTCCGAACTCGATACGGAGAATTTCACGAAAGAGGAGTGCCAGGTTCTAATGAAGGATCGATTAAAAGCAGCTAAAAAGCGATTGGAAGATGCATTAGAAAAAGTCGCATTGATTTGTGAAAACGTTCTTCCTCCGAAAGGCACTGAAGAATATATCAATTATTTCTGTGGAAATACTGAGATAGAGTCAGACCTCAAAGAACGAGAAGGAAAAAGAATGAAATTGTATCAAGCTGTCGTCAGTTTAGTTCGGGCCTATGCAAATATTGCTGGTGAATTAACGGAAGCAGGATATACTAAACAAGAGATTGAAAGGATTGATGAAGAAGTTGAGGAGTATATTAAGGTACGAGAGATTGTAAAAAGTGCGAGTGGAGAAAAATTGGATTTAAAGACTTTTGAAGCCGATATGCAGGGATTATTGGATAAATATGTCAACGCAAAGCCAGCTGAGGTAGTGCAGAGCTTTGAAGATATGACACTCTTAGATATCGTTGTTACCTATGGTATCCATGATGCGATAAATTCTTTGTCATCTGTGATTCGTTCAAGCAATCCTGCAATTGCAGAAACATTGGAAAATAATGTTCGTGCAAAGATTATTAAGGACCATTTGATCGACCCTAAATTCTATTCTGAGATGTCTAAGGTATTGGATCAGCTTGTGAAAGAACGAAAAGAAAATGCATTAGAATACGAAGCATACCTGGAAAAAATCCGAAAATTAATTGATGACATTAAAAGAGGAACTGCAGATGTCCTGCCGCCATCAATTAAAACACATGCCTTACGTGCTTTGTACAATAATTTGGGTAAGAACGAACAATTAGCGCTCGATGTGAATGAAGCAATTCTTGATAGTCGTAGGGCAGATTGGAGAGGTAATTTGGCCGCAGAAAATGAAATTAAAAAGGCCATTTATTCGATTATTAACCGTGTGGAAGAAGTGAATTCTCTATTCGAAATAGTTAAGGAACAAAAAGAATACTAATGCCGTCGATTCAAGTAGCAGAAATTACTGTAGAGGTAACTTACAAGCCAATAAAGAATATACACCTAAGTGTTCATCCACCAATAGGTGAAGTAACCCTTTCGGTTCCTGAAAAATATGATCTGGATACATTACGCATGTATGTAATTTCACGACTTGATTGGTTAAGAGAACGCATAGAAAAATTCAAGAATCAAGAACGTGAAAGTCCGAGATCATTTATATCCAATGAATCTCACTATTTTTTCGGAGAACGTTACAAATTATTCATTGAAGCATCAACTTCAGGTCATTTCATTGAACGAAAGGCAGATAAACTCGTTTTGCACATTCGTCCGGAAGCACCGACAGAAAAAAGGGCTACTGTTTTTAGTGAATGGTATCGTGTAGAACTAAAAACGCTAATGGATCAACTCATTAAAAAATGGGAGCCAATTCTTGGTGTAAAAGTCAAAGAATTTGGCGTAAAAAAAATGAAAACTAAATGGGGAACTTGTAATTCCGAGGCAGGGCGTATTTGGCTCAATCTTGAATTAGCGAAAAAACCAATTCATTGCATTGAATATATCGTTGTCCATGAAATGGTTCATTTATTAGAGAAATCGCATAATAAACGTTTTATCGCTTTATTGGATCACTACATGCCAAACTGGAGAATGCTTAAAGATGAATTAAACAGGTTGCCGTTAAATGAGTACTAAAATATGAAACCACAAACCATCCAAATATTTCTGCCTGAAACGGTCTAGCATATAGAAATACAAATAAACTAATTTATAAACTATGACAAAAAAAGAATTCATTGAAGGCCTTGATAAATCAAGGAATTACATATATGCAAATGACTTGCTAAGCAGTTACTTTGTAGGTGGAAATTGCAGGGGTAAAAGAAGGTCACCGGGACAACCAAGACCTGACCGGGGAATGATACTTATTATAAAAGAACGATTTTCAAGTAGTGGTAGCTATGAGTTAAAACCTTATGGTTGGTATGATGAAATGTATTTCCAACTTAAAGACATTAAAGATGATGAAAGTGTTTTTATGTATACTTCAAATGGTGATGGAATAGTAAATGAATATTTACTCTTTTTGGAAGATTTAATAATATGGGATGGCCCACTACCTGAATTGACAAAATGAATTGGTTGTTCTTGAAGAGATTTGAATTGTTTACGAATCTGCGAAGCAATTAGGTTTGAATTTAGAGGAGGAATAAATAATATTATATGCAAACATTTGAATCAAAATATTCAAGTTGGTATCAACCGCTTAATCAAAAACAAAAGGAAAAGTACAAGGCAATTGAAAAACTTGTTCTTTCTATTAACAAAAAATTGAAAGATGAAGTCATCAATTCTTACAAGAAGAATAATCAA
>CANHIS010000193.1 GCA_947460255.1 Bacteroidota bacterium
TGTTGTTAGCTGGATTATTTCTTATTGCAATGCGAAAGAAGCGGTATACGCGCAGCAAATAAGCTTTGCATGCTTTTGTAATTGGAAATGGTTACAAAGTAAGGGATGTGATTATCGGTTTGTGGGTAAAATTTTGAAGACTTTTGCCTTAAATACTTTAGATTATAATTTACACACAGTAGGGTTTTGGACAAAGGCTTTTACCCTTTTCGGCTTGCACTTGTGCATTGTAAGTGGCTTGACTTTTCTATTTGTAATTCGTCTCCTTTAGATGTCCCTTTCTCTGCGTCCAATATGACATCAAGTCTTCTAAGAGATTCTTGATAATCCTCTTCTGTTTTAATTGGTTTAATTGCAATCGTCGTCAGATTTTATTTGCGTCAATTCTATCATATTTGCATGCGTTTCAACAAATCGTATCCAAGTCAATTTATAGTCATTATTCGAACAAACAATCTCTTAATGACATAATATCCAAGTACTTCGGAGACGAAAACTGCATGCCAGCTTAGAGTAGGTTACAAAGCACAAAGTTTACTTGTTCGGTATTTATGCTTTTTCTTTAACGCAAGTGTTTTAACCTAACTAACTATCTGTCCATCTTCCATTGCAATTGTTCTCTGGGTATCTTTTGCAAATCCGAGGTCGTGCGTTACGACCAATATTGTTTTATTAAATGAATGCACGAGTTCATTAAAAATCTCAAAAACAATCTCGGTGTTTTTGCTGTCTAAATTACCAGTTGGCTCGTCGCACATAAGCATTAAGGGGTCATTGATCATTGCCCGGGCAATGGCTACCCGTTGTTTTTCACCGCCAGAGATTTGATACGCCATTTT
The DNA here is from genome assembly GCA_947460255.1 of Bacteroidota bacterium. Taxonomy (GTDB): domain Bacteria; phylum Bacteroidota; class Bacteroidia; order M30B66; family M30B66; genus CAMCXT01. The sequence continues at coordinate 840 of CANHIS010000193.1, forward strand.
ATTTGACAATTTCTCTATCCCCAATTTTTTCAACAATTCAAAGGCGTTGTGCTCCAATTCACCTTCCGCTATTTTGTTGAGTTTAAAACCAGGGAGCATCACATTTTTCAATACACTAAACTCATTGAGCAGGTAATGAAACTGAAACACAAATCCTATTTTTTCATTCCGCACCATGGCCAACTCCTTTTCAGATTTATTTCTCATAGATTCATTATCTATTAAAAGCTCTCCTTTATAGCTGGTATCCATAGTAGAAAGGATATAAAGTAAGGTTGATTTTCCACATCCCGATTTACCCGTTATGGAAACAAACTCGCCCCGGTTTATAACAAAGGAGATGTCTTTCAAAACATCAATCTGCATGGAATCAGAAAACGATTTAAATATCGATTTGCTTTCTAAGACAATTTTATTCTCCATTCTATTTGCCTCTAATGATTTCGACCGGGTCTACAGAACTTGCCTTTCTCGATGGAAACCATCCCGCAAAATAGGTAGTAGCCACCGCAAAGGCAACGGCTATCGAGTAGTATTGGATGCCATAATCTACTGGGTAAGTATCAACGCCTGGCACAGCAACTGAGTCAAAAGGAATATTGTTGATCCCAACAGAAAACAAAAATCCTACAAAAGCTCCTGCCAAAGCGCCCCCAACACCAATGCTTAAAGAGATGGTAATAAAAATCTTTTTTACATCGGCTCCCGAAAATCCGGTGGCTTTTAGAATAGCGATGGTATCCATTTTTTCGTAAATCATCATGTTTAGGATGTTGTAAATACCAAACCCTGCCACAATTAAAAGCACTATGCCAACCGCAAAAGAAATAATGGTTCGTGCGCTGCTACCTGTTTCGAATTGAGCGTTTGCGGTTTGTATATCCTCCGCATTTATTCCAAACAGCTGTTCGTACTCCTTGGCTATTTCCGGGGCCTTGTCTATTTCATGGAGTTTTATTTGAATATCGCTGATATAATTATTGGATTCGCCCAACAATTTTTGACAAGTAGCCAAACTTACATAGCTCTGTACTTTATCTATTTCAACAATTCCCGACTGGAATAAACCAATTATTTTCAATGAAAACTGCTCCCCATTTTTGGTAGTAACCTGAATAATATCCCCTTTTTTTGCAAGCATCTTATCGGCAACCCCACTGCCTAAAATAATGCTGTTCGACCTGTTGTTCAAATCCAAATAATCACCCTCAATTACATAATTCTTAAAATTGAAAAGCTTTGTCTCTTGCACTGCATCAATGCCATTGATAAGTCCATTTAATTCAATATTCCCTAAGTTATAAAACACTTGAGCGGTACCTTTAGGAGCCACTCCATAAACTCTGTCGTCGCTATTTAGTTGTTTCATAATGCGCTCTACATTGTAAATTTCTTTGCTGGATTTGGAGGGCTTTAGTGAACTTATAAAATTGTGGTGATTCTTGTATGTAGTGTCTAAATCTATGGGTTGTATGGCCGATGGTTGGATGTCATTGTATAGCCTAATATGGGGTGTTCGATTCAAAACCAACCCATCCAAAAGCGTATTCAACCCCTGCATAAACCCAAGTAATGAGATAAAAAAAGCAACACTAAAGGTAACACCAATGGCAGCAACAAATGTTTGTTTCGACCTTGCCAGTAACAAAGCCTTGGCGATTTCAAAAATGTGCTTCGTTTTCAATTTTGGGGCTTCTTTATTTTCGTGTTTTTGTCGATACCACTTATAACCTCAGCAATGTTGTAATCTCTCAATCCTATTTTCAATGTTTTTATTGTTCCATCTTCAAGTATTACGGTCGAATCGTTCACTAAATAATTAGAAGGAATGGTTAACGCGTTTTTCTTTTCGTTGATAACAATATTGGCTTCTAGGGTAAGGTTGGGATACAGTTTTGGGGGTTGTTTCAAAAAAACGGCCTCTACTTTAAACGTTCTAGTCCGTTCGTCCATCATCGGATAAATCACGCGAACGCTAGCTTCAAATACTTGATTTTTATAACTGTCCATTTTTACGATTATTTTCTGTCCATTCCTAATTTTAACGATATCAAATTCATCTACATTCAATTCCATAATAAAGGCCTCCCTGCCAATAACTGCAAGCGGTTTCATCGAGGTAACCAGTTCTCCTTTTTCTGCATTTATTTTGTACACGCATCCGTCTTCCTCGCTTCTAATCGTTAAGTCATTATCGCTGGCCTGAGCTATTTTAAGGTTATTCTTGCTTTGATCAGCAGCTAATTTTAGTTGCCGCTGGATGTCTTCATAGGCAACTTGAGCCTTTTTCAAGTTTACTTTCGCGTTTTCAAAACTGAGCTCTTTTTGTTCCAATTCTATTTTAGAACCAATGTTTTGACGCCACAATGCTTGCTGTCTGGCCAGCATCAAAGAGTCGTTGGCCTTTTTTTTCTGAGCATACTCCACAATGTTCTTCGCATCTGCAAGTTTTTCTTTGTTTAGCTGGTAGTCATTGGCTAAAGCGAGAAGGCGCACATTATCGGCAGATAACGTAGAACTTATGTTTTCTAATTGAAAGATGGGAGTTCCCTTGATTACCCGTTCGCCTTCTTTCACAAAAATCATTTCTACGATGCCGCTTGCTTTGCTGTAGGCCTCGTATTGATTTTCACTTTTCACGATTCCAGAAGCATAAACACTTTCTACAACATCTTCCGTTTTGGGTGTTGTTGTCTCAGTGCTGTTGTTACACCCAAGAAAAATGCTAGAAATTGAAATAATTAGGCGGCATGCATTCTTCATGATGGTTCTAAATTTTACGATGGTATTTTGTTATGATGCATAACTTTAAAAGATTATCGAATCGCACATAAACCAATTTCTCAATAGGTTGATAGCCGTTATGCCAGATAGGTTAGGATTGGCCAATTAGTTTTGATTTATGATGAGCTAACTTCTGATGGTTGTATGCTATTACTTCTTCAATTGCTCTATGTTGAATTTCCGAACTTGGGATAGTGGATTCTTTGAGTCCTTCGCCAATTCCTCTCCCTTTTATTAAAATAATCGTATAAACGCGCTGTTTCATTTACTTATCAAGCTTAACAAAGATAACCAAAATCTTCTGGCGCATGCTTAGGCCTGTTCTGTAAAGATTGGGCATTGTCGTTAACGGTATGCACCCAGGTGCATACTATTTTAGGGTTATGCTTGTGCTTACCTTTTAAGGCTCAATAACTCTAATTTTTCCTCCTTCGCTTATTACAAGTTTCTGTCCAAGTGCTTTTTTCTTTTCAATTAATTTTTGAGAAGAAATTTTGATTGCTCTTTTTATTTTTTCTTTTAGTATTTCCTTCTCATTATTGCTCATTGGAGATTATTTTTATTGTGGTAAACTTTTGAGAATTATGGATTGTAAATGTCTCGTTTTCAATTTCTTTTTCTGCGATCAATTCAGATTCTGCTGTTGAGTTGTCATAAATTAGCAATGAATCGACTTTGTCGCAATAAA
>CANHIS010000194.1 GCA_947460255.1 Bacteroidota bacterium
ACTGCTTGTTACGAAACTGCTTCTTTTGATGCCTTAAATTGCGAGTGGAATGTAACTGGTTCAATGCCTGCTGCACCTTCAACTGCTTGTTACGAAACTGCTTCTTTCGATGCCTTAAATTGCGAGTGGACTGTAACTGGATCAATGCCAGCTGCTCCTTCAACTGCTTGTTACGAAACTGCTTCTTTTGATGCCTTAAATTGCGAGTGGACTGTAACTGGATCAATGCCAGCTGCACCTTCAACTGCTTGTTATGAAACTGCTTCTTTTGATGCCTTAAATTGCGAGTGGAATGTAACTGGAGAACCAAATCCAGCTATCGTTACAAATGCTTCTACTTGCAGCACGTACGTTTGGTCTGTTAATGGAGAAACATACGCTTCTTCAGGAACATTCAACTTTGCTGCTGATTGTCAGGAATATGTGCTCAATTTAACTGTAAATGTTGCTTCTACAAACAGTTTTGCAGTGAGTATCAACCGTGGAGATGTTTACAATTTCAACGGACAAACTATCTCTGAAGTTGGTGTTTACACATCAACTTTAACTAATGCAGCAGGATGTGATTCAGTTGTAACAGTTGAAGTAATTGTAAATGAAATCGTAAATGGTTGCTACGCTGTTGAAGTGTACAATTACACACAAGGCTTAACCAAGCTTGGAACTGCAGTTAATCCTGAGCGTTCAATTCCTAATAATGCACTTGGAGCTCCAAACGGTCAATCTCCTGCTATAATCGCTCCAGTTCAAAACTTCTTCTCACTTGGATTTGGTGGTTCTGTAGAACTTCGTTTCGCTGATCCAATCGCTAACGGTCCTGGTATGGACTTGAAAATCTGGGAATCTTCAGCATCTCCAAATGCAGAGAAAGCACAAATCCTAGTATCTCAAGATGGTCTTGGATATGTGCCAGTTGGAACGATTGATATGGGTGGTGAAGTTGATTTCGGTGCTGCGTTTGGCGACTACATCCAATTTGTGAAAATTGTTGATATCTCGAATCCTGCACAATTCTCTAACAATCAAGTTTCAGATGGTTACGATGTTGATGCAATTGAATGTATCCATGGTCGTTACTCAGCTCCAAACTGCAATGCAAACGTGGTTGTAAGCTTCAATCAAGGTAAGCGTGCTGATGGATCTGATGTGATCGCTATCCGCAGTAATCCTGAGAAAGCACTTGGCGCGCCTGAAGTTTCAACTGTTGGTGTGGTAGATTTCTTTTCTCTTGGTTTTGGTGGTCAAATCACTGTTGACTTCGGAAGTCCAATTGCGAACGGTGCAGGAGATGATATCCGCGTTAGCGAAACTACTTGGAACTTTACTTGTGCAAATTACCCTGAAACTGCTGATGTATTTGCTTCGCAGGATGGTTTGAATTTCGTATTCCTTGGTCGTACTTGTATGTCGAACACCTTCGATCTTGGTGGTCTTGCATGGGCTCAGTATATCAAAGTTGTTGATGCTTCTGATGCGAGCTTGTTCCCAATGGACGCAGATGGTTACGATGTAAATGCAATCGAATGTTTGCACCCAGGTGTAGAATTCCTTCCAATTCCTGAAGATTTCACTCCTTGTTCTGCAACTGAAGTGATCACTTACAATCCTGGCAAATGCAAAAATGGTAACAACGTGCCTGTAATTCGCTCGAATGCTAACAATGCACTTGGCGCTCCGCAAAGCAACGATACTTACAACTTTGTATCACTTGGATTTGGTGGATCTCTAACCTTGAAGTATGATTTCGTGATCTTTAACCTTTCAGGGGATGATATTCGTGTGATTGAAACCAGCTTCGGCAACCCAGCTTGCCAGAACTATCCTGAACATGCAACCATTTCAGTATCTATGGATGGTGTTAATTTCACTGATCTTGGAGCACTTTGCTTAGATGGAACTATCGATCTTGGTTCAGTACCTTATGCTCAGTACATCAAAATTACCGACATCTCAAACACTGCTAGTTTCGGTGGAACGGCTGATGGTTTCGATGTGGATGCAGTAGTTGTAATGAATGGTCCTTGTGGCGTTTCAGGTGCAAGAATGGCATCTTTCGATAATACAACAATTGCAGATGAAACCATTGAAATGAACATGTATCCAAATCCAGCAACTGATTTCACAGTGATTTCATTAGACGGATCTCGCAATGGTGAAACGTTCAAAGTAGAATTGTTCGATGGTGCAGGTCGCTTGGTAATTGCTGATTCATTCTCTTCAAATGGTGTGAATGCTCAGTATTTCTTATCAGTAAATGCACTTGAAGGCGGAGTTTACACTGTACGCGTATCTAATGCAAATGAACAATTTGTTCAGCGCTTAGTGAAGTAATTACTCTTCAACCACAAGTAAAATGGGGGTTCCTTAATTGGAGCCCCCATTTTTTGTTTTATGGATATCGGACTGATCTTTTTGAAGTGTTTTTGAAACATTACATTTGAGCCAAAATACACTTGGTGATGAATCCAATTTTAAGAAATATTCTTGCAGTATTTGCTGGATTAATTGTGGGAAGCGCAGTAAATATGAGCATTATCGAAATTAGTGGATCAATAATTCCTCCACCTGAAGGTTTCGACACACGCACAGAAGAGGGCCTGAAAGCAGCGATGCATTTAATGGAAGCCAAGCATTTCATTTTCCCATTTTTAGCACATGCACTTGGAACATTCTTTGGCGCCCTGCTCACCGCGAGAATTGCTTCAAACAACAAAATGAATTTGGCTTTACTCATTGGATTATTTTTCCTTGCTGGAGGCATTTGGATGGTAACTTTGGTAACTGCACCAATTGGATTCGTGATTTCAGATTTGCTTTTCGCTTACATTCCATTTGCTTGGCTTGGAGGGAGATTGATTTCGAAAAAGGCCTGAAACAATTCAGTAAATCGTTGGTTTATTAACCTGGAATAATACCAATATTCCAATAATTCATTTTGCTTCTTTTATGCCACTGACCATTGTTCCCGAAAAGATCAAAATCCGCAAGAACCTTGTCGATCCAGAAGCGCTAGTGGATTTACTCCAACAAACTGAAGAACAAGGGCAAATAATTGTGCATGTGTTTTGTCCACCACAACCTGAAGAATTTGCTATCCGTGTTTGGAGAACTACCTATTTGGTTTCAAGAACTTCAGCGCATAAAAGTCGGTTAATTCACGCCGAAAATATTTCTATCGCACCTGCATGGACTGAGGCAAAAGCTAATAATCCATATTCATTTACCCTAATTTTTGAAGCTCTACCTAAAGATGTTCTGCTTTTCGATCTTGCAGAAATTATTCCTCAACCTGGTGGTTTTTATTATTCGAGTATTTTGAGAAACAGCAGAGATGTTTATGAGATTAGATTGTAGTTATAAATCAATTTAGATGAATTAGTGATTGCTTTTACGAAACTTTTTCTCACCGGCTTCAATCGGTAATTTTAATCTATTTGCCACTGGTGGAACCGGACAATTGTAGCCACTGCTGTATGCGCAATAAGGATTGTAGCATTTATTGAAGTCTATTTCTGCAAGTCCATTTTCTAATTCATGGATTCGTAAATCAATGTATCTTCCTCCTTCGTAGGTTGTTTCTCCGTTTGTTGCATCCAAAAATGGAATGAATAAATAATCATTTAAATCGGGATTATTTAGGAATGTTTGATTTTGATAAATACTCAATTCAAATTCCTGATTATCGTGCTTCATTTTCGCAATTGCAAATCGCTTGTAAGGTTTCGTTTTTCCTGAAGATGTCGGCATTTGAAATACAGAATCGTTAGGAGTAAAAACAATTTCTGCACGTATTTTCCAAGTAATATTAGGAGAAAAATAATCTAGCAATACTGTATCAGCGACTTGAATTGGCGCTTTGGATTCTGTGATTAATTCCTTTCTCGAATTTAAGCGGTGTAGTAGAATTTCTTGGGTATAATGATCGGAATTAACTTGAGCATTACCGAATAAAGCAATCCCAATAAACGTAAAAAAGAAAATCGTTTTCATTTTTCGAATATACTGTGTTTTGTTCAATTTAATAAGGGTTGCAGACAATTGAACCAATTTTTAATATACACATACTGCGTGTCGATTAATACTAACTTCACCTAATAAACCAAACAAACATGAAACAAATAAAACATACGTTACTGTGCCTTCTGATTGCAACGCAATCGATACTCTCAGCGCAGGAAGTTACCATTGAAGCGCCAAATGCAAGGGGCTTTTCTGGTGTTCAAACCATTAATGGAGAAATTGTAT
>CANHIS010000195.1 GCA_947460255.1 Bacteroidota bacterium
AAAATTACCATAATTTGGTTCCCATACTGTATCCCATCCTGTATTTGGATTTGATTTACACCAAAGATCTTTAGGTGGACTATAAGGAGGAGTTATTGAAGCTCCAAATAGATATCCATAAAATTGTAATGTAAAATTACCTGTAGAATCATTAGCAGTTGGATCTGGAGAATTTATTAAATTAACAAACGGTGCTGGAGGTGGATAAGTTAAATAATTATTTGTACCATTAAATTTAATTCCTGTATATCCTGATGGATTAACATTCATAGGACTACCATTTATAGTAGCATGATTTCCATTTCCTGATAAATCAGTCCATATTGATGCACCATAAGTATAATTGGTACAACTGTTCCATACAACTAAATAATCATTAATTGGATATCCTTTAGGAAATACTTGAGTTGTACCCACATACATTCTAGAAACAGTACTAGTTCCAAATTTTGCTTGACCTACTGTGTCTAATCCCGTTATCCCTCTATAAATTTCACCCATTATTAAGTTATAATATATAACGTATTTGTATCTTTAGTACCTATAAGATCATATTCAGATTGTGTTAAAGTTACTATTTTAGTTACTTTAGGAGTCGATGAATAAGTATCTGATGTATTAGTAATAAAATCAGCAGTTGATGGTGTAGTACCTTGGTTTCCTTGTGGTCCTAAAATACCTTGAGGACCTTGGTTACCTTGAGGACCTGTTGAACCTTGTGGACCTGTTGGACCTTGGTTACCTTGAGCACCAGTACTACCTTGTGGTCCTGTTGGTCCTTGGTTACCTTGAGGTCCTAGATTACCTTGGAAACCTGTTGGTCCCTGATTACCTTGAGAACCTTGTGGTCCTAGATTACCTTGTGGTCCTAAATTACCTTGTGGACCCTGGTTACCTTGTGGGCCTTGACGACCTTGTGCACCTTGTGGACCTACAATACCTTGATCACCTTGTGGACCTGTTGGTCCTTGACGTCCTTGGAAACCTTGAAGACCTGTTGGACCTTGATTTCCTTGGAATCCTTGTGGACCAATTGGACCTTGGTTACCTTGGAAACCAGTTGGACCTTGATTACCTTGTGGACCTGTAGGTCCTTGATTACCCTGAGGACCATTTGGTCCTTGGTTACCTTGTGGACCAATTGGACCTTGATTTCCTTGAGGACCTTGGTTTCCTTGAGGACCAGTTGGACCTTGGTTTCCTTGAAAACCTTGTAAACCTGTAGGACCTTGATTACCTTGGAAACCTTGGAAACCTGTAGGTCCTTGATTACCCTGAGGACCATTTGGTCCTTGGTTACCTTGAGGGCCTTGGTTACCTTGAGGACCTTGACGTCCTTGTGCACCTTGATCACCTGTTGGTCCTTGGTTACCTTGAGGGCCTTGACGACCTTGGAAACCGGTTGGACCTTGATTTCCTTGTGGACCTATTGGTCCCTGATTTCCTTGTGGACCTTGATTTCCTTGTGGACCGATTGGCCCCTGATTACCTTGAGGACCTTGATTTCCTTGAAAACCAGTCGGGCCTTGATTACCTTGAGGACCTATTGGACCTTGGTTACCTTGAAAACCTGTTGGACCTTGATTTCCCTGTGGTCCTTGATTACCTTGAGGACCCTGATTACCTTGAGGTCCTTGATTGCCTTGGAAACCTTGGAAACCTAATGGACCTTGATTACCCTGAGGGCCATTTGGTCCTTGGTTACCTTGATTACCTTGGAAACCTAATGGTCCTTGATTACCCTGTGGACCAAGTGGACCTTGATTACCTTGAGAACCTTGTGGACCATTCGGACCTTGGTTACCCTGTGGACCTTGATTACCTTGAGGACCTTGACGTCCTTGTGTACCTTGATCACCTGTTGGACCTTGATTTCCTTGCGGACCTTGATTACCCTGTGGACCTTGATTACCCTGAGCACCTTGAGGTCCTAATCCTTGTGGTCCTTGATTACCTTGAGTTCCATTAGGACCTTGAAATCCTTGTGGACCTTGAGCACCTTGGAATCCTTGTTGACCATTAACACCAGTACCTACACCAAATGTGAATATAGCATTACCTGTTTCTGGAACTTCAAAAGTAATAGTAGTCTGATTGATTGTATTACTTGTAATTGAAGCAGGAATAATTACTTTATTGTTACCATCATATACAGTAATAGCAGGATATGCTACTTGTAAGTTATGATTAATTGTCCAAGTTGATGAAGCAGCACCTTGAGTATATAAATAAGCATTACCAGTAGTTTGTCCTGCTGCTCCTTGATTTCCTGGTGTACCTTGTGGACCCTGATTTCCTTGTGGGCCCTGATTACCTTGAGGACCTGAAGGACCTTGGTTTCCTTGAGTACCGTTCGGGCCTTGATTACCTTGTGGGCCTTGACGACCTTGTGCTCCTATAGGACCTTGATTTCCTTGAGCACCTGTTGGTCCTTGATTACCTTGAGGACCCTGGTTACCTTGAGGTCCTAATATACCTTGTAAACCTTGTAAACCTTGTGGTCCTTGATTACCTTGTGGTCCTTGATTACCCTGAGGTCCTTGAACACCTTGTGGTCCTAATGGACCTTGATTTCCTTGAGGTCCTAATGGGCCTAATGGACCCTGATTACCCTGTGGACCATTCGGACCTTGGTTACCTTGAGGACCTTGATTTCCTTGTGGTCCAAGCGGACCTTGAAGACCTGTTGGACCTTGATTACCTTGAGGGCCTTGGTTACCCTGAGGACCTTGAACACCTTGTGGTCCTTGATTACCTTGTGGGCCTGTTATTCCTTGAGGACCTAATGGACCCTGATTTCCTTGTGGACCTTGATTTCCTTGTGGACCTTGATTACCTTGAGATCCATTTGGACCCTGATTTCCTTGTGGGCCTAATGGCCCTTGATTACCTTGAGGACCGTTAGGTCCTTGATTACCTTGAGGTCCTTGATTTCCTTGTGGACCAAGAGGACCTTGATTACCTTGAGAACCCTGATTACCTTGTGGACCATTTGGTCCTTGGTTACCTTGAGGACCTAATGGACCTATGTTACCTTGAGGTCCATTTGGACCCTGATTTCCTTGTGGTCCTTGATTACCCTGAGGACCTTGATTTCCTTGTGGTCCTTGACGTCCTTGTGCACCTTGATCACCTGTTGGTCCTTGGTTACCCTGAGGACCTTGATTTCCTTGAGCTCCTGTTAAACCAGTAGGACCTTGATTACCTTGAGGTCCTTGATTTCCCTGTGGACCTTGATTACCTTGGAATCCTGTTGATCCTTGAGCACCTTGATCACCAGTTGGTCCTTGATTTCCTTGTGGACCTTGACGTCCTTGAGATCCTTGAATACCTTGTTCTCCAGCTAAACCTTGAGGTCCTAAATTACCTTGAGGACCTTGGTTACCTTGTGGACCAAGAGGTCCTTGATTACCCTGTGGTCCTAACGGACCCTGATTTCCTTGAGGTCCTAATGGACCTTGATTTCCTTGTGGTCCTTGACGACCTTGAGTACCTTGAAATCCATTAGGATTTCCATTTAAAGTTAATGAACCTGTTATATTTACTGAGCCCGTAACAGCTAGTGAACCTGAAATTATAGCAGAACCAGTATAAGGGAATGCATCTGCATATCCTACTAAGTAAGAAGCAGTATGAGCATATGATGAAGAATTAGCACGTGAAGCACTCACCGCCCAACTCGAAGTTCCAAATAAACTACCAGTGAATGAAGGAGAAGTAACCGATGCGGTTACTATCAAAGAACCACTAATTGTGGAGTTACTTTGCGCAATTACACCGTTGCGCGCTATAAATTCATATGCCATATTATTCTTTAGTTCACTTTCCCTAAAGTGGGTCTGTTATAAATATCTAAATATTAAATCGTTTTTGATATGCTTTAAAATTACTTTCTATTTCTACAGCTGATAGAGCTCTGTTGTAAAGACATACATTTTCTATTCTTCCGGGGAAAAATTGACTTAAATTGGTTCCAGATCCTACAACTTTGTCATCTGAGTTGTTTAATATAGTATAAGCTGTTGTAGCACCTGAGATGGGAATTCCATTTATGTAAAGTGTACCTCCCTGTATCCCATTACCCGGTTTAACAAAACATATATTTGTCCAAACATTAGCACTTATTACATTATTTGTCGTTTCAAAAATCCATGTACCTACTCCAGTTACCGCCACTCTATTTGTACCGCCACTAGCCGTTCCAACTTCTAGTTGCCAA
>CANHIS010000196.1 GCA_947460255.1 Bacteroidota bacterium
AGCTACACAAAATTGACCTTGAAAAAATAGGCGAGCGCACAAACAGCTTCGGCGATGTTGTCGAAATAAGAATCACAAACGACGATTACGCAGATACATATTATCTTGACGATTCACAAAACTCACACAGATACATCAGCACCGACAAACTCAAGGAGATTGTTGTTGTTGAACATCCAAGCGGTCGCGGCATATTAAACAGCGTGCGAGAAGAGCTGGCTATTTTGTCGAAAGGCTTGAATCGCAACGGCGCACTAATTGAAAATGGCGGGCGCATGAGTACGTTGCTTGGCTTTAAAGACGGCATAAGCGATGATGAAATGCGAGGGCGAATTCAAAGCATTGAGCGCGTGATTCGTTCCAAAGGCTATGGCGGCATTTTAGGCGTGAACACTGGCGAGGGCGGCGTAGACGTCAAAGAGATGGGCTTGACACCGCGCGATATGGACTTTTCGCAGTTGTATGAGAATTGCCGACGCGAGGTTTACTTTAGATGCGGTGTGCCATTGCCATTGGTTGACAATAAGGCGGCCACTGATAACAACATGGCGGCAGCGCGTGAGATGCTGATTTTCAATACTGTATTGCCGCTGTGTGACCTTATTTATTCGATTCTCGGTGATGCTATTGCGCGTCGTGAGAAGAAAGAATATACGTGCAAAACAAATCAATCAATCATTCCAGAGGTGCGTTCTAAGCTGATTCGAGAAGTCAAAGAGCGCAAAGAGTTGGGCGTGGAAACGGTGAACGAGCTACGCGCACAGCTTGGCCTTGATGAAACAACTGGCGGCGATGAGGTATTGGTAGAGGCGCGATTGGTTCCGCTTGATTCCCTCGGTGAGTCACAACAAACGGGCGTAATGCCGAAGGTGACAGATGACTCCTGAGCAAGAAGAGCAGGGTCGCGAGGATTTAGAGGCTGAGGCTATTGTTTTGACATTGGCCGCGCTTTTGATTGTCGATAGGGCTGCGGTGCGTGGTTACATGACGACAGAGGAGCGCGAGCAAGTCGAGGATAAGCTAAGACGGGCGCGTGATATTGGCTGGGCTTTTGTGCGTGATAACTCTGTTGATGAGGGACTGGGCAATGAGGTTTTCAATAGCCGTGATTCGGTTATTTATGCGGTCGCGGCGGCGGGGTGGATGTACCAATACTCGCAAGAATTGGCGCGTGATGCTGCAATTGACTTGCAAGGGGCTGAGGCTGAGGCTGCGGCGCGTAATGTCCTGAATTCTCGTAGGCCAAACAGGGCTGAGACGTACGCAATTGATAGCGTTCACCCTGCGGTAGAAGCTGGCAAGGCGGCGATTGTAAAGCGTTTGATTGTAGATAAGGCAGTCACAAAAACATGGCGAACGGTTGGGGATAGCAAAGTAAGACCAACACACAAAGCTGCTGACGGGCAAAAGGTGCTGCTCGGTGGTTTTTTTACTGTTGGCGGGTACTCTATGAGTTATCCGCGCGACTATTCGGCACCCGCAAAAGAGACGGCAAGGTGTAGATGCATGGCTGTATATTCAGTGAATTGGAGTAAGTAATGGATGCTAAAAATGTAAAGATAAGCCCAAGCGCGAATCCGAAAGGGATTGAAAGTGCCGAAAACGTTGAGCAGGCTTTAGTCCTGCTATCAGAAATAGTAGACCAAGGCGGTGGCGGTGGTGGCAGCGAGACAGACCCGATATGGTCAAGTGAGAAAGCCAACTATTACACCAAAGCACAGGTTGATGGGCTTTTATCAGCACAAGCAGCGTCATACCAGTTAAAAATAGACGATTTGCAAGACCAAATAGATTCTTTAGTGTCTCCTACCCTGACTTTAGATGTAAACCATGAGCTGGGCAAGATTTATCTACTGAATAATGGCGTGGAAATATCCAACGTCACTTACATTTACCCTTAATTTTGAAAAGGTTTAAAAAATGACTACAATTACTCAAGATGTAATTATTTATGATTCAGGTGTCAAAAAACACCGCCGTCTCGGTACAACCGATAAAATCGGTTTAACAGCTACGGATGCTGTGGCAGGTACTTCAACGTTTGATTCTGCAACTGGCGTACTGACGACCACATTTAATGATGGCTCCAGTGCGACAGTAAACCTTGGTACATTGTCAACCGATAAGTTTTTGCAAAGCGCGACCATTGTCGGTACTGACTTGGTATTGACTATGACTGACGCTACAGTATTTACCGTGCCACTTGGTGATTTAGTGCCAGTAGTGACACAAAATACAAGCACTGTGCAATTTGTTGGTGATGGAGCTTCAGGCGCACCGTTGCAGGCAAATGTTGTTGTTTCGACAAAAACGCCGCAATTATTGAAATCGGATGCGACAGGCTTGTATGTTGACCCACAAGTAAAACAAGCAAGCACTGCCCCAGCGTCGTTGGCAACAGAAGACGGTACGTTGCCAACTACAATTATGGCAGGCGTTGCCGCTCCGACATATTTGTTGGGCGAACCGAAAGGCTTTTTTGAGGTATTTGACGATGCAGGCGTATCGCTGGGCAAAGTGCCTTATTACGCTTAAATCTATAAAAGCCTGAGCTGCGGCGGCGTAATAGCCGCAGCCTATTAAAAGGTGACAAGATGAATATTTTTTTGAGTTTCTACGACACCGTAGCAAAAAAGTTTAAAAACAAAGAATCAGACGGCAGTATCATTGACACTGGCACAAAGCTAGGCGTTGGTATCGACACTGCGGACTTCGCTAAAAATCCGACAACTGGCGTTTTGGGGCTATCAGCCGCGCGAAAGCAGTTGCTTGACTCCATTGGTACAACTTATGCTAAAGTCGTTTATGTCAATGCAGCGACACCATCGACTGCGACAATTTTTAGTTTAGTAAACCCACCCACTGTAAATGACCCTGCGTTAGCAGGTGACGCAAACAATCTATACATCGGCACGGACAGCACAACTTGGACATATTCAAGCGGTGCTTATCAAACTAAATTTATTGTGCCATCGACAGAATGGAATTTATCTGGCACAACAACAGACGCAGGGTCTAACAAGACATCGCTTATACAGCGAAATGGAGGCGTACAGGTTGGGACAGGATTAAGCCAAACATCAACCAACAGCTTTGAAGTCGGTCCTTTATCAGGGTCTAATTTAGTAACAGCATTAATCAAGCATACATTGCCCGCTGGTCGCGCAATGTGGTCTGTACAAAACACGTCAAACAACGCAGGATTTGATTTACGCGCATACGGCGCAGGATACAGTGAGACGTGGTGGGGTGTAAACTTGGCGGGTAAGTCTGCAATGTTTGCGTTTTCAGACATGTACACTGGCACACTCGGCGCACAGTCCATGTTTTACGGCACGAATAATACCAACCGCATGGTCATAACCAATGATGGTGTGGTGCGAATAACAAATGCGGTGTTAAGTAATTCAACGAACAATGTAAGTGGACCTAATGGCCTTGGTTCAGCTCCAACGGGCGGCGTGAATTGGCAAACGTCTGGTGGGTCTTGGGCTTGGCTTATCCAAAACATTAATGCAGGCGGCCACGGTGCAGATTTTAACATTGCCAACACCACATCGACGGGCTATGCTATCTCGGTGCGTGTCAACGGCGTAAGTGCGTATTACGTTGATGGCCTGCGTCGCACCAATTTCAGCGGATTGATCCAGCAGCTTACATCTCAAGCAATATATCTTGGTGTAAATAACTTCGCTTCTGATACAGTGGGTGACACGCGCTTGCGGACACTTTCAGGGTCAATCATTATCGAGACTTGTACTGTAGCAAATGCAGGAAAAGGGCTTGGCACTTGGGTAACGCAACCAAGCACAACGGCACTTAAAAACCAGTCATTTGCTGCCACAGCTGGACAAACAGCGTTTACGCTATCGAGCACTCCGAGCGGTGCAGTTTTAGGATACAGAAATAACGTATTGCTAAACTCAAATGCTTTTACGATAAGCGGCACAACAGCAACATATGTACCAGCCAGTAATGGCAATAATGCATTGCTTGCTGGTGATAATGTTAGATTTGTTTACAACTAAGGATAAAAAATGCCAATTTACGACAATTTCGGAAACCCAATAGCGGTTGCGACAACATCAAGCTACCTCACAGCGCAAAGCTCATGGAGCAGGACGCTTCCATCTAACGTCAATATAGCGCAGGGCGCGACATTTAACTTGATGCAAACCACTACAGGCTTGGCAGAGGCGAACAAATCAGCGACCGCA
>CANHIS010000197.1 GCA_947460255.1 Bacteroidota bacterium
ACATTCATGGAATCGATCCAATCGAACAATTCAACCTTCGATCGTTTCTTGATGAACTCATTCAACCCGATGAGTGCTGAAGAACAAGATGGTTACAATTTGTTTTTTGGAACCTACAATTGCGGTTCTTGCCATAATCCTTTTCCAGGGCCCTATTTTACAGATGTTCCAAAAGATATTGGATTAGAGAATACTCCAGTAGATTTAGGCTTCGGAGGCATTACTGGGAAAGCAGATCAAATGGGTAAATTCAAAACACCTAATTTGAAAAATGTAGCACTCACAGCTCCTTACATGCATGATGGCAGATTTAAGAGCTTAGATGATGTATTGGAGCATTATTCAAACGGTATTAAACCGTCGACCAATTTAGATGAATCATTAAAAGATTATAATGGTAATCCGAGAAAAATGAACATCACAGAGAAAGATAAAAAATCATTGAAAGCGTTTTTAAATTCACTCACAGATTATTCGCTTGTTACAGATATTAAATTCTCAGATCCTTTTGTGAAATGATCAAACAACTTATTTTTTCGACAATTGCAATTACAACTTTAATAAATAGCGTTAATGCACAAAAGGCAAATCAATTAACAGATGAACCTAAAGACAAGCGCTTTGAGCACTACGTAGGCGTGCAAGTTAATCCATTGTTGAGGCAATTGTTAACTATAGGAACTATCCCAAGCGTTAACAATCCATTTTTATTAAATTATTCATTAAACAATACAAAATCAAGATGGGGAATTCATGGAGGCGTTGGGTTTAATTTAATTCAATTGAAAGACAACGACGATATAACAGATAGAAAAACATTAATCACAACTGTTTCATCGAGAATAGGTTTGGATCGATATTACGATTTAAGTTCAAGATGGCAAGTAGGTTTTGGAATTGACGGCATTTATCAATTGTCTGAAAATATCACCAATACCCAAGTTGTTTCATTTGATACCATTGATGTAGAAAATAGAATCACTACCCAAAGATCAGGTGGTGGATTGCGTGGTTTTGCAAGGTTCAAACTTTCGGAACGCGTTATGATTGGAACAGAGAGTACATTGTATTATCAGTTTGGATTTAACAAGAATGAATCAAAAATAACCAGTCGCGATTTTAACCAACCAGGTGCTCCAAAAGTTACCGTTTCAACATCTACCGTTCAACAATTGATTGAATCTCAATTCAGTTTACCTGTAGCAATTTATTTAGCATTTAAGTTTTAACGAGTAATTATGCCAGAATCCAATAGGTATTAACTCTCAAATTTTCGAATTATTTAAATTAATAGAATCAGGAAACCAGCCTAATTTTATAACCCCTTTTTCTCTATAGTAATACGATTGCATTGTGCTTGAATACTCTATTGGCGCATTCAAAGAAGATTTCATAAAGTTAATATAATTGAACAAAGACCTAGAAGACATACCCATACGTCGTGCAAAATCACTTGGGTTTCCTGTTGCATTCGTTCTAATTAATAAATCCATTCTTTCTATCTTAGTCAAATCCATGGTTGCAAATATGAATTATTACACTGAAAAGTTTTTTCAGTAAGAATCTTTTATTTTGAAACGAATCAAGAATAAGATTATACCAAGTGAAGAAAAAATTACTAGCGGATAGACAAAGTGAGCAAGGAAATCAATTACGCATAGTGAATAATATCGGTAACAATACATTTGGCAAGCTTTACTTAAATCACTTCGATGAACTTCTCTTTATAGCATACAGTTTAGTCGGGAATGAACAAGAGGCGGAAGATGTGGTTGCCAACTTATTTGAAAAGTTGATGTCGAATGCAGGAATGAGCCGCGATCTATACTTCGAAGAAAGCAATCATGAAATTCTTGGATACTTAAAAATTTCGGTAAGAAATGCATGTTTCGACATACTAAGATCTAGAAAAAGAAAAGCTGGTATTCTTTTTAAGATTGGCAGTAGCATTCAATTCTGGAAGAAACCAGAAATCTATTCGAAGTTTCAAAAGGATGCATTTGAAATGATGATGACCGAATTGAGTGAAAGAGAAAAAGAAATTTTCGAACTACATTTGGACGGATTCAAAAACTTCGAGATTGCAGAAAAACTTAATCTGTCGGAACTAACAGTAAGAAATACTTTGCACAACGCGAAAAAGAGAATACGAAAAATGTGGAACACCTTTATGCGTTGAGAAATGGAAGCCAGCAATAAAAATAATTTTCCAGTAAAAGAAATGCTTCAAAGATTTTTGAATGGTGAGCTGAAAGAAAGTGAAATAGAAATATTCATTGCTCAGGTGAAATTTAACTCACCTGATAGTGAATATGGAGCTGGTGTTAAAAAATTCTTAGAAGACAATAACTATGATGTAAACAAGATTTTATTGTGGCGCAATTCAGCAAAAAACAGAGTTGAAGATAAATTGATAAACAAACACAGCTGGTCTGAGAATAAATGGTTGAAAATTGCGGCTGTATTAGTTATATGTTTAAGCTCATATTTTTTAGTTATTAATACCAACAAATCTACACCATCTTGGGAAGCAACTTATGCAAAAGACTTGGGATTTCCAGTTTTTATGGGAAAAGATAATGGAAAGCAATGGATGGAAAGTTATCGTGCATCGAATTATTTGGAGTCGTTAAATTTAATTAATAAGGCACTAGAAATAAACCCAACAAATGACACCTTACTTTACTATAAGATTGTATGTTTGTTTGAGACTAATTCATTAGATATTCAAAAGCCTATTTCTTTTTCCAAAAACGAATACTACAAAGAAAAAACTCAATTAATATTTGCCTATCAATATTGGAAAAATGGTAGGATAAAAAAAGCAACTGAGATTTTCAAAGGGCTTTCGAAAAGCAAATTCGATGAAATTAAAATAAATTCACTGCAGGCGATTAAGGTTCTTAACGATGCTAATTAGATTGTCTCGAAATTGCAATTGAACAGAAAAGGTTAACAAAAAAACAAAGACCGTAAATGCAATCACATAAATTGGCTGAACAAAAGGAAAAAATCTGTTCAATGATTCAATTTCGGTAGGTTCGCCATAGAGTATAATACCTCCCCAAAAAGATGGATGCTGTTCTCTTGAATCGGCTTCTTTTAGGTATTTTAACTTAGCCATACGTAAAGCTGAATCGGCTCTCATACCATTTGAAAGATTTTTATAAAAGTTGAGTGTCAAAATTGCGGAAGCTTTTTCATCTATTTTCCATTGTGTTGCAACAACACGCTTAGCCCCAGCATTGATGAGAGCTTCTGTCATTCCTTTTACGCCATCACCATGAATCAATTTACCAACTGAAGATTCACATGTAACTAAAGAAACCAATTCTGCATTAGTCTTAATATTTCTAACTTCATTGGGCAATAAATTACCGTCAGAAAAAACAATTCCCTTTGAACCCTCTCCGTGGCTAAATAAGTGCAGTATTAATGAATTTTCTAGTACTTTTTTGAATTGAGCCTTACTAACTTTCGCATTTATAGATTTTCCATTTAATCGTGCAGCTATCGAATCGGAATAGCTCCTAGCTAAAGTTAAATCAACAAATTGGCTTGATAACAATGGGCAAATTGAATAAGTAAAAAGCTGGGCTTTTTCGCTCTCTTTAAATGCAAAACCCACATCTGGCGTGACCATTAACTTTTGAGTAATGGTAAAATCTTGAATAAGGTATCTTCTATTTCCAGTACTCAAATTAGTTACAAGAACTTCAGGATTGCCAAAAGGTAAAGAAGCATCATCACAGAAATATACTCTATGAATATTGGCATTCTTTAATGTTTTGAATGTATTCTTAAATACTCTGTTATATAGTTCATTGCTTAAAAAATCAGCACTATC
This sequence comes from Bacteroidota bacterium, assembly GCA_947460255.1. Classification (GTDB taxonomy): domain Bacteria; phylum Bacteroidota; class Bacteroidia; order M30B66; family M30B66; genus CAMCXT01. Next base: position 3,848 of record CANHIS010000197.1, read on the forward strand.
ACTTTCGTAATTCATCAGTTTACTCTGCAACGCATGCGGAATAAACTGATTGTAGCTATCCCATGTTTGTGTTTCAACCCAAAATGTATCTGCACAAATTACCCATTGCATCGTGTTTATTTGTTTTTCATTAGAATAATGATTTACCGAAATCCATGCAGAATTATCAGCCTTCATTTGCTGCTGAAGCGTTTGAATATTGTATTTTAAATGTTGAGTAAAGAAGCTTGCCGAAAAAGGATTCTCGAAATTATTTTGCTTGAAAAAATCAATAATCTCAGAATAATTTTTATGAATATCATATGCGAA
>CANHIS010000198.1 GCA_947460255.1 Bacteroidota bacterium
AATGCCATAAACATATGCTGCTCTTTCAGAATAGTATTTCGAATTCCTTTATTTATTTTACCTGTGAATTGAAGAAATGAACGAACATTTTGCTCCAGAAGTCTAGCCCCATATTGTTCATAAATATCTGCTAAAGCAAGACCTGGAATAATCGCAAGCCAAGATTGATAATCAGAATTTTCGCTCTCATTAACAATACAAGGCACTTTGTATCCAGCTAGTTCAAAGTTGATTTCAATAGGCACTCTGGATTTATCTGAAAGATTGAAAAGGTAGTTTATATCAATTGTTCTGTAAAAAATAGTATAACCAGCTATTGTATCAGAAATTTTCACATCTGATTTTATCTCACCATTTGTTATTAAAAATATATTTACTCTGGTTAGATATTCTTTAACCTCAGGAACATTTGCTAGAGTCTGAGCAAGATCAAATATTTCAGAACTTTCCTCTATTTCGTTCACATAATCCTTGTAAATAGCATTTCTAAAGAATTTTACTGCTCTTTCAATTGTTTTGTCTGCATCACCCTTTGTAACACTTTGAATGGTGGAATCACCATTGTATATAGTTACAAACAAATCAAGTGTTTCGTAATTTTCATAAAGAGAGTAGCCATTAATTTTATGTTCAACACCTCTTTTACTAATCTTTTCATCAAAGCAAACACGATAATTTTCTGTTTCTCCTGCTTCAGATAAATACGATAGGGCTAACTCTGTAAAAATCTGTTCTGGATTTGTTCCTTCTTCCTCAGAGATAAGACTTGCGTTAATTTCTTCTTGAATGTCTATATAGAACTTTTGTAATTCTTTGTTTTCCATAAAAATGCTATTGTATTTCTCCCAAAAGAGTTTGGTGGTTAATTCTCCATTCCTCTGATTCCGATAGAACAATAGAATATCTCACATCTCCAACACCGATAGGGATTTGATTTTCAGTTATTCTTGGGAAATTACCCGTAACTCGGTATATATTTTCTTGACGAATAGTGTAACCTCTCTCATCATAAAGAGGTTTGTGAATATCATAATAACCAGATTCCAATAATTTCAGCTTAAATAGGTTGGAAGCCATTGTGTTATCATTCAATAATTCCGAAACTTCGTCAATTAGTATATTCAATGATTCACCGTTTCCCACTCTTACATCTAGCGAAAGATGAAATAAAAATATTTTTTCAATGATGGAATCGTCTAACTGTCTTTCACTCGTGATATGAATTTTTTGATGATTGTTACCGTGTGTAGTTTTTGCTTCAACTGCCCAGTTTGAGTATTGAAAATCTTGAATAGACTTTTCTGGGCCAAGCCAAGATTTAATACAATAGTTTTTATCCGAATTATTAGTCAAGAAAAATCGTAAAAAATAAATTTCACCGTAAAGCCCCCTTTGTGCTTCGTCTGATAAACCTTGTTTACCAACCTTTTCAAACAAAGACTGCCATTTAGCCAAACGCTCCAATAGTTTTTCTACTAAGGTTTGTTCTGTGGACACGTCTGATACTCCAAATATCAAATCTTCGCAAAGCGTAGAGAAAATATCTTTGTGCTGTTTGTTTAGTAAAAGAATTAGTAAAAATTTCTTCGATTTATCTCTTTCATCTGGTAGCGTTTCAATCTTGATGTCTTTGAGTTTATTCCATTGGTTTTCATCAAATGGGAATGCTGCACTTATTCTAAATGCAATGCACCTTATTTTTTCTGGAGCTTTTAATGCAATAAAAACATCAGGCAGTACCTCTGCCGAATACCTCTTATAAAGTAAACCTGAATGATTGGAAGTCTCACTCTCTAATCCAACCCAAATATTTTCAATCTTCGTCATCTCCATAATCTTCAAAATCTTCTTCAACCACATCAAATCTGTCTAGTAACTCCTCATTGACAGCATAAGATACTGGTGCGTTAAAATTACTTTTCGGGAAACTTATTGCATAACCTACAAATGGGTTGGTTCCTTTTGGTAGGGGATATTTTTCAAGACTTTCTTCTGGGTCGAGTAAATAGATTATTAATAATGGCTTTCTTGGGTCTCTTAATTCATTTCTAACTATTTGTCCATTTGGATACATTGCGTCACCTTCTTTTTTTCTATGAAGATTGGTCAATTCCATTGCTCGTAATTTTTCAGCATCAGTAAAATCAACAAATTCGTCAGATGGACTTATTATATGAGATTTTCTTAAATAGTAAAGTTGTTCACTTGAATTCTTATCATCTTCTGTCCTTTTCCATTGACCGATAGAAACAGTATTACTACTAACGACAAAATGGGAGTTGTTTTTAGCATTTGGTTTTGACATTAAGGCAACTCTCCAATCGGTTAGTTCTCCATTTCTGAATTGAGTAGTAATGAACTGAATTATTTTCCTAGGTTCTGCTTTTTTAAGGTTTTCAACGGATTGAATTCCCTCCAAAAAGTTGATGACTTGTTCAGCTGGGATATCATACCAAACAAAAGCATTTGGTTTAGGAACAAAATTAGTTGGTAACCCTGATATAAATTTTTGAGTGTTCCTAAGGTTATTGTCTATAATCGAAATATCTTTTTTAAACTCGTAAGATTCGACCAATCTTCCTGCCCAAGAAATCTGAACAGTTATGGCAGAACGCATTTTGTTAGTTGCTGAAATTTGAAGAACTCCAGGGTGCGTTCTAACTTTTAGAGCATATTGTTCTGGCGTTGAACCTGCTACATCAGACATATAATCAAATTCTTCTCTTAGTTCTTCAGAGGCTTGTGTTATATGGCAGAACCACTCATTCAATTCTCTACTTGTAAAAAGTCTGCATAAGTCAACATACCCACCTCTATAACCAAACCAACGTCCCATCTGCATAAGAGTGTCATACATTCTGGAGGCTCTTAAATAATAACTTACTGAAAGACCCTCCAAAGTCAATCCTCTTGAAAGCTTGTTGCCACCTACCGCAATAACGGAAAGTCCATTTTTATGGTCGAAATAGTCTAATGCTTCTCCTGAACCTCCGTGAATTGATTTTACTTCAATTCGTGAAGCAGCATCATTCAAATGCTGTAGTACCTCACTCCATTTATGAACCTGAATTTGAGAATCTAAATTTTTGAGTTCTGAATCTAATATTTGCTTTGAAACCGACACATAAGACTTGAAACCATTATCGTCTTCTTCAAATGTTGATTTTAATTCATCCAATATTACTGCATCATTTTGGTCGATTCCTCTTCGGTAATAAATGAATTGATTGGAAACTAATTCTGCGATATGGTCTTGCCAACGCATAAAACGGGAAACGTGAATCAGCATTGAGTTATGAACTGTTGTTTGCCCTCTTAATCTTCTAATTGCACAAGTGATTATAAAACAACGAATAGCCCTTTTCAAAGATTCAGGTAAAGATGATGGTAATTGATCATGTTTTTTATGCCTATCAGGAACAAATCCACTGTAGTCATTTATCCTGTTTACTATAGGTAAAACTGTATTTGAGGCCTCATCTTCTTCTAATGGACTAAATCCAAATACTTTTTCTGGTCCAATATAGTTTGAAGGAGCTGGGATATTTTTTATAAAGTTCCTCGGGAATAAATTTTGGTCATCTAACGGAATAAAAATGTTAGCAAAAGGTGTAGCTGTATAACCAACATAAGCATTCTTTCCAAATAGATTTAGAATTTGAGTAATCCAGCCATTAATAGAACTTTGTCTTTCAGGGTCGTTTGAAATGTTAATAGAGGCATTGTCTGCTTCGTCATCTATAAGTAAGAGTGATTTATTACGAATTACTCGTCCTAATTCATTGTCTTCATTTGCTTGAGCAGCAAGCCATTGATGTATTCTTCTGAGTACGTGGGGATTTTTCTTTATTACTGCAACAATTGGTTCAGAAGTATTGAAGTTTAAACCTAGGGCATTTGCCGCTCCTTGAGTAAAATCACCTTTTTCAATGCTAGAAGTTAGAGAATGAGCAACAATAGGCGAACCAAAGTAGGGGTCACCAACACCTATTTGAATACTTCTCTGGTCAAAAGCTCTTGTATGTTGCGTATCAAATCCTAAAAAACTTTCGTCAATTCTAAGTTGCGTTTGGCTTCTTAAATTATTATGAATTCCTGCCATAATAATTATTAATTTGAATCCA
>CANHIS010000199.1 GCA_947460255.1 Bacteroidota bacterium
ACCGTGAGCGGCGCGATGACCGCGCCACATTCCAACGCAAGCCCGTCCGGAAATAGGGCGGCCTGATGGGCCACATCGGACAGCGGGGCGATGGCTTGGCTCATGAACCGGGTTTTACGCTGCCCCATCCCCCAGGCGCAACCTTGGCGTGTTACTCAAGGGGTGCTTGGCGCGCGGTCATGTGGGGGTTATTGCTGCCGAGAAGATTTGGTCCCGCATGAACGATAAAGCCCCTGCCCCCCCAACCGCTGACCCAGCCCTTCAGGCGCTGCGCGCCGAGATAGATGCGCTGGATGATGCGATGCATGATTTGCTGATGCGCCGCGCCGCCGTGGTGGCGCGCATGGCAGCGAGCCGCGCCAAAATAGGCGCGGGATCGCCCCTCAGGCCTGGGCGCGAAGCGGCGGTGCTGCGGCGCTTGCTCGGGCGGCATTCCGGCGCGCTTTCACGTGGCGCGGTAGTACGCATCTGGCGGCATATCTTCATGGCCCATACCGCGATCCAGGGTGGATTCGCCGCCGCCGTCTCGGCGCCCGGTGAAGCGGCACCGGCCATGCCCCTGGCGCGAGAGCATTTCGGTAGCGCGACGCCGTTGCATATCTACGCATCGCCAGCGCAGGCGCTGGCGGCAGTCAGCGCTGGCAAGGCATCGGTTGCGGTACTGCCGGCGCCGGCGGGCGAAGGTGATGGCGCCTGGTGGCAAACCCTTGAAGCGCCGCGGCTTGCCGTGGTGGCACGCCTGCCCTTTTTGGCCGATGCCGCGCATGCCGATGCGGCGTTGGTCGTGGCCCCTGTGCCGCCCGATTCCTCAGGCGAGGATCGCAGCCTGCTCCGCCTGGAAGCGGGCGCTGATGCCTCACGCGAGAGCTTTGCCCGTATGCTGACTGAAGCGGGGCTTGCCGGGCGCATCCTGTGCCTGGCGCGCCAAGGCGGGCGCAGCCTGGCGCTTGCCGAAATTGATGGGTTTATCGCCGCAGGTGATGCGCGGCTTGATTCCCTTCGCTGCGTATTGCTGGGCGCCTATGCCGTGCCAGTTGCTGGAGATGTGCCATGACCGTGATGCCGCGCCCTTCGATCCTTTCGGTGGAACCTTATGTCGGTGGGGAATCGAAAATCCCCGGCGTCAATCGCGTGGTGAAGCTTTCATCCAATGAAGGCGCCTTCGGCCCGCCGCCCGGCGCCATCACCGCCATCCAGAACATGGCCGCCGAGGCGCATCGCTACCCCGATGGTGGCGTGACCGCGTTGCGGGAGGCGATTGGCACGCGCTTTAGCCTCGATCTCGCGCGGATTGTTTGCGGCAATGGCTCCGATGAATTGCTGGCACTTCTGATCCTTGCCTATGGCGGTGAGGGGACAGAGCTTGTGATGTCTGCCCATGGTTTCATGATGTATGACATTACCGGGCGCTGGGCTGGCTGCCGCATCATCAAGGTGCCGGAACGCAATCTGACAGTGGATGTGGATGCGATGCTGGCCGCGGTTGGGCCGCGCACCAAGCTTGTGTGTCTTGCCAATCCGAATAACCCAACAGGGTCCATCCTGCCGCAGTCTGAAATTGTGCGGCTGCGCGCGGGGCTGCGCGATGACATCCTGCTGGTGCTTGATTCTGCCTATGCCGAATATGTGACGCGCCCCGATTATGATGCGGGTGCGGCGCTGGTGGATGCGGGTGGCGGCAATACGGTGATGACGCGCACCTTCTCCAAGATATACGGCCTGGGCGGCATGCGGCTTGGCTGGGCCTATGCGCCGGAAGCGGTGGTGGGTGTGCTGGCGCGCGTGCGCGGCCCCTTCAATGTGAATGCGGCGGCCATGGCGGCGGGCATTGCCGCCGTGCAGGAACCGGATTGGATCGAAAAATCCATCGCGCACAACACTGAATGGCGCGGCAAGCTGGCGGCAGCGCTAACCACTGCGGGCGTGAAGGTTTGGCCGAGTGAGGGTAATTTCCTGCTGGCAGATTTCGGCTCACCAGAAAAGGCCAAATCGGCCGATGCGGCGTTGAAATCGCGCGGGCTGATCATGCGCGCCATGGGTGGCTATGGGCTGCCGGCGTGCCTGCGCATCAGCATCGGCACCGGTGAGGAATGCCAGATGGTGGCGGATGCCATTGCTGCCTTCATGGCGCAACATGGCTGAACCGCTGTTCAATCGGCTGTGCCTGGTTGGCATTGGGCTGATCGGGTCTTCCATTGCGCGTGTCGCGCAAAAGCGGGGCGATATCGCGAAGACCATCGTGGTCACCACGCGGCGGGCCGAAACACTCGCGCGCGTGCGTGAATTGGGCCTGGCGGATGTGGTGGAACCCGATGCCGCGCGCGCCGTTGAAGGCTGCGATGGTGTGATTTTCTGCATCCCCGTTGGTGCCTATGCCGATGCCATGCGCCATATCGCGGCACATCTGGCACCGGGCGCGGTGCTGACCGATGTTGGCTCCACCAAGGGCAGCGTGGTGCGTGATCTCTCGCCCCTGCTGCCAGCCGGCGTGCATCTGGTGCCGGCGCATCCCATGGCGGGGACCGAACATTCCGGCCCCGATGCGGGTTTTCCTGAGTTATTCGAAGGCCGCTATTGCATCGTGACACCGCTGCCCGATAGCGACCCGGCAGCGGTTGAGAAGGTGAAAGAACTCTGGCGGCGTTGCGGTTCCATGATCGAGACCATGGACCCCATCACGCATGACAAGGTTGTCGCCATTGTCAGCCACCTGCCGCATCTGATTGCCTTCACCATTTGCGGCACGGCGGATGATCTGGCGGAAGAAACCAAGGAAGCGGTGCTGAAATTCGCGGCATCGGGCTTTCGCGATTTCACGCGCATCGCGGCATCGGATGTTGATATGTGGCGCGATGTTTTCCTGAATAATCGCGAAGCAGTGCTTGAGATGCTGTCGCGTTTCTCTGAGGATGCGCATGCCTTTGGCCGCGCCATTCGGCGGGGAGAGGCGGGCTTCATTGAAGACCGCATCGAGCGCGGGCGGAAGATCAGGCGTAGTCTGATTGAGCGGAAGCAGGCGTGACTTAGGGGGTGTCCGCCTTCAACACTTCGCCCGCCAGATAAAGACTGCCCGCAATCAGCACGCGCCCCGGGTTGGCCTTGGTGGCAATCTTGCCGAGCGCTTCCGCAACCGTAGGCCCAGCTTCGGCAACACCGCCGCTGGCAGTGATGATATCCGCGACACTCATCGCCAGATGCTGGCCGGGTTCAGCCACCGCATGAATGGTGCTGGCGAAGGGCAGCAAGGGGCGGAGGAATGCGGCACTCGCCTTGCCCTGCTTCATGCCAATCACAAGATGCAACGGCTGATCGCGCCATTGCGTGAAATGCTGGGCCAGTGCCTGCCCCGCCCCGGCATTATGCCCGCCATCTAGCCATAGCGAAAAACCTGTTGGCAGCAGCGCAGAAAGCCGGCCCGAAAGGCGCTGCAACCGCGCGGGCCAGGACGCCTTGGCGATGCCCTCAGCAATCGCCGCATCATTCAGCCAAGGCAGGCCAGCGGCGCGCAGCGCTGTCACGGCAATGCCGGCATTATCCGCCTGATGCGGGCCGATGAGCCCCGGTGGTGGCAGCGCCAGCGCGCCTGTGGCATCGCGGTAGTGCAGACCCTCGGGCGTAGCCTCGCAAAACCAATCCTGCCCGCGCCGTGACAGCGGTGCGCCGCGTTCGGCTGCCGTGGCGCTGATCACTTCCAGCGCTGCTGCGGCCTGTGCACCCGTGGCGCAAGGCACGCCAGCGCGCATGATGCCAGCTTTCTCCCCCGCGATCTTGCCGAGCGTATCGCCCAGAAAATCCATGTGATCCATGGAAATGGAGGTAATGGCCGATGCCGCCGGGCGCGGCACGACATTCGTCGCATCCAGCCGCCCGCCCAGGCCCACTTCCAGCACCAGCAAATCAGCCGGCACGCGGCTGAACAGCACAAAGGCCGCCGCCGTGGTCACTTCAAACACCGTAATCGGCGCGCCGCCATTCACCGCTTCCACTTCTTCCAGCGTCGCGGTCAGCGCCTCATCCGTCACGTAGTCGCCCGCCAGCCGGATGCGTTCGTGAAAATGCACCAGATGGGGCGAGGTATAGACATGCACGCGCTGCCCGGCCGCTTCGCCGATGGCG
>CANHIS010000200.1 GCA_947460255.1 Bacteroidota bacterium
GCGCATGGATACTGGTGCCCGAGATCGGATTTGAACCGATACGCCCCCTCTCGGGTAAGCGGCGGATTTTAAGAACAACCTACCCGCTGCAGAGCTAGCAAGCATGCGGGTTTTGCGCGGGCAAATTTCTTTGTGCAACTTTTTGTGCAACGCTGACAAAATTGGGCTGGCGGGTTTTGTTTGGTTTGTTGTTTTGACAACTCGCCGCTATCTCTCATTATTAGAGATACATGTACGGTTTATTGAAAAGTAGGTTTTTGCGTGCGGGAAGGCGGACGCTACACGCTGATGGCTCCGCAGCTTTTCATGAACCAAACGGCAAGATTTCTATTGAACATTGTTCCAGATAGAACAAAAAAGCCGACTCGAGAAGAGTCGGCTCATGACACAGAAGACTACTACAGATTACGCAGCTTCTTCAAACCGCTGCTCACTCGCCTCCTTCACCTCATCGGGCGTTTGGTAGACAGCATTAGCTTCCACACCAAGATCCCACATATCGGGACGAAGCTCACCTCGCTTGTAAAAGCGCTTGGAATCGTTATAGCGCTGCTCTTTACGCTTCTCAATTACATCTTGCAGAGCTTGAGCAATAACAAACTTCACTGGCAGCCTCGCCGAAACCTCATTCAAGGCTTTTTGTATGGCACGAACATCCGTGTCATCAGGTGTCTTGGTAAACATCATCTTGCCAAATACATAGCCTACATTTTTCTTGTCGTAGGTTAGCTTGGCATCGACTCGCTTGACATCGCTAGTCTCCTTCAACAGATTCGACAAGCGCTGTCCTTTCAGCGAGGCGAGCGATTGTCCAGCTTTCACCATCTCCTCAAAGTGCTCAGCGGGAATCTGGGTAATAAGATAAATGTTTGTCCAAGAGGACGGCAGCTGATCGGCATAGGCAATAAAGCGAGGATACAGCTTGCCGATAGAAATGTACTTTCTAATCGTGCTGCTGTAATCGTTAAAGCCAATATCTTTACAGAAGCGCCCGAACTGGAAACCATCAAGGCTCCGACTCGCCTCATAGACTACTCGACACATCTCCAGCGTGGCACGAGCCGTTTTCTCGGCACTGGATTTAAAAGCCACCACATACTCATCCTTGGACTTGGCAACAATTGCCGTGTCCTCAGTGGTAGCTCCCTCAAGGCTCAACACAGAGGTGTACTCAACCTCGGGCTTTTGCTCCACCGCCACCTTGACGGCAGTAGGCGCATTAAGTGCACCGAGGTTGATCGAAGGTACAGCGTTCGCAGCCTGAGCGGCGTTAGCAGGGACGGCAACAGCGTTCGTGCTGTTAGCGGTAAGTGAATGCATTTTGAATCTCCTATTTAGGTGACTTAGCGTTATTGCTAAGACACCGCCACTTTGCCAAATGTCTTAATTAAGGTAAGCAATCTCATATTATTAAAAAGATTCGTGCTAACATTTACCTGTTTTGTTGTCATATTTGCGAGTTTTTATGCCTGAAAAGGACAACCCACCACTACGCATCAAGATGATTGAAGGCAGCCTGCGTCGCCGGCTGCCGATTCAGGAGGAACTGGACAAAGCAAAGCAGAGCTATGGCTTCTGGTGGTTTCGGTGCCTGCAAGCTAGCGAGGACTATCTCGAGTGCTGCCGAGCTGGGGGTGTCGGCGAATTGGGCGGGATGTATGCGGATTTCGGCAATGTGGAAACGAGCTTTAGCAGTTGGTGGATCAAACGAGGGCGCAGGCTATTTGCCGAGGAGGCGCCACTACGAGATATCCAACAGATTACGGATGAAGACTCACTCAACCAGCTTCGAATTAGGGACGATCGAATCATCGTTGAGATACCACTGCAGATGCGAAAGATCACTGCCATCCGCAAGATCAATAAGCTTTTAAAACAAGCTCACGGGGAACAGCCCGTTGACATCTGGGCAGCCAGCTCGGCTCGGTGTCAACGCATCAAAAGCAAGGTACGAATGAAAACCGTTGAGCTGCTGTTAAAGCTGTATTCGCTGCGAAAACGGTTTCCTGACATGACGCTGTACGAGCTAGGCAAACGGGCTGGCGTTGAGCTGGATTTGATGGCTCGTACCACGCACGGAGAGAGCATTCACCTGGAGTTGGAAAAACGGCGGATGACAATCGCTGTGAGCAGATACCTAAAACAAGCGGGTTATCTTATTGATAATGCCGCCAAGGGGATTTTCCCGAAAATAGCCCCCTGAATCGGGCTTTGTTCCAGATGGAACAATGTTCAAACCATCTCCACTGCCCTACGCTTCATGTCGTCGTTGACATCGATATAGGCTTGGGTGGTGCCGATGTGCCTGTGTCCCGCCAAACTCATGAGTACTCGTACCCCTACCCCTTTGCTAGCAAGGTTGGTGATGAAAGTTCTGCGTCCCGAATGACTACTGGCACCTTCAATCCCAGCCCGTTTGTAGATGTAGTGAAAGTGCTGAGCTAGGGTGTTTGGTGTAAACCCCGCACCTGCCCGCTTCTGCGTATAGAACAAGCGATGTTCAGGTTTGGTTGGTGTATGGCTGCGGAGATAAGCCTCAAGTTCTCGCTTTAACTTGGCGTTCACAAACACCGTTCGTGCATGCCTACCCTTTGTTTGCTCGGGCTCCAATCTTATTTCATCTCGCACTGCACCTGATGCGTCCACCACATCCTCATATCGCAAGTTCGCCACTTCTCCCACACGAAGTCCAGCCAAATGCGTAGCTAGCAGCATGACTCTGTTGCGTAAGGCATGTGGGCGTGTGGCGATGTAATCAAGCACACGGCGTAGTTCTTGAGCTTGTAGTGTTTTTGCTTGCCGGGGCATAGTTCGCCTTCCTAACCAAAAGTTAGCTATGCGCTTAATGTAATTTCTTTGTTTTGTATGGACGACCTTTTTCTGCAGGTTTTGTGTCAAATGTAATTCCTTCCAAGATTCAATGACTTAGCTGCGAGCGAGCTAAAAACCAAAGCTTATGTAGATAAGCTTTGATATTGCTATTTAGCTGATTGATTGCTGATTTGTTAGGGAATTGGTTGCGAAAATCGCAGGACTTGCTGCTGCATTTAGTTGCATAGCGATAGCAGCAAGTGTTTGTGCTGGATTTGGTTGCAAGAATCTGCCGTTATACACAGCCGCTGTGGATAACTTGCACAGATTTGCGTAGCAGCGCTGTATGCTGTTTTTTGCCCACGCCAGCTACTCGCATATTCACCAGCCCCGATAAATGCACTGTAGGGCTTGCTGTGCAGCTGACGCTATGTGGTTGGCTGTAAGAGGGATTTTTGTTTAGACAGCAGCGATTACGAAGTCAGCAATGATTTATTTTCTTCGTAATACTCGCGTTTTGAACAACCACTACGAATCTGAATAGTCTAAAAAAAACGCCACTGGACACGCCAATGACGCTTGCGGACAGCCGCAAAAACAATACCTTCCAAACTACCTTCGCCACTAAACAGGGGAAGCTTATAGTTATACCGATACGCCCGATATTTAAGATCCGACAAGCATTGCCGCAAGGTACTGTGCCCGAAACTGAACAGTTCACACCGATTAGGTGTTAAGTATCCGAAAATTTATTTGCTACTAGAACGCGTGACGAAGATAAGTCAAAAAGTAGGAAAATCATCGAAAAGTCAAGTCTGAGTTTTAGCAATACATGCTCGCTTCCAATCGATTACTGATGTAATCAATTCGTTTAGCAAACCTTCGACTTCAAAGCCTTTATGTATGCAGTGCATAATTGACGCAACAGCAAAACTAACTTGACTTTCCAACTGATTTTTCTGCTCGAGCGTATTTCGCTTTACTAGCGAGAAATATGCAGCTTGATCTCGATGAAAATCTTGCTCTGAATGTGCTTTCGACATGCGTAGATTTTGGATCTTTGCTGTGAGATCTGATGCAATCAGCATTTGTGTTTGAATCGGCAACTGCTCAATTCTCGAGAGCTCATATAAAAGAATAGCAGTGAGCGTATTCCTTGTTTTGAAATGCTCCATCGATTTAGTGAGTGTTAGATGCCGTGAACAGAACGCGTCATCCAAGACTTA
>CANHIS010000201.1 GCA_947460255.1 Bacteroidota bacterium
AGGGTCTCGGCGAAAGTAAGCCTCTCTCGTCTGAGAAGAAGGCTTCTGCCAAGGCGATGGCTAAGGCTGCGGGTCGTCCGTACCCGAATCTTGTCGATAACATGCGCGCGGCGAGGAAGAAGTGACCCAGCGCGTAGACAAAGATAGCCTGCCGCTAAATCAACCACGTCGCACGCCGAGCCACCCGACCAAGTCTCACATTGTGAAGACCAAGGTTGATGGTAAGGAAAAGATCATCCGCTTTGGTGAGCAGGGTGCGAGCACCGCCGGTAAGCCGAAAGCGGGCGAAAGTGACCGGATGAAGCAGAAGCGGGCGAGTTTCAAGTCTCGCCACGCGAAAAACATCGCGAAGGGTCCGAGCAGCCCTGCTTACTGGGCCAACAAGGTCAAGTGGGCTGAGGGTGGTGAGGTGAAAATGGCTGCGGGTGGTAGCGCAGCCCTCGCGTTGATCGAGCAAATGCGCCGCAGCGGTAATTCGCCAGAGTTCAACGCTGTCGAGGCGTCGATGCGTGAGCAACGGGCGCGTCCTCGCCGTTCTGTTGTGCCTCCGCCCCAGCAGCGCCAGGTTGTTGCTCAACCGCAAGCTGAAAATCTACCGTTACCCCCTATACCTCCGGCAATGCGGCCTGACGAAAACCCGCCGCCCGAGGCCCCGCGCTCACCTCGAGCATTCGACGAGAGTAATCCGCACGTCGCCACCGCAATTCAGATGGCCGAGCGGTACAATCTACCGCGCGATGTGTTTTTGTCCCTCGTTCGGCAGGAGAGCAACTTCAATCCGGCGGCGGTCAGCCCGCGCGGGGCTATCGGCCTGGGTCAACTCATGCCCGGCACGGCGCGTGAACTCAATGTTGACCCGAATGACCCCGTGCAGAACCTGGAAGGTAGTGCGCGATACTTGCGCCGCATGATCGACCGGTTCGGCGACATCCCTTTAGCCCTCGCGGCGTATAACGCAGGCCCGACCCGCGTTGCGTTGTCCGGCAACACGATCCCAAACATCCGCGAAACGCAGAATTACGTCCAAACGATCATGCGTAATTCCGGTGCGTCGGGTTTCGCCGAGGGTGGACTCGCCGAGCTTGAGCAGAAGTATGCTGAGGGTGGTACGGTCGTTACTGCTTACGACCCCGATGCCGTCGAGGCTCGCATCCGCAGCGTCGAACAGCCAGAAGGTTACGCCGAGGGCGGTCGCGTCGGTCGTGTCGCGGGCGCGGTTCGCCGCACCTTGCGAGATGAGTTGCGAGACATCGAAGCAGAAGTTCGAGGTGAGCGGCCCTCTAGCCTTGGTGTGACCGTTGCGCGCGGAATGGGTGAAGGCGGGGGTGGTATCGCAGGAACGATGTCACGTATTCGTCGCGGAAAACCTGAGTTTTTCTCGCTCAATGAGGGTCCGAGCGGGGTGCCCGAAGTCACCCGCATTTCTCCGGAGCGTATGCGTGAGCTCCAGGCGCTAGATGACGCTATGATCGCCGAGGCTAACGCTTCTCGCCCGGCGCTCAATGTTCGTCAGCAAGACGTTGACCGCCTCGCTGCGGACTTAACTGACAACCCGATGCGCGCTGCTGATGAAATGGCTGCGCTACGTGAGGCTGAAGCTCTGCGGCGTGCGGGGTCAACCCTGGCTGATGACCTAGCTGATAACCTGTTTGCATCTCGTCCGGAGGTGATGCGGGTTTACCACGCCGGGGCCGAATTCGACACGCCGTCGCCGGGTCTGTTCACTAACCCGGACCGGGCTGCGGTTGAAAGTTTTCAACAGCAGATGCGCGCTCCGCGTCTGCATGAGCTTGAAATCTCCCCCCGGAAGATGGGCGGGGATGATGACGTTTACGAGGCCGCTAGGCGTTACGGGGTGTATTCACCTGACACGCCCGCCGGGCAGTATCTTGAGCAGGGTGACAACGCGGTATTCGGTGAAGCCGCAGACATCTTGGCGGAACTTCGCCGTCGCGGGTTCGACTCCGTCCGTTTAGATGACGGTGTGGGCCGTGAACCGTCCGTCGTTGTGCTTGATCCGGGTATTGTTCGCCGCTACGCCGAAGGTGGTGAGGTCATGAGCGACGAAGAGTACGATCGCCGCCTCCTGTCCCGCATGAAGGCGCAGACCGGGCGCGTGACCGAGCCGACCCGCGCCGAGCAGATGCAAGCCCTCCGCACTGCGGGTAGCGAAGCCGCTCAACTGGCCGCCGACGTATTACTCCCCCAGAGTCCTCTAGATGCCGCTCTGATGGTGGCTCTGGGTCCGGGTGGGCGAGCGGCTAGGCTTGCGGGTGCTGGCGCTCTCGCAGCACTCGAGCCAAGCGAGGCAGAAGCGAGCAGGTTCCGCCGCCTGGTCCGCGCGTACCACGGTAGCCCGCACAAGTTTGAAGAATTCGACATCAGCAAGATCGGCACGGGTGAGGGTGCTCAAGCTTACGGGCGCGGGCTGTACTTCGCTGAGAATGAAGATGTAGCGCGTGATTATCGTAACAAACTCTCAAAATCTACAATAGAAACCGCAAGCGGTAGGCTTCACCCGTATTCTTCTTCTGCCGCTGATGAAATTGCCGGTGATTTGATGGTGGGCGCTAACCCTCAAGTCAGGTATCCGGCTGAAGACGCGATCGGGTCAATGGTGCGGGGGCAGAGTTTAGACAATGCTATCGCCCAAATGCGTCGCAATTATGACCACCTTGATCCCGCAAATTTGGACGAAGCTGAGAGGCTTCTAAGGCAGAACAATCCTCGTGTCATTTCTTCTGGCCATATGTACGAGGTTGATATCAACGCTAACCCTCGTGAGTTTCTTAATTGGGACGAGCCTCTGAGCCGCCAAGCGCCGGAGGTGCGGGAGTCCCTCCAACGTTTTGGCTTGCGCGTTGATCCTGAAGGTGTTGAAGAGCTTGAACGACTGCGTAACGCGCCCCATCGGTATGGTGAAATTCGACCCATGCCGTCGATTCCGTACAGGTCTCCGGACCCCACGGGGCAGGAAATCTACCAGCGGCTTCTACGTATGGACCCCGAAGAGGCGCGCATCGCGTTGATGCAGTCCGGCATCCCCGGCACCCGTTACCTCGACGCTGGTAGCCGGGGTGTCGGCGGAACCTACAATTACGCGGTTTTCGACCCTGAGATTATCGACATCACGCGCCGCTATGCCGAGGGTGGTCTTGCCGAACTAGAACAGAAGTACGCCGAGGGTGGTTCGGTGGACGCCGGGCCTGCCCAATACAACGCCGACGCCGTAGATGCGCTCGTGAAGCAGATTGAGGCTGAATATGTCTGACACTCTGAACGATGACGAGCGCGGTGAAACTGTCGAGCTCGCTGATGAAGACAACCTTGAGGTAGAAGACACCGAAGACGGCGGTGCGATCATCCGTCTTGAGAACAAAGAAGACGAGCAGCGCCATCTCGAGCATTTCGCCAACATCGTTGACGAAGTTGACTCGGATGAATTGAAGACGGCTGTCAACGACCTGGTCGAGAAGATCGAGCGGGACAAAGAAGCTCGGCAGAAGCGCGACAAGCTTTACGAGGAGGGCCTGCGCCGCACCGGTTTGGGTGATGACGCCCCTGGCGGTGCTCAGTTCAACGGGGCGAACAAGGTCGTTCACCCGATGCTCGTTGAAGCGTGCGTCGATTTCAGCGCGCGGTTCATGAAGGAAGTCTTCCCGCCCAACGGGCCGGTGAAGAGCAAAATCTACGGCGATCCTAACAAGGAGAAGGTTGAGCGCGCCCGGCGTAAGGCCGCGTTCATGAACTGGCAGACCACCGAGCAGATGCCGGAGTTCCGCTCTGAGCTCGAGCAGTTGAGCACCCAGCTGCCGCTCGGCGGTGGTCAGTACCTGAAGTTCATGTGGAACCCGCAACATCGTCGCCCGCAGGCAGAATTCGTGCCGATCGACGATGTTTACCTGCCGTTCGCCGCGACGAATTTCTACACTGCCGAACGCAAGACGCACGTCCAGTACATCACCAAGATGGAATACCGGAAGCGTGTCAAGGCC
>CANHIS010000202.1 GCA_947460255.1 Bacteroidota bacterium
ATGACCAGGTCGGGTTCGATGTGAATGGCGATGGAAAGATCACGAACGATGTCGACCGCGATGGCGATGGGAAGGTCACGCTAGCCGATTGGGAGCGCGGTGCGTTCATTGTGGTGAACTCCTGGGGGAAGAACTGGTCGAAGGACGGGAGGATTTACCTGCTTTACAGCGCAATGGTCGATTCCACTTGGGATCGGGGAAATTTCCTCGGCCGGATCGAGGTTTGCCGGTACCTTCCGAAGCGCACCTTGAAGGTTAAGCTGGCTTGCAGCAATCGTGCTGCCCTGCGGGTGACGATCGGGATTGCCGGTGCCAAGGATGCAACGAAGCCCGAGCATGAGATGATGCCAGAAGTTCTCAATGGGTGGCCGCTGTTTGGGGATGGCAACAATGTCGGAGAAGTGCCGCTAGCCGGTCCCGGGGATGAGAGCCCGCTTGAGGTTGGCGTCGATCTCACGCCGTTGCTGGAGAAACTGGGTCCTGAAGCCAAGGGGGAAGGGCGATTGTTCCTGCGTGTGGGTCGTTCCGAAAAGAGCGAGGCGAGCGGCACACTACAGGCCTGTGCGGTCCGCAGTTATGATGACAAGGGGGCCTTCGTCGGGGAATCGGTCGGTGAGATCAAAGATGGCGGTTTCGGTGGTACGCCTCTGAGTCTGGACGCGCTGCTTCCATAGCAGGGTTGCCGGCAGCCTCAGAGGTTCTCTGGGGCTGCCATGATCCTAGAGGGAGGCACGAAGACCCGCCGCTCCGTCGAGTTACTCAGCCGCGTTTGTGATTGGGGCGGAGCTTTCAGGAATCCCGATGAGTTAGCGCGGGACGTTCATTGATTCTACACCCTGTCGTGTGTCGTCGGCTGTCTGGTCGGGTAATCGGCACCGCGGGCAACGCCCTCCCATGCTGAGAACTCCTTGCCCAGTTCCTTCAGTTTGGCGGTGGCGCCTTCGTAAGCGTCGTTGCCCAGCAATAGGTGGTGGGGCGGTTTCGGACACTCGACTGCTTTGATGATTGCCTTGGCGGCGCGTACCGGATCGCCCGATTGTTTTCCGGAGTTGGCGCGCACTTCCTTGCGCCAGGCGCCGGCCGTCGCGGCGTAGGCGGTAATCTGGAGTTTGCTTTCGTTCGCCGAGCGCCCGGCCCAATCGGTGCGGAAACCACTTGGTTCGACTAGCATCACTTTTATTCCCAGCGGCTCGACCTCCTGCCAGAGGGCTTCGGACAATCCTTCGACCGCAAACTTGGTCGCGTTGTAGAATCCAGCCGCCGGAAAGGAACAAAGGCCGCCGATGGAGGAAAAATTCACGATGAATCCTGTGCGCCGCCGTCGCATACCGGGCAACGCCGCCTGGATCATCCGGCTCAAGCCAAACACATTGATATCGAACATGCGGCGCACCTCTTTGTTCTCGCCCTCCTCGATGGCCGCGAAATAACCAATGCCCGCGTTGTTCACGAGCACATCGATGCGGCCAAACTTCTTTTCGGCCGCCTTGATCGCCGCGTTAATCTGTTTCTGGCTAGTGACGTCGAGTTTGAGCACCAACGCTTCTCCCAGCGAGGCCAGATCCTTCACCTCGGCGGGATTGCGGGCGGTCACCACGACGCGATAGCCGAGTTCGAGCACCTGCTTGGCGAGCTCGCGCCCGAAGCCGGTCGAGCAGCCGGTGATGAACCAAACGGGCGTTTCGCCAGCCACCGGTTTACTTTTTTTAGTGGTGGTTTTCAAAGGTGAGTCTTTCATGTCAGGTCTGGGTAAAATGGATCGCGGAGTGAGTTGTCACGGCGCCGCATCGAGCGAGGAGACGCGCACCAGCTTTTTGTTCACGAACTCGTGGATGCCCGCGCTGGAGAGTTCGCGTCCGTAGCCGGAATTCCTGATGCCACCGAACGGAAGGTCGGCAGCGGTCCATGTTGGGTGATTGATGAAGACCATGCCGGTGTCGAGTCGGCTGGCCACGCGCTGACCGCGCGCGACGTCCTCGGTAAAAACGGAGCCGCCCAGACCGAAGTCAGAGTCGTTGGCTAGGGCCACGGCTTCGTCCTCATTCTTCACGCGGAAGAAAAGCGCGACGGGTCCGAAGAACTCCTCGCGGTAGGCGGGATTCGAGGGTGTGATGTCCGTGAGAATGGTAGGCTGCATGTATGAGCCCGGAC
This sequence comes from Bacteroidota bacterium, assembly GCA_947460255.1. Classification (GTDB taxonomy): domain Bacteria; phylum Bacteroidota; class Bacteroidia; order M30B66; family M30B66; genus CAMCXT01. The sequence goes on from CANHIS010000202.1 coordinate 2,152, forward strand.
CATCGATGCGCTTGCCTCCGAGCGCCACGGTCGCGCCCTTGGCCACGGCGCGCTCTACCTGGCTGAGCAAGGTGACCAAGGCGGATTCTGTGGACAGCGGGGCGAGTGTGGTCGCTGGGTCCATCGGGTCACCCGGCGTGAACGCTGCTAGTGAAGCTTGAAACCGGGCGAGAAAATGGTCGTAGAGTTCTCCGACCACAATGAAGCGTTTCGCGGCGACGCAGCACTGGCCCATATTGTTCATCTTGGCCCAGACGGCCCACTTGACCGCCTTGTCTGGGTCCGCGTCGTCGAGGACGATGAAGGCGTCGTTGCCGCCCAGTTCCATCGTGGACTTCTTGACATTCTGTCCGGCACGCGCAGCGACTCCCCGCGCAGCATCCATGCCACCGGTCAGCGCCACGCCTTGGATGCGCGGGTCGTCGATGACTTCGTTCACCTGGTCGTGGGAGACGAAAAGATTTGTGTAGGCACCCACGGGAGCGCCGGCCTCCCGCCACAGCTGCTCAAAAGCGAGGGCGCATTGAGGGACGCAGCTCGCGTGTTTCACCATGACGACGTTGCCTGCCATCAGATTGGGCGCGGCAAACCGCGCGAGTTGGTAGTAGGGAAAGTTCCACGGCTGGACGCCGAAGAGCACGCCGAGGGGAGTGCTTTCAATCACTGCCTGACCCGACTTTGGTTGAAGTTCTTGCGGTGCGAGGAAGCGTTCGGCGTTTTGAGCGTAGTAGTCGATGATGTCCGCGCTGATCGCCACCTCGCCGCGGGCTTCTTCGATGCGTTTGCCCATCTCGAGCGTCATCGGGCGGGCGAATTCGTCGACCCGCTGGCGCAGAAGGTCAGCGGCTGCTGCGGCCACGGCCGCGCGCTGGGTGAACGACGTGGACCGCCAGCTCTCGAAGCAAGCAGCAGCGGTTTTGAGGGCATTCTCAAGCTGCGGCTCGGTTAGCTCCTTGAAGGTCTTCAGGACCTCTCCGGTGGCGGGATTGGTACTTTGGTAGGGCATGGACTTGTTTTCGTTTTCAGGCGCTAGTCGGGCAAGGTCACGCGAGCTTCACGATCATCTTCCCTGAGTTTTTTCCGGAGAAGAGCCCGAGGAAGGCGTCCACGGCGTGGTCGATTCCTTCGATCACCGTTTCCTTGTTCCTGAGTTTTCCGGCGCGGAAGTAGCCGCCCACCTCCTCGTCGAATTCGCTCTGACGATCGAGCCAGTCGCCCACGATCAGTCCCTTCATCGTGAGCCGCTTGGTGGTGATATTGAAAAGATTGGCGGGGCCTGGTTTTGGCGAGTCTTCATTGTAGGAGGAGATGCCACCGCAGGCGATGATCCGGCCGTGCACGCGCAGCGAGGAGAGCGCGGCTTCGAGCGGCTCGCCGCCGACATTGTCGAAGTAGACATCAATTCCGTCGGGTGCGGCGCGGTTCAGTTGTTCGAGCGTCGGACCGGTCTTGTAGTTGAAGGCGGCGTCGAATGCGCATTCGTCCAGCAGGCTCTGCACTTTCTCCGCGGAACCTGCGGAGCCAATGACACGGCAGCCGCGCAGCATTGCCAGTTGGCCGGCCACATTGCCGACGGCACCGGCGGCGCCGGAAATGAAAATGACGTCGCCCGCTTTCACATCCACGAGTTTCAAGCCCGCCCAGGCCGTCATGCCGGTCATGCCAAGGGTGCCGAGATAGACGGAGAGTGGCTGGACCGTCTTGTCGACCGCGCGCAGTTCTTTCGGCGCAGCGACGAACGCTTCCCGCCAGCCGTAGCGTGACACGACCACGTCGCCTGGCTTGAACTCGCTCGCCTGGGATTCGATGACTTCGCCAATTGCGCCGCCTTCGAGAG
>CANHIS010000203.1 GCA_947460255.1 Bacteroidota bacterium
ATTTCACTTACCAACATCACTGGTCAAGTGATTTCATGGTCTTCTGCAGGGAAGATGGGATTCCGCGGGTCCAAGAAAAACACACCTTATGCGGCACAATTGGCCGCAGGAGATTGCTCCAAGGTAGCCTACGATCTTGGTCTTCGTAAAGTTAAAGTATTCGTTAAAGGTCCAGGTGGTGGACGTGAGTCTGCCATTCGTACGATTCACAATGCAGGAATTGAAGTTTCTGAAATTGTTGATGTAACGCCAGTGCCCCACAACGGATGTCGTCCACCAAAGCGTCGTCGCGTATAATCCCTTAAAGAAAAAAATCATGGCTAGATATACAGGTCCCAAATCCAAAATTGCACGAAAATTCCGTGAAGCTATTTTCGGCCCGGATAAAGTTCTTACCAAAAAGAATTATCCTCCAGGTCAACATGGCCAGTCTAAGAAACGCGCTAAAATGTCTGAGTACGCCGTACAGCTTCTTGAGAAGCAGAAGGCTAAGTATACTTATGGTATTTTGGAAAAGCAATTTGCAAAAATCTTTGACCGCGCCTCTCGTTCTAAAGGCATTACAGGTGAGAATCTCTTGAAGTTTATTGAGGCTCGACTCGATAATGTTGTTTACCGGATGGGCATCGCTCCATCACGTGCTTCAGCTCGCCAATTGGTTTCGCATCGTCACATTACAGTTAATGGAAATGTTGTAAATATTCCTTCATATACACTCAAGGCTGGCGACGTTATTGCCGTTCGTGAAAAATCAAAATCTTTGGAAGTGATTTCTGGTTCTGTAGCTGGCAATGCCTCTCGATTCCCTTGGATTGAGTTCAACGCAAGTAATTTATCCGGAACATTCTTGAATTATCCCGAGCGCGAGCAAATTCCTGAGAATATTCGCGAGCAATTGATCGTCGAGTTGTACTCTAAGTAATCTGGGATTTTTTTACCTAATTTTAAAACACAAACTATGGCAATACTGGCTTTTCAAAAACCCGATAAAGTGGTTATGAATCCCACCTCTACCGAATTTTTCGGTCAGTTTGAATTCAGACCCCTCGAACCAGGTTACGGTATTACAGTTGGAAATGCATTACGTCGCATTCTCCTTTCCTCGCTTGAGGGTTTTGCAATTACTTCGATTAAAATTGAAGGAGTTGAGCACGAGTTTTCTACTATAAAAGGCGTTGTTGAAGATGTTACCGAAATCATTTTGAATTTGAAACAAGTTCGTTTCAAACGTCAGATCGATTCGAGTGAAAACGAAAAAGTAGTTGTAACAGTAAGTGGGCAAAATCATTTCTCTGCAGGTGATATTGGAAAGTTTACTTCAAACTTCCAGGTGTTGAATCATGATTTCGTGATTTGCAACATGGATCCATCTGTTTCCTTGAAAATTGAATTGACAATTGAAAAAGGTCGTGGTTATGTTCCTGCTGAGGAGAATAAGGTTGAGAATCCTCAGATGGGTTTGATTGCAATCGATTCAGTTCATACACCTATTCGTAACGTAAAATACTCGGTAGAAAATTATCGTGTAGAGCAAAAAACGGATTATGAAAAACTATTGATTGAGATTTCTGGCGATGGATCAATTGCTCCGAAAGAAGCTTTGAAGGAAGCAGCAAAAATTTTGATTCAGCATTTCGCGTTGTTTAGCGACGAGAAAATGACGATCGACGAAGGCGATGCCAAACCAATTGGCATTCCACCTGAAGATTTACATATGCGTCAATTGTTGAAAACACGCCTTGTTGATATGGACTTATCTGTTCGTGCACTCAATTGCTTAAAGGCGGCCGATGTTGAAACACTTGCTGATCTAGTTTCTTTCAATAAAAACGACCTGTTAAAATTCCGTAATTTTGGCAAGAAATCACTAACTGAGCTTGATGAGTTAGTGCTTGGTAAAGGCCTTACTTTCGGAATGAATTTGGCAAAATTCAAATTGGATAAAGATTAAATGAATTTCGGGCAACCGAGAAAAATAACCGAATCATGAGACACGGAAAAAAAATAAATCATTTAGGCAGAACTGCGCCGCACCGTAAGGCACTTATGGCGAATATGGCAAGTTCTCTGATTCTTCATAAACGAATCAATACAACCCTTGCGAAAGCTAAGGCTTTGCGTACCTATGTAGAGCCGTTGATTACCAAGTCTAAAGAAGACACTACGCACAGTCGTCGTACGGTGTTTGCTTATCTTAAAGACAAGCATGCTGTTACAGAGTTATTTCGTGAAGTGTCTGTTAAAATTTCTGACAGACCAGGTGGATACTGCCGCATCATTAAACTTCCCAACCGTTTAGGTGATAATGCTTCTATGGCAATGATAGAGCTTGTTGACTTCAATGAACATTTGGTGAAGGAGGTTAAAGCTGTTTCTTCTGAGAAAAAGACACGTCGTGGTCGTGGAACTGCTAAGAAAGTTGTTGCCGACTCGACCATCGAGACTGCGTCTGAATCTAGTGACGATGCAAGCGCTGAATCTACAGGTGAAGCAGTATCTCCAACAGAAGAATAAGGAATTATTTCTTAAGAAGAATAAAGGATAGGACAATGTTCTATCCTTTTTTTTTTGATATTCGCACATTCATTTACCATGCGTTATTCGGATTCAAAAAATGCTGTTTTATTGCTGGAAGACGGCACTCTTTTTAGAGGTAAATCGGCTGGTATAGACGGTACTGCTACCGGTGAACTGTGTTTCAATACCGGTATGACTGGCTATCAGGAAATTTTTACCGACCCATCTTATTTTGGGCAAATCGTTGTTACGACCCACGTCCATATCGGGAATTATGGGGTATTACAAGAGGATACTGAGTCGAATGGGATAAAAATCTCTGGACTTGTTTGTCGAGATTTTTCATCTGTTTATTCGCGAAACAAAGCAGAAGTTTCGCTCGCTGAATATTTCAAAAGTAACAACGTTCCGGCCATTTGTGAAGTCGATACACGAAAATTGGTTAAGCACATTCGAAATCGCGGCGCTATGAATGCAGTTATTTCGACTGAAACCGAAGATATCGTTGCCTTAAAAAACATCCTTAACAACACCCCTTCAATGCAAGGGCTCGAACTATCTTCTGCGGTTTCGACACCAATTGCATATGAAGAAGGCGATCCCAATGCAAGATATCGCGTAGCACTTCTTGATTTAGGATTGAAGCAAAACATTGTTAGGTGCCTTACAGAGCGTGGTTGTTTCGTAAAGATTTTTCCGGCAAAATCTTCTTTTGATGAGATGATGGCCTTCGAGCCAGATGGTTTTATGATTTCGAATGGACCAGGCGATCCTTCTGCAGTAACCTATGCCATAGAAACCGTAAAGACCATTTTAGATAATAATCTGCCTTTATTTGGTATATGTCTTGGGCATCAGATTTTAGCCGAGGCATGTGGAATTCAAACCTACAAAATGCACAACGGTCATCGTGGTATTAATCATCCGATAAAGAATCTTTTAACGGGCAGGGGTGAAATAACATCCCAGAACCATGGTTTTGCCGTTCGAAAAGAAGATGTTGATGCGCAAATGGAGGTAGAGGTAACACATATTCATTTAAACGATCAGACCATCGCAGGAATAAAGCATAAGAACCGACCAGCATTCTCTGTGCAATACCATCCCGAGTCGGCTCCTGGTCCGCACGATTCGCGGTATTTGTTTGATGATTTTATAACATTGATGGCGTAATCCATCCCAAAATAAACATAGCATGAGTTCAATAGCGCATATACACGCCCGTCAAATTCTTGACTCTCGAGGCAATCCTACCGTTGAAGTAGATGTTTATACCGAGGGCGGTGCAATGGGAAGGGCCGCAGTGCCATCAGGGGCATCAACAGGAACCCACGAAGCAGTAGAACTTCGTGATGGTGATAAAACGCACTATCTTGGAAAAGGTGTTGAGAATGCTGTGAACAATGTCAATACCACAATCTTGGA
>CANHIS010000204.1 GCA_947460255.1 Bacteroidota bacterium
AGCCATTAACGGAAATACACTTTATGGAGAAGAACTCTGGAAAAGCGATGGAACGCCTGATGGTACTTTTATGATAAAAGACATACGCCCTGGTAATTCAGGTTCAATATCTTCTAATTTTAATATTAAAGGCTTAGGTTCCGGCATCCTGTTTTATGCCAACGATGGAATTTCAGGATATGAGCTCTGGATCAGTGACGGTAGTGCAGCTGGGACTAATTTAGTCAAGGATATTTATAGTGGCCAAGCAAGCAGTGCCAATAATTTATATGCATCAGATATTTTAGACGGATTTATTTATTTTTTAGCCAATAATAGTTTGAATGGAAATGAGCTTTGGGCTTCCGATGGAACAACAGCAGGAACAGTTCTTGTTGCCGATATAATTCCTGGTTCAGAAGGCAGTACTCCAATTAAATTTGATACGTTTAATGGCAATGTATATTTCTCTGCATTACCTCCAAATGCTTTTGATAACAGCATATACACGTGCGGTAATTTTCTAAGTGCTGATGATGTTGCTGACAATGAATTTAAGGTTTTTCCTAATCCGAGTAATGGCACGATTCAATTAAGAAATTTGCCCCCGGAGTGCACTATTGAAGTTGTTTCGGCACTTGGTATAGTTGTGGCGTCCCAAAAAACAAAAAGCACAGAAAATTCAATAAGCCTTGGGCAATGTTCTTCAGGATTATATACGCTAATTGTGCGGCAAGATAATGGTGGGATTCAACACCAAATTATTTTAATTGAGAACTAAATATCATTGATAAAAATATGTGCTTAGCTGCTACTTTTTAAAGAGTTAAATACCTTCAAAAATCCTAAATTGTCGAAATGAAAAAAATAGTTACGTTACTACTGATAATATTTATTTTTGAATCTCATTTTTGTAGTGCCCAGGAGTTTAAGTCGGTGAAAGAATTAAATCAACTATTAAGCTTAAATGCTATTCAATTCGAAGATTCATTGATTAAAAAAGGATTTCAATTCGAGAAGTCGGAAGGCAATGTTTTTCGCTACAAGAAAAATGCAAGTCGAATTGATTTTAAAATGAATCCTAAAGAGGTTACGTATTCATTTACCGATCGTTCATTTTATTTACGCACGTATTCAGACTTAGAAACAGAAGGTTTTAAATACATTAAAGCCGAAGAAGAAATTACGGTGCAAAACAATGTGATTAAGGCCGATCATTTGGCCAAAGGTGCTTATCATGTTTATTTATGGAATTCAACTGATGGTGTGGCAACCACCAAATATAGCTTTAAGGTGACCTATTCAGGAACTTCTGCTTCTGTAACTGTTTCTGATAATAAACCTACACCCAATAATCAAAGTAAATCTGATTTTTCATTCACAGATTTTACTGAAAAGCTTCAAAAAGAAATAGTGCTTAAGAAAGACTCTGTGAATTCTCGGCAAGATTCCTCAGGTACATTTATTCCTAAACCCACGCTCTTTAATTTATCTGTTGGTAGGTTTCGTTTTAATCCTTACTCAATGGCAATGAGTCCATCAAATCATTGGAACATCCAAATTGGGTATCAAAAAAGTAAATTAAAGAATATCTATAATCGCAAAAAATGGTTATCAGATGGCGGCATTAAAGTTGATTTTGGATACATGCCGGGTATTGAATACAATAGCACCGAGAACGCCACTTCATTAAAAATGTGGAAATCCTATTTGATATTTAATCAATACACCGCAATAAAACTAAAATCATTTGATTTGTTTTTTCAAGGCGGTTTCTTCTTAAACTATAACTATGGTAAAAGCTTATCGAGCGATATTTCCGCAAGTTTTTGGGATGTAGGCTTTCATTTTGGAGAACAAATTCAGAAAAAGATTGGACGCACTCCCGAAGGGTATCCGGCTATGGTATTGGGATTGGGTTTTGATCAATTTATAGATATTTCGGGCTGCTATATTGGAAGTTTGGGAGTTTCAATTGGATTCTAATGTTTTTTAAAGAATGATTTATGAATAAGTTAAAATACAGTTTTGTTGGTATATTTCTTTTGGTTGTTCTAATCAGCGGATGCAAAAAAACATGCATGGATGATTTTGAAAAACTAAGCGAAAAGCTTGGAGAAAATGGTGGTGATGGCGGTTGCTTTAGTGGATCTTGGTACAGTGATGCTTGCGGAGATCCGCGAGGGGTAATTTGGAATTTTAATGCAGACGGAACCGGTAGTTCTTCAAACCCTGATTGCAATGGAATTTGTGGGCCGTTAATTTTTACGTTTACCTACAACGTTTCCGGATCGACATGTTACCTTGATTTTGATGCACAACAACCTGTCGTTTACTGCACAGGCTATGATCCACTCGCTCCAAATAGTCCGCCTAATTCATCATTTACCTTTGAATGCGACGGCTCATCGTTAACAGTAAACTACAATGGTGATTCATGGACGATGATACGTTAAGATTTATAAATATCATAGAAATTTAACCCAATTAAACTAGATAAATTATGAAACAGATCGAACTTTATTGTTTATCTTAACTCAAGGAATAAGTGCAATTTTTTTAGTAGCATTTAATACACTAACTTACAGTTAAACCAAAATATACAATTGCTTTAATCTACGAAACTGCCTCTCCAAATGTGAGCAGATTATGATCTGGATCTAAAATTGAAAATTCTTTTTGCATCCAAGGTTTTAATTCCAATTTTCCATTGGGATGAATTGGAACACCCGAATTCACAAATTGGAAATAAACATCATCGATATTGCTCACCCGTAAATAAACTTGACCATAATTTTCAAGAACATTTAAGGTTTTATGTTCGAAAAAATGAATTTCAATTTGGTCTTTCTTCAAAATTAAATATCCCTCAAAATCTTGTGCTGAAATATCGTTAAAGCCCAGTTTATTTAAACAAAAATCTCTGGTAATTAATTTATTGCGCATGGGTAATTTGGGATGAACTTGAAGCAACATAAATTATTACTATTTTTTTTTGAAAATGATTGGTATTAAGCAAAGAAATAAACTACGATTTTCGCATACGCTTAGGACCATACCATAGCCAAAAACCGTTGATGGTAAACAAAAGCAAAGCTATTCCCATAATAGAAGTGTAAATTAATTTTATCGTATTTCCTGTATTAAAAAAACGATCTAAAATAGATCCGTCATGAACTCCTTCAATGATATCGGAATTGCGCCTCTCAATTTGTAGAAGTTTTCCTGTAGCACCATCCAATTGCAAACCCCAGAAATGGTTTTGAAAAACAAATTTCACAATGCCTTTATCAGGGCGAAGATCAATTCGCTCAATGTCTGCAGATAAATTAGAAGAGACCGAATCATGCAAATAGTTGAAGGCATTTTTACTTAAACTATCAACTGATAACGAATCACTTAAATTACTTGATGTGCCTTGAACCGTTTTAGGGAGAATAAGTCCGCCACTGTTCTTCTTCCAACCAAGTAACAATCCACTAATAGATACTAAAAAGAAGAAAACGAATAGCAAAGCACCAGTCGTTCTATGAATCTTCCTGAATGAACGAAGAGTTCGTGCTTGTTGTTTTCTTTTGGGATTTTCCATGAATGATCAAATTCAATTTAAACAGAATGAAGTGTTTTTATGATGTGAATTAAAAATCAGTTTTGATGTATGCAAAAATCTCCAAGTCAATCCAACGCCCATCTTTAAATTCACATTCCTTCATGGTTCCTTCGTAATTAAAACCAAATTGCTCAACAGTTTTTCTAGAAGCAATATTTTCCGACTCAATCATTGCAACAATTCGATGCAATTGAAGCTCACTAAAAGCGAAATTGCAAACTATCGGCATTA
>CANHIS010000205.1 GCA_947460255.1 Bacteroidota bacterium
CAGCAGGTCTAAAACCGAGCCTACCCGGTTTCTGTCGTTTTCTGAAAACCAAATCCAGCCTATGCTTGCCATTAGCTAACTAGTTTTGAATAATAAATTTCTTTATTAGGAATAGAGTTGCCGCTATGAAACGGCACTTCATAAATTACTGTTGATTTATACTTTCCAACAATTCCAAATGCATTTACACCCTGCTTATTATTTCTGACAATAATTCCATTTCTCTCAAACTCATCTGCCACCATTGAATGCATCAAACAAATTCGTTTTACCGCTTTGGTTTCAATAATTGATAGTATTCTTTTTACTTGAGTACTATCTGTTGTTACCTGAGTGCTTTTGGTAGCAACAACTTCACGGTTTAAATCGGTAACACCAATAGACCAGTTTTTATGGTTGATTACGTTACTTCCAAATACGATAACATCACCTTCTTTTGGATCTGAAATAGTTTGCGTAATTACGCCTGCTCTGAAAAGCAAATTCCAAAAACTTAAATTGTAACTAAACCAATGTGCATTCGTATTTGAAACCTCTGGTGCATTTAAGGCAACAAACAGCAAATCCATTTTAGGATGAACATATTCAATGAGGTTAACTTTTGACATCTTGAATTAACTTTTGTTTTTCCTTCACCTCCAACTTCCCACTAATCAACCTCGGCAATAGTCTGTCTCTGATTTGGCGGAGTTGGGTGTTTTGTTGGTTTAATATTTGAACTTGCTCGAAAATTGGATCAACGATTATAGAAAAACGCAGCATCAAATTTTTATGGGGCAAAAACATCAATAACTTTTTAAGCATTTGTGTTGTCAAAAACTGTGTTGCAGCACCAATTGAAATGGTTTGAAGAAATTCCAGCCTTTCTAAAAAGTAGTAGTAAACATATTTATGAGATATGTCATCAGATTTTGGTTTGATAATATAGGTTCTTTGATAAGCATCAAATTTTCCTTTATAATATTTTAAAGGATAAATACCTGCAGCATTATTACCTGCTAATAACACAGCTTCTGTATCAAATGAATAAGTATCTGTTTTAAAATCTGCATTTGAACAAGTAAAAAAGGGATATTGGCCATCTAATGTAGAAGCATTTGAATTTAACTTACCTGTTTTGAAACTTAGTACATTATCCAATCTAACAACTTCCCAACCCTCCGGCACTCCCTTCACAAACTTCGCCTTCTTATACCCTGGAAACCGCATCCTTACAAACCATTCCTTGTATAACTCACGGGCAGTTTCTTCTAAAAGCTTAATGCGTTGGTAGTTTACTTCTATTAAATCATCATATGCAGAGAGGATGGAGGCGATACGTTGTTGGGTAGGGAGTGGTGGAAGGAGAATTTTTAATTTCTTTAAAGTCCCACCCGACAATTCAGGAAAGGTAGCACCGCTTGATATTGTTTCTAAATAATCACGTTGCAACAAAAGGTAGTAATACAAATATTCATTAGATACAATATCGGTATAGCAAACTAGAGACTTAAAACCTTGATTTGTACATATTGAATTTGCTGCAATTGCTAAATATCCAATTGGTGCTCGTGAAGAAAGCAAGACAGTACCTTTAGGCAATAGTCTTGTAGAGGATTCTTTTAAGCCTTTTTGAGTTATACTTCGTTCTCCAATTCTAAAATATTTTTCCTTGTTCCTTGATAAATCAGCTGGTGTAATCCACGCTATGTCGCCATTCCAAAGCGATTCATCTTTAGTGTCAGGTGTTCCTCCTCCAATTACCTCAGCAATTTCACTAATTCTATATTCTTGAAGCGTACTCATTATTGAATTATTGATTTGATGTTAACTTCTATTAGTTTTTCCAAAGAGACAGCATTTGAATTAAGTTTTTCCAAAGAAGAATGCCTTTCCTTCATCTCAGTCATAAACTCTTCCTCAGTCAAACCATCTTCTTCAATCACCACACCCACATAGCGGCCGGGGTTTAGGCTCCAATCCTGTTCTTCTATTTCAGCAAAAGTTGCGGCCTTGCATAAGCCGGTTACATCTTCATACATGCCATTGGGGAATCGTTCGTTCAGCCATTGTATTTGTGCTTCAAAATAAAGTTGCTTATCGTGCAAAGCTTTGTATTGCTTTTCGGCTTCCTCCACTTGTTTTTCCCAACGCTTACCATCTCTTTCTTCAGCCTTGCTATCCGTTGTATTTTCGGGCTTTTCTTTTTTGAGTTGGTCCACTACTTTTAATTGAGCTGCTGCTTGGTTGGCATAATCATCAGCCTGGACTTTGTACTTATTCAATAAAGCAGTGAGTCGTTCTGTTTCGCCACGAAACAAACGGAAAATGGTGGCAATGTTTTGAATATGCTCTTCGGTAAATTCACGCAAGGCACGGGTAACCTGCCTGAAAATATTACGGGCATCTACAAACAATATTTTATGCTCTGTGCCTGCATTTCTTTTATCAAAAAACCAAAGTGTGGCTGGCAGTGTTACGGTGTAAAACATATTCTTAGGCAGCGTAAGCATCCCATCTATCACACCGCTTTTAACCAGGTTCTTTCTGATGTCAGCTTCGCTGTTACGGGCATCGCTGGCACTATTGGCCATTACCAAAGCTGCTCTACCTGTAGGTTTCAGTGAAGTAGCAAATAGATTTATCCATAGGTAATTCGCATTGGGAACAGTATTTACATCTTTCTCCTTACCCTTTTTGGCGGCACTTTTGGTTTTGTTTTGCGGTATGCCGTATTCGTTAAAACGGGTTTGGTTCTTTACTCTGTCCAGGTTTACATCATCCACATTGAAGGGAGGATTGGCCATCACATAATCAAATTTTTGATAGCTGTTATAGGGATCTTCATAATAGCTATTGGCAGGTTTTATTTCGCCACGTAAACCATTTACCGCAATGTTCATCCGGGCCAGTTTCACCGTTTCCGGTGTTCGTTCTGCACCATACACCATCAAGTCTTTAGTATCGGTATCATGCAATTCTTCTCTTCTTCTATCTACGAAATAAGAGCTTTGCACAAACATACCAGCACTGCCACAAGCCGGGTCGAAGATGGTTCCTTTATAAGGTTCAATTACCTCTACCATCAGCTTCACCACCGAAGTTGGGGTAAAGAACTCTCCACCACCTTGTCCTTCTGCCAATGCAAACTCACTCAGGAAGTATTCATACACTTTACCAAACACATCACCAGTTGCATCTTCGGGAATGTTCGCAAATATTTTCAATAACGATTTTGGTAATGTTCTATCATCAGGCGAATACAATTTAAAGTATTCATCTTTGGGGAGGCTGTCGAGTAATTCAGGTTTATACTTCTCGATTTCCTCCATTGCATGTTTGATGGCCTTGGCTATATCTTCCTCTTCGGGCAAAGCAAGTAAGTAATCGTATTGAGCTTCTTTGGGCAAATAGAATCCACATTTGGCAATCGCAATTTCTGCTTCGCTTTGCTGCATACGGCTGCCTTTCTGGGCTTTTAACACCACTTCAATTTCAGGCTTGATCCGGTTATATCGGATAGAGGCAAACCGCAGGAATATTAAACCCAAAATAGGGGTTGCATATTCGCTGGCTTTCAAACCGCTGTCCACACGAAGCTTGTCTGCTGCCTGCCAGAGGGTATTTTCTAATTCTTTCAATTGGTCTGCTGTCATTACTTCCAGTTTTTTCTATTTATATTTTTCTCCGCTACCTGCATCGCTTCATTTGCCAGCTTCTCATCTTTTACCACTGCATAAATTTGGTCGGCTAACCATAATGTCATTAATTCATCGTTACTGGCTTTGAGTATTTCGGCAATGATTGGAATCTGTTCCCG
>CANHIS010000206.1 GCA_947460255.1 Bacteroidota bacterium
AGGCTTCCAGCCTGTCTGCCTTCAGGAGAGAAAGGGTGGTACCTGTGTGGATCTTCGAAGCGATGTCATGAAGAAGGTGACACCGCCAAAAGCCCGGAGGGCGACACACTGGGGTCAGTGGTAGTTTTACCGACCTAGCATGTGTTTGCTAAATAAGACAGGTATGGAATTGCGAAGTATCTGGTATAGATGCTAGCGCATCCCAAGAATATAAAATGGTTGTGTTCTATCCGTGCTGCGGCGATTACGGTGATTACCTCCGTGGGTTCTTCTCGATTCTCTCGTACCCCCAAGTCTTCGTTTCCATCCGGGAAACAGGGCTGTTTTGCAGCGGGCTCGGGTCGTTTTCGAAGCTTGGGTATCGCGATGTGACGAGCCACCTGCTAATGCCCTCGGGGACAACAAACAAGTCGTGCTACTCTGAAAATTGTTCCGTTTTTGAGGGTTTCTACGCATTGTTCGTGCAGGGGGGGGGGGGGGTATCATCCTCCGCCTCGGCACGCCCTCACAGAGAACCGAAGCATTTGCAAGAATAGCTTTACCCTGTTTGTATCTTTTGGGAGGTTTTGAGATGAGACTAGTTGGATTCTTGAGTTGGCGGTCAACCCGCATGAGTGTTTTGAATGTTGCAGCGGGTGCTTTGGCGACTGTGGCCAGTCTGGCCCCCCCGAGCCATGCCGGCGTTGTCACCTTCGGCGGATCTGGTACTGGCCAAAGCTTCCAAATGGAGTTTGTCCCCATTGGCAATCCCGGCAATGCTCACGATAACACCGGTGCCCCGAATCCCGGAGGGTCCGTGGGTCGCACCTACGACATTAACACGTTCGAGGTCAGTCGGGCTATGGTCACCGCGTACAACGCTAACTCTGGCGTCGTGGGGATTTCTCTGGAAGACATGACGACCAATGGCGGTAATGGAGCTAATAGGCCTGCCACCGGTATTACATGGAACGAAGCGGCGCGGTTCGTCAACTGGCTTAATACCCAGAAGGGGTTCGCTCCAGCGTATAACTACGCAAATAGCACGATAACCACTAACCTCACCCCATGGACTGAGGCTGACACGCTTGATTACGACGCATCAAACCCTTATCGCAGTAAGCGAGCGAATTTCTTTTTGCCGAGCTCCAACGAGTGGTACAAGGCAGCGTATTACGATCCGAATAAGACAACAGGATCCGATAAGTATTGGAATTACGCAACTGGTAGCGATAGTGCTCCAACGATAACTGGGGGTGGAACGGCCGTAGGTTCGGCAGTTTACGGACGAACCGCTGCCCAAGGCCCTGCGGATGTGAAAAACGCCGGTGGGTTGAGTCCGTATGGCGTGATGGGCCTAGGTGGCAACGTCTTCGAATGGGAAGAGACTTCCTTCCTCCTGAATAATGGTAGCGGTTCAAATTCTCGGGGGTTCCGCGGCGGCTCCTGGATCCAGGGCTTCAGCGACCTGTCGTCGTCGTCTCGCCGCAGCTTGGCCCCTACCAGCGAGGACAACGAAATCGGTTTTCGTGTCGCAAGTTACAATTCAGACGCCGTAGTACCTGAGCCAAGCATGATGGTGATCGGTACGCTGTTTGGTCTGGGTGGGCTTGTGGCCAAGAGGCGGCGGAAGAAGTAACGCTTTTTTCTTAGGCTCTCTTACCCTTGTGATTCTTCTACACGCGTCGCCATTGGCGACGCGTTTCTTTTTGGGTAAGTTCTCGCCGGAAGTGAATCTTGCCGTAGGGTGGGCAAAGCGGGCTTTGCCTCGCAACCCACCATCGGGAACGTGGGATAGGCTTCTAGCCAATAGTGTTCGGCACTGTTTTTGCATTGTCTTCGAACGCGAGATTGGCTGCATGTTTGCCAGCTGAATTTGCATCAAGAATTTGGTATGTAGCCAAGCCGGTGATGCTCGATGTGCTAGTGCACTACGAAAACGGCTCGCAGTGATTGCTGGAGGCACGCACAATGCCCTAATCCGTTACCTCGGCGCGCAGTATCCCTATGCTGCCTGGTCGGGGAGCTTTTTGATGTGCTCCTCAAGCTCTTCTCGTGTGGCCCAGCCTGCCAAGTAAAAACTGATCATCTCGAAGGTGCGCTTCGTAGGGCTCTTGCCTGTGATGCTCATGATCATGATGCAAGCGATGATCGCAAGGTAAATCTGGATCGTGACGCCATTGGGCTTATGACTAAGAAGATGGCGGCATCCTAGGAGTTGCTTGATCATTCGGAAGTAAAGCTCGATCGTCCATCGGAGCAAGTACAAAGTTGCGACGATCTCTGCTGGGATGTCTAAGTTATTTGTTACGATCCGAAGAATGCCATCACTACTAGGAGCCGAAATCGCATCCTTGCGTTTGCGACTATCCAGAGGGTTGATCTTAACCATGACCACTCTGGTTGTGTGGTTGGGCGGTTGGTTGGTTTGTTCACCCCCAAACCGGACGATCTGGTCGCAAAGGATGTTTTCCTTGGCGGCTTGCTCGCTTAACGGGCGATTCTCCAGGACCTCGAAGGTAGGGTTGTCTCGAATGCGACAAATATATTGGCTTTCCTTTGCATGGATCGCATTCCACAAAGCGTATTTTTCGTAACCGCGATCCAAGAGGTAACAACGTTCTGATTCGAGTGTTTTCTCAAGGACAACGCGCTCATCGGAGGGGCCTTTAGGATTCGCTGGGGTCAGATCGATGCGGCTCGGGGTGTGACGGAACACCTCAAACTGCGTATGTAGCCGATACCCACAGCGGTGCTTTCCATCTCCAATGGGAATCCATGCAAGTTTTGCGATTTGCGAAAGCACCTTAAAGACCGACCCGTCGACTGCGGTGATGCGCTTATCGATAGCCGAAAAGTTAACAGGAGTTCTATCGGGAAGCTTTTGGCCTAGCTCCTCGGCCAGGGCAGCTAATGGTTCGGGATCAAAGACCGAAACGGATTCGCTTAGGCTTCCAAGTGAGGCTCGACCGACTCCAAGTCGCTTCTGCACCTCCTTGAGATTACTGGCTTCCTGAAGTCCACGCATTGAGCTCAGAATCGGGTTGTAGAGCCACATGAGAACCAGCAAGCAATACTGGTCCATGTGCCGATCACGATTCTGTGCTTTGTCTCTGGCAGTACCCACCTTGTGGAGTCGTTCAAGGAGTTTCGCAATAGCGCGTAGGTCCTTTAGGCCTTCAAGATCCGAGGCTTTGATCTTAGGTTTTTTATCGGATGGACGCTCGTCGGACATAGTTGCACGAAAAAATGGCAGGACAATAGGATGTCTTGCGCTGGCGCAAATATCGTGCCAAAGTGAAGAGATTTCGCAATGCAAATTCCGTGCCGAACACTATTGGCTTCTAGCCTGTCCGCTTTCAGGAGAGAAAGGGTGGTACCTATGGGGATCTTCGAAGCGATGTCATGAAGAAGGTGACACCGCCAAAAGCCCGGAGGGCGGCACACTGGGGTGAGTGGTAGTTTTAGCGACCTAGCAGGTGTTTGCTAAATGAGACAGTTATGGAATTGCGAAGTATCTGGTATAGATGCTTGCGCATCGCAAGAATATAGAATGGTTGTGTTGGAGCCAGTATCCGGTGGCTTCCGCACTAATGGCAGAGAAGTGCCGCCCTCGGGGCTAAAAATCAAGCAGCCGGATCTCTACGGGAGATCCACTACCAAACAGCCGGATCTCTACGGGAGATCCACTAGTGCGCCTGTGAAGGCGATTGAATAATTGGGTGGAAGTCCCAATCAGGGGAATCGTTACCACCCTGTAACCAAGAGTAACTGCGTTGCCGCGAGG
>CANHIS010000207.1 GCA_947460255.1 Bacteroidota bacterium
GTAACAGTAATTTTATTTATATTACTATCAATAACAAAATTAGATAGTCCTATAAATGGCGTAAATTCATCTTCTTGTTTATTAAATTTATGATATAATGGAATAGGAATATTATTTATAATATTTTTTTTATAAATATCTGCAGTAAAATCTTTAATATTATATAATGTATGGTAATTATTTTTAGTAATATTTGAATTTAACTTTAAATTATTAATATTAAATAAATCAACTATTTGAACAATATTTTCAGAAATTATTTGAGAAGTTATTAGAGGATTTTCAGAAGATGTAATTAATTTAATTTTTACATTCTTAATAAAATTTTCAAATGATTTATCATCTGTATTTTTATTTACATATAAATTATATATAATAGCATATAATTTACTTATTACTAATACATCATATATAAAATTATTTAAATCATTATTATCTTCAGTTTCTTGAGTTTCTTGAGTTTCTTCAGTACCTACAATTTCTACACATAATTTAGAAAAAACATTATTATCAAAATAATTACTTATTGATGTAAAATCATAATTATCATTATAATTATTATCATAATTATCAAAAGAACTATTAATTAATTTTATGGCAAATGAATTTAAATTTTCATTAAAAATAGTAGTATTCATTATTTTTATATTTACATTATAAATAAATTTATAATGCTTTTAATGTATCTTTTGAAGGATTGAAATTAGCCCAATAATTCTTTGTTTCAGCTAATCGTGTTGGTTTATTTATTAAATATGAAACATAATAAATAAGTATAATCATAAATATTGCTGATACACTTATTATTTGCATTAACATATTTGGATTTAATAATAATAATATTAAAGTAAATAATAATATAATTGTGCTTAATATTATGAAAATTGATAAATAATAATAACTATTTGCTGATTTCTTTAGTAAATCTATAGCATTATCTAGATTTATTTTCTTAAGTTTATAATATTCAGCTTTATTTCTACGAACTGTATCTACAGTATTATTAAATACTTTAATAGGTTGTAATATATCATTATTAATTGAACCGGTTGTTATAAATTTAGTAATTTTATTAAGATAATCCCCTAATTTTTTTTTATAAGAATAATAATTTATTATATAATTAATACCACCATCTGTAAAAATTTTTGAGCTATCTGCTTCATCTTTATTATGAGCAATTGTAAAATTTTCACTTATTGAAAATTTATTATAATATGCTAATATACAAATAATAATAAAGATAATACAAACATATATAATTATTTTAGTATTATTATCAATATTATTTAATGTAAATATAAAAAATATTATTAATACTAAAAATAATGCTATTATTATTATAATTTTATAATAATATAATATTTTATTATAATTTTGAAATTCACTGTTATATGTATTTATAGTTTCATTTAATACAGTTTGATTATCAATATATATATTATCTGTTGTTTTTTTTTGCTTTTGAAGTTCAACAATAGTATTTAATGTTTTTTCAGATTGATCCGGTATATTAATATTTAAACTAATTATATTATTTAAAGTATTTTCAAAATTAGTTATATCAGTTTTACAATTAGTAGCATAACCTTTAACTGTGGATAAAGTTCCACCACTTGGAACTACAAATTGAGAAGAATCTATTACTGTTCTATTATTTTGATAGTAAAATAATTGATATTGAATAGCTACATTAAATATAATAGCATTATATTTAAACATATTATATTTTAAAGTTGCCAGTAATGTGCTATATGGATTTAAATTTAAAATTTGTTCAAATGCTTCTATATATAATAATATTCGTGTATATTCATATTTATTTATATTATTAGGATCTGCAGCTATATAATCATCTAATTTAATTTTTAAATTAGTTAGTACTATTTTATCTAAGAATCCTTTATCATTATTAAATATAAATCTTACATTATCAGATCCTGTATTAGTTAGTTCATAACGATTAATATCTCCATGAATAGATGTATTATCATCTATTTTATTAAGATAATTCCTGAATTGACTAGTATTATCATAAAATAATTTTAATCCATTAAATGCACTACCATCTGGTTGTTGATGATATACAGGAACATGATAACCTATTTCATTATTACCACAAATATCATTTATTGAAGCATCAAATACATCTTTAGCCATATTAGGACAACCAGTAATAGTACTAACTTCGGAAGCATTCTTAATATATATATTATTTTCACTTTTATAATTTGTTTTAGATTTAAGATTACTAATATCTAAATTACCAAGATTAAATAAATTATTAAAATTTATAATATAAGTATTAGGGTCATTTGTATCATAAGTTATTTTACTCATCATATAATCTTCAGTAAGTCCTGATGTAAAACTAATTTTAGCATTTTTCATAGAATTAGCAAATATAGTAATATCACTATTACAAGTTTTAGTATAATGATAATATAATAATCGATATGCTATAGCATATATTTTACTTATAACTAATACATCATATATAAAATTATGCATATTATTATTATCTACTCTGTCAGTAGCTACACCAGCATTAACAGCAAGACTTCCAAATGATAATGAATTATCAAAATATGTTTTTCTTGAAGCAGTATTTTCAGATTTTGCAATGTCTCCTGGAAGATCAGCAATTCGAAATGACTCATCAATAAGTTTTATTGCTATTGTATCTTTATAATTGGTTAAATTTTCATCTTCTATTATATGTGTTGATTGTTTAGGAAATCTTATGATTACCACACCTGAACCTCCATTTCCTCCTAAACCATTTCCATCTGGTCTTCTTCTATAACCACCACCTCCTCCTCCACCACCAGTATTTGCTGTTCCTGATGTTGCTTTTAAAATACCTTTTGAACCAGCACCTCCACCACCTAAACCTCCTGAACCAGCGTTTCCATTACCTGAATCTGATATTCCACCACCACCTCCTCCTGCATAATATGTAGGTATTCCTGTTATATCTATTTCTTTACCATTTCCACCATTCCCTCCATTTGTATTTTGTCCATCGTTTAATGATGAACTAGAACCAGCAGAACCAGCACCTCCTCCACCTCCTCCAGACCATTCTTCTTCATTAAGTCCTCCCCCATCACCCTTACCACCTGAATTACCACCAGTAACTCCTCGTACTCTATTAATAATATTTGTATTTACTGCATTACCTACTGTTTGTTGACTTCTATCAATTCCTGTGCTACCACCTCCAGAACCACCATCTCCACCAGAACTATTTGTATTATTACCTGAACCATAACCACCACCTTTAGCAAGATATAAAACATTACCATCTAATAAAATTTGACTATCTTCACCATTTCTACCGTTAGGTCTAGTTCCAGCATTAGCAAATTCTGGAGCAATACCACCAGCACCAATTTCAATAGTATAAGTTCCTGCTGATAATTCCTTATCTTGAGAATAAATTAAAGCACCAGCTCCACCACCTCCTGAATGTCTTTGATTACCAGAACCACCACCACCAACAACTAAAATATCACAAGTAAGATCTATATTAGTTGTGAATATTCCATTATTTCTAAATATAGCATATTCATAATTACTATTATCTTGAACACGATAAATATTGTTGTTTTTTCCTGATATTGTTATTTTTGCAGAAGTAAAATTTTCTATTGTATCACTTTCATCATTAACATAAATAATAATACAACCATTATTACCATTATTATTTATTAATGATTTAGAGAAATAACAACAATCACCACCATTACCACCACAACCA
>CANHIS010000208.1 GCA_947460255.1 Bacteroidota bacterium
AAAGTATTGACATTAAAACTTACTGCAGTTGGAGATAAAAGTCCCGTTGGATTGGCTAAACCATATGTAAACTTCCCTCTAGATTTAAAGTCTCAATTTACACATATCTCGAATGGTATTATGCATTTTAGTCTAAATGGCAACCCAAATGAAATAGGTGTTGCTCGGTTTAATCTAAGCATCGGAGGAAAAAATATTTTTGTTGATGTCAATGTAGTAGATTCAAAGTTGACATTAGACAGTTTGGTAGTAAGAAAAAGAGATGATTATCAGTTTGGTCCATTAGAAAAGGGAATTACTGTAGATTTTCCAGCAGGGAAAGTTCTTCACATAAAGTATTTCGGCGCAATAAAAGGCCAGAAAATGGATTCCTTATGTGTAGTTTCTAAAGGTGTTGAGGGATTGGTGTTAAGAATGCCGGCAAGTAAGATAAATTATCCATCAGACGTTCTAAAAATCTCTTTAAAAGGAACGCCATTGACATCTGGAGAAGCCATATTTGACATAAATCTAGGTGGAAAAAATTGCACTTTAAAAATACCTGTAATAGAAAGATTAACCATTGACTCTATCGATAGAAAAACCTACGAGTTCAACTATTTTATTCGAGATATTGCAAAGGAAGGGGATTCATATTACACTGAATGGGGATTTGATGGAGGTGGTGAGTACTATGGTAAAATTAAGAATTTTAAAATACCGTATTTTGGAGCTGTTGGAACTCTTGATAAAATTAATTTAGAATCAAGTGGTGTAACTGGAATGAAATTGTTATTGGAAGCTGTTGGCCACAATCAAAATAATAATAATACTCCAAACGTTGTACAATTTCCTGTTAATATTTCAAAAAATGTTCTAACAAATGGGTTGTTGTATTTTAAACTTTCTGGCACACCCTCTGAATCAGGAGTTGCCAAGTTTGATTTTGTTTTTGGTAATAAAGAAATTTCTATTCAAGTTAATGTTAAACCATCGATTGATAAGAATAAATTACCAGCTGAAATTTTAACGTTTTTCCCTTACCATTATGTATCTGGAACTAGTTTTGTAAACAATTGTACAAACCCTGCATGGACTAATTCTTCTGATTTTTATAATTGTGGAAGAGATGAAGCATTAATTAAGGATAAAAATGTCAAAACGCAAATAAAAATGAGTTTTACGAAAAAAGTAGCAAATGCGCTTTCGAAAGTAACATCAATATCAGGTTTCGTATTAAACGGACAAAGTATTAAATCATATGGAGTCAAGGGTTTAGTTGCTACTTTTGCAGGAGTCGTTTGCGATGAAAATACAAATTCTGTTGTATTTGAGGTTCAAGGTATTCCGCAAAGCGGAGGCACTGCAATTTTCGATCTTAAGTTAAACAATATGACATGTAAAGTCAAGCTGAAAGTTTTAGATCCAATTTACACATTCCAAGCTGCTAAGATAGGCAACACCGGTTGGATGACTGAAAACCTAGCTGTTCGTTATTTTAGAAATGGTGATCCAATTCCGTTAGCCCAATCTAATGAAGAGTGGAAGAAAGCAGCCATAGAAAAACGCCCGGCAATGTGCTTTTATTTAAATGATTCAACAAATGCTTTTACGAATTTTACTGATGGACGCTATGACGTGAAGTATGGGGCACTTTACAATTGGTATGCTGTTGTGGATAGAAGAGGTTTGGCTCCTGTAGGTTGGTCAATCCCATCTGTTGGAATAAATCGAAAAGATGGTGCCGGAAATAGCACAATTGTCAGAGCGCATTTTGAAGAACTATCTACCTCAGCCAAAATAGAGGAAATAAAGTCTAAATGGGGATGGAAAGCGAATTTAAATGGAACAAATACAACAATATTTTCTGCTTTGCCAGGAGGTGCTAGATTAGCAGACGGAACCTTTGTAGGAGGCGGCGAACAAGCAAATTGGTGGTTTACTGTATTAGATGACGATTTCTATGCCGGTTCTAATTTCGTTTACAGCGATGCATCGAAAATTGAAACTTTTGGAAAAGCAGTTAGTTTGGGTGAATCTAAAAATACACTAGAAGCGAACAAGCCTGATGGTGGCTGTGGATATTCTATTCGTTGCATTCTAAGTATTACTTCTGATTTAAGAGATTACAACGTTAATGCCTTGTCTGGGCCACAGCTAACTGGTTTGAAGGATTTGAATCAGACTATAAAAGAACCGGAAGGTGAACTTGCTCCTGATTTTCAGGAAGAAGAGTTTCAGGGAGAGGAAGAAAAGAATTGATAGGGCAATACTTGTAAATTGAGTCATTGGTTAGAATTCGAAAATGTTAACTTTATAATTAATCTTGGGAAATTTAAAAATAGCCTCAAGGCTTATTTTTTAAATTGTGAGTGATAATCGGTTCTCTGTTTTTTGCTGTGTCATCAACTAATCTGTGGATTTGGCTTATGCGCTTCCTGTTACCATGGATTTGCAATCCGTGGTAACAGCGTTAAGTCGCAACCTATCTTTTTTGCTGTGTCATCAACTAATCTGTGGATTTGGATTATGCGCTTCCTGTTACCATGGATTTGCAATCCGTGGTAACAGCGTTAAGTCGCAACCTTTCTTTTTTGCTGTATCATCAACTAATCTGTGGCTTGGGATTATGCGCTAAAGCGCATGAACCCGAGAAGGGGTATGCTTCAAAACAATTATAAAGCAAGGGTGCTCCAAAATGCTTATTTAGAACGGTTTAATAGAACGTTTAGAGAAGACGTACTTGACGCCTATTTATTTAAACCAATTCAAGAGGTAATTGCATTAGCCTTCGAGTGGCAGGTGGAATACAATAAAAATCATCCTCATAAATCTTTGAACAGTTAGAGTCCTTGGTTATTTACAGGTCAAACCTTAGTTGATGAATTAAACTATTCAAATAAAATACTTATGCGTTGTTGGAAAAAAGGTTCATTAAAATGTAATAATTTTATGTAACTTCATTTTTTTTTAAATCGGTTTGTAGCCTTACCCTTTTTCAAACAAAGCATAAAATTAATTACTTTTAACCTTTATAAACTTCAAAGCCTTTTATTATGAAAATAATACATGTCTGTTTTTTTAGCCTCGCAACATTATTTTGTTTTTCTCAAGTTCCGCAAAGTGTTAATAATGACACAGGATTGATAATAGATTCTATTGAGAGTAAAACATATCAATTAAATAGCTTTGTTAACGAGGTCATAAATTCTAAACTGTTAATAATGTATTTTGGTGCCGTCGGTACTTTTGATAAAATAACGCTCGAATCAGAAGGAGTTACTGGTATCAAATTAGAGTTAATGGGAGTTGGAAACAATACACCATTCGGACGCGCTAGGCCGTTGAGTAATTTTCCGATAAAATCAGATTTATCTATAAATAACGGCATTATGCATTTTACGATTAGCGGTATTCCTAAGTTGTCTGGTGTTGCTAAGTTTGATTTAAATGTTGGTAACAAAAGAATTTCGATTGTCGTCAATATTGCTGAACAGAAGCTAACACAAGTGAATAATTCGATTAGCAACGAATCGGTTCAAAATCCTACAATGCCGAACAGTTCGAACTCCGCAGCACAAACCAATAGATTAAAAATTGATTCTGTTGAAAGTAAATTATACCAATTATCCTATAGCCAAATGTCACCATTGGAATCATTTCAAGTAACCTATTTAGTTAATGATGTAATAAATACAAGGTTGGGAATCCCTTACTATGGCGCTGTTGGAACTTTTGATGAAGTAATACTTGAATCAAGTGGTGTTAAAGGATTGACATTAA
>CANHIS010000209.1 GCA_947460255.1 Bacteroidota bacterium
ATTGTTGGGAATGAGTTGTACCGGCCCCAAAATGTAGTTGTCAGCCCCGCTGAAATTAAGTGCAGCACCTTGACTAGGTATTAAAACTTCCCCGATGAAAAAATCTTGCGGTGAAGTAATGTTTCCAACTGTAACTAAACCTTCTGAAATGTTTGAAGGCACTAAAGATTGCCAACCAACACCGTTAAGTTGTCCAACGTTGAAAGCGGTCTCGTTTGCACCTGCATCTAATAAGGATGATTCATATCCAAAAGAAATAGTTAAGCTTTCATAACTGCCTGATGTATTAACGTTCCAGTGGTTATTTACAGATTTTGCTGCCGAAACAGGCGCATTTGCGGCATCTGGATGATCTCCGGCCACTGCTCTTGCAACAACTACTAAGCCTTCCTCAGGAGAAATAGCTTGAACGGTTAGAGGTGCAAAACCGTCAGGATTACCAATCGGGAAGAATTGTGTTGTATTGATATCGAACCCGCGAGAAAGCGTTCCGATTAGATAACTGTTAGGAGATCCGCCTATGATTTCAGTGAAAATACCTGTGGAGATTTTGCTTGTTGGACTTTCTAGTCTACCATTCGAAAATTCAAGACTTTCGATTACAAAGAAATCATCGTCAAAACGAACACCAGAAGGATTATTGATGGAAAGATTGTTGAAGTTGCCTTCTTGTGGCCCTGAAATGATTTGTTGAAATTCTCCCTCGAAAGTAACATCTGGGAAATTCACCAAACCTGAGTTATTGAAAAACTGACCTCTAAAAACAATCGGCTGATCGCCTCGAAGTGTTCCAGTATTGCTAATTTGAATGTTACCGAAAAAGCGAGTATCAGTTGATCTAATATCAAGTGTGCCGCTAGAAACCGTTAACTGAGAGCCTTCTTCGTTGAAGAACCTAACCCGTGGATGGATCTCAGTTGAGCCTGTCGATTTTGTAATTACACCCGGAGCAAGGTTATTGATAGTAAGTCCTCCAAGCGTACCTGAACTAGAGACAATTGCTCCTGTGCTTGAAAAGTTAAAGTTGTTGAAATTGGTAATTGAAGCATCGATGTCATCACCAGGGAAATCGATATTCCCATTGCCAGACCAAGCAATTGTTCCAAAATTTTGAATTGAATGCAATTGTGTTAGTGCAACCGAACCCAAAATGAACAATGTTGCATTGCTTTGGATTTCAGTCGTTAAATTTCCTCCAAATGTTCCACCATTCCAAGTGAGTAAGCTGTTGTTCAGCAATCTCAAGGTGCCAGTACCATTGAGCAATCCTGAATTGAAGTCAAGGCTTCCACCTACTGGAAATTCAACTTCTGCGTTAATGGTAACAGTTGAACCAGAGACCTTCAAATTAGCATTTCCAATAAGATTCGTTCCGGGGTTGAGTTCAATCACCGAATTGGAAACGTCCCAAATGGTTGTAGAATTCCAATCAATGGTTCCATTGTTGACCATGGCAACATCATCAAAATTCAGACTGCCATTTATGAGTGAAATGTTTCCGTCGTTGGTGATGGAAATCCTACTTCTAAATACAGTGGTTCCAGAGGCGGATTTTTGAATTATTCCAGTGTTATTGATATTGAAAGTTGATGAAGGATTTCCATTGTTCCATAGTTGTGCAGAATTACTGATGTTAAATACACCTATGTTTTCAAAATTAATGTTTCCGCCATCAAAAGTTATATTACCAGCTGCTGGATTCCAGTTTACAGAACCTAAGTTTATAAGTGTGAAAGGTCCATTGAAGTTTTTATTTTGCGTTGAAGAGATGTTAAACGTACCGCTATTTTGAACTTGAATATTTCCTTCACCACCAATATTTCCTTGCGTGAAATTCAATGTACCTGTTGATTGGATATTGGTTGTGGCATCGGAGAATACCACTAAAGTACCTGCTCCAATATTCAGACTTCCTTCAATAGAAAGGTCAATGCCCGGAGCATCAATTATTTCTAAGCGTCCTGAAGGTATTAAAGCTACTGTAGCTCCTGATTCAATAATCACTTGATTGGCAGTTACTATTGTGCCAATTGACAAATTGTGACCATTTCTCACTGTTATTATTTCTGCAGTAGAACTAGGCGGGTTGATTGCTGGTACCCAGCAAGATCCGATTTGAGTTTCCCAAATTGCTGCGCTGTTCCAAGAACCAGATGCAACAGTTCTGTAGTTTAATGTCGGAGCAGCAATATCAGAGGTCACCCAGTTTGAAGTCGACCCATTCAATCCAAAATTTGTAAGCAATCCACTTCTGAAATTCCCTGATAAATCGTTTAGAGTTGTTACTGTTACGTTGTTACCGCCTGCAACACCTTGGTTAAAGCGGTATGATGCCGCCAAGCCACTCTGTGAGGAGATTGCACAATTGTAGTTAGCCAAAATGTCGGCACCACTTCTGGCAATATTCCAAACCCTTAATTCATCGATCGATTTGTTATCGAAACCTTGAACAATCCCATTAAATAGTCCAGCACCAATAATCGAAGAAGTAACCAGTGCAGGTGTATTGACAGAAGTAAATGTACCATCCTGAACACCATTTAGATACATAGTGATCGAAACGCCATTTTTAACTGCCGCTACATGGTACCAAGTATCTGGAGATAAAGCAGTACTTCCATCAAATTGATCAATGGTAAAGGTCGAACCATTTCCAATTGCGAGTCGAATTTTTCCATTCAGAATCGAAAAATCCACATAGCCATTTATGGTGTTGTTACCCCAACCAAAAATTTTGGCAGATGATCCTGAGAAATTCACCCAAGCTTCTAATGTGAAAGTAGACGTGTAGGGAATCGTTGGACTCACAACTACGTGATCGTCAGTATTGTCAAAATTGAGTGCATTGCTACTCGTTTGAGAAAACGATAAAAGGCTAGTGAGTAGCGCAGGAAGCAAAAACAAGTACTTTAATTTCATTCTTAAAAATTTAGGATTGGGGATAAATCATTAATAAGCACACCAAACAGCATCAAAGAAAACTTTGAGCTATAATGCTGAATCAAAATGAAAGAATAGGAAGCTATTAAGTGGAGCGAGGAAAACTACGCATTGGATGTCAGGTTAAGGTTAGGGATTGTAAAAATAAATTATTCCGATGGAATGTACAACCCTTTCCTAAGCTTCTTAGAAGGCTTATTATTAGAGGCTTTCAGTAATTTTCTCGCCTTTTTTCGTAGCTGCTCAAATCTCGAAAAGCGTCAATTTTGATGTAAGTTTTGTGCATTTATAAGTGATAACACTCATTCTGCCAACCCATTCTGTTACAGGTGTTCTAAATCCTTAACCTATCTAGAATTTATAAGTTATCGCATTGATGTTCATGCCTGCCCCAACGGATGCAAATACGACTGTATCTTCAGCAGTAATTTGGTGATCCTCCATTTTGTTTTTCAAAATAAGATCCAACAAGGTTGGCAATGTTGCCACCGAACTGTTTCCTAATTTATTGATAATCATCGGCATGATGTGCTCTGGAATTTTCACTTCATCGTACAACTTGAAAAGCCTTTCTAGGATTGCCTCATCCATTTTTTCGTTGGCTTGATGAATCAGTACTTTGTGAATGTCTTTCAAGCTTAATTTGGCTTCTTCGATGCATTCTTTTACCAAGGAAGGAACATTGTTGAGCGCGTATTCATACAATTTCCGACCTTCCATTTTTAGGTAAATTTCATGTTTCGCATGGTGTGGAC
>CANHIS010000210.1 GCA_947460255.1 Bacteroidota bacterium
CAATTACAAATCCTGTGAGAGGATCCGGATTGCCTTTAACAGTTACGTAAAGATCGAAATTGTGTCCGTGCCAGTTAGCATTGGCGCATTTGCCAAAAACCTCGATATTCTTCTCATCCGACCAATCGGGGCGGGCCAACTTGTGCGCAGCGTTGAAATGTTCCTTGCGGGTTAAATAGATCATGCCTTGAATTGCAGCCGCAAAGATAGGATGCTGTTTCGATTGTTGATCCACTCAACGAAATATTTGCGCAAGCCGCACAGAAATAGGCTACTTCTGCTTCCCTATCCCCGGAACCGGGCGCATCGCAAACGAAAACCCATTCTTCTCTTTGAGCCACACCAAATCTGGGTAAGTCTCATAGTCCTTTTTGTGGGTCGATTTCAGCACGAAATACACCGGTTTATCAATGTTTCCGGTTAAATACCAACTGCGCAAGGCATCAATGTGGTAGTATCCTTCAGCATCCAAACAGTGTTGCGCTTCAAGGGGAGAAAATCCCGGTTTACGGAAATAGAAATATTGCGCAAAACTCTTAAAATGAAGCGTTTCCACATACACATCTCGCCCTTGTAACGACGCATAAAAATCCAATGGCGCTTGTTGCGTGTACCCAGCAATTCGCTTCGGAAAACTCATCAAAAAGATCGAAGTACTCAAGATCACAGGTACGAATAACCAAGTGATGGCTTGGAACCGCCGCTGGCGGAAGAGGTGCATCGCTGCTACACTGATGCCCAATAACCAAATGATTCCTGGCAGTAAATCCATCCAATTCCAGGTCACTGCCGCTTGTAAATTCCCGGCTGCGAAAGGGTCCTTCAACAGGGGAAGCACCCAATCGGGATGCATACCTACCAAGGGAATTCCGATCATGGCGAGACCAATGATGCTTCCCACTAGAACCAAGCCCGAAACTTGCCAGAAATTCCATGTCTGCCGGCCCCTCAGGTATTCTTCCATCGAAACCGCTGCAATCGCGCTAAGTGGCAGATACGCCATCGAGGAATAGTGCACAATCTTGGTAGTAACAACCGAAAATAGGATCATCACTACCCAAAACAAGGTCTTCATCCAAAACAAGAAATCAGGATCTTCCAACCTCGCCTGTGGATAGCGGAAAAGCGCGCGCAACGCGGGAACCGACATAGGGAAACATCCCAACAATACCACCACAAAATGATAGAAAAACGGCTGTGCGTGGCCTGCATCGGGTGTTCTGAACAAGCGGATTTGGTACTCAATAAATTCTTGCAAGAACCACGGTCCGTTCTTGATCGTTTCTGGGATGAACCAGATGCTGGTAACCAATGTTGCAGCGATGGCGCAATAGATGAGATGCTTGAATGCAACGATTGCTTTAAACCGTGAACTCATCCAAAAGAAAAACACCGTGAGCAAAGGCAACAGCAAGCCGACTGGACCCTTGGTGAGCACCGCCAAACCGATAAAAATTCCTGCAAAAATGGGATGAAGATTGGATGCTCCGTCTTTGTAAGCGCGAACGGTTTTGGCGATAAACCACACCGACAAAAAGATGAAGTAGTTGAAAACCGGATCAATGATGCCTGATTTGAAATATACGTGCGGCAAGAAGCTTCCTAACATGCAAAGTGCCCAAAGAAAGCCGTAGCGGTCGGACCTTAATTCACGGCCAAACTCAAACAAAGTGAGCAACGTAATGATGCCAAAGATGGCGTTCGGGAGACGGGCGGCGAACTCATTCACACCCAATAAATGCATGCAAGACGCCTGCATCCAAAAGAACAAAGGAGGCTTTTCCCAGAAAGGTTGAAAATTGATCCTCACCCGCGCATAATCGCCAGATACGAGCATTTCGCGGGCTGATTCTGCGAAGTTGATTTCATCCCAATCGAAGAGCGGAGATGCACCCAAAAATGGAAGGAAGAGCAGCGCGCCGAGGATGAACAAGAGCATCCTGTAATGACTGGTTTGCAGATTCATCGTTTCTGAATGAAAGGTAAATTGGCCTGAAGAGGGAATCTCTTTTGGAGCACGTTGTAAAGGCACAAAGATGCCGGAATGGTGCACATGCCTAAGAAAGCACCAGCAAGCACATCGGCTGGAAAATGCTGAAACAGAGCGATTCGTGAAATCCCTGCCATGCATGCGAGCGTTGCGAAGACGGCTTTTCTCGTTTTAGCAACCGACAGCCAAGCAAGCAAGCCCAGCACACCAAAAGCAGTTGTGGTGTGTCCCGACGGCATGCTGTTGTGGGCATGGGGTTTTATTCCATCTGGGATTTCAAGTGGAAGATCGTGTTGTTCGAACCACAACACAGGCCGCGGTTCATCTTTAAAAACGGTGTGTTTTAATCCTTGCGCAAGTGCTGCCCCAAGAAGCCAGCTGAACAGAACAGCCGCAGCGAGAGATCTATTTTGAAACAGGGCGATGAGAACAACAAGCGAGGCTGCGAAGAGTCCGTCGCCGACGAAAGTAATCACTTGCCAAACGGAGATAGGCAGCGGAATCAGTTGGTTCCAGAAGAGGAAAGCATCGGCTTTATTGAGCAGGAACAAGGAGATAGCAAGGCCAGCTGTGGCGATCAGCAGGGGAATGATGGCGGCCAATTGATTTTTCGAACCTTGCATGGGTGCAAAGGTAAAGGCTTCTTTGAAAAATAATACTTTCCTAAAACCCTGACTGATTGGCACTTTCAAAATCGACGATGAAAAAAGCATGAATAAGGTTTGTTAAAAACACTTTTCAATTATATTTGCAGCCCATTTTGGCGGGGTAGCTCAGATGGTTAGAGCGCAGGATTCATAACCCTGAGGTCACGGGTTCAACTCCCGTCCCCGCTACTACAAGCCTCCTGATTTTCAGGGGGTTTTTGTTTTTTATAATAAAGGGAAAGCTGTGAAAGAGTTTTTAGGTTATGAATTATCTTCACCTGGCTTCAAAAATAAAATTCTTAAATTGCAGTAGTGCAAGAAAAGAAAAAGCAATTCAACGACTTTGTTATAGACAAGCTAACAAACTCTATAACAAATCGGATATCGGGCGATAGTCTGATGACGGAAGTTTTGCTATTGTCAAAATCCGACCTAAATCTGATTACAAAAAAGAATGGTTGGCTATTTAGCTGGAAGCAAGAGTTTGAATCAACTGAAAAAGAGATCTAAAAGCTCACTATTTTGCATAATGAAAATATTATTCAAGGACTTATTAGTATTTCAATAAAGACTGACCATGTTTTCCTTAATTTAATTGAATCAGCTGCGTTCAATAGAGGTGAAAGTAAATTATACGAAGGCGTCCCAGGTAATCTTGTAGCATTTGCATGCAGACTTTCATTTCAAAGAGGTTATGAAGGATTTGTAGCATTTCATGCAAAAACTCAACTAGTAAATCACTATGAGAAAACGCTTAAGGCAATTCATTACGGAAATCAATTAATGGTTATTGAAACAAATGCAGCTACTGAACTTGTTAATAAATACTTCAAATCATGAAATCAAAAACAGATAAAAATGAGTTGGATGTTGATTTTATTCAAAGTCGACCACTCACAGAAGAGGAACAAAAGGAATTGAGTGCATTTATTAAGAAGATAAAAGAAAATAACGCAAAGAAGAAATTAAAAGCGGCCTAAAAGTCCTTATCCAAAATCAG
>CANHIS010000211.1 GCA_947460255.1 Bacteroidota bacterium
AACCAACAAAACCCAGCGAGAAAACTCAATCACAACCGCAGCAGACTGCATTGTTATATTTTCTAATTCAATCAACACACTACAGTCAGCCCGAGTGACTAACGAATTATAATACCGACTATTTGTTTATATAAACCATACGTTTCTGATTTCTCATTTTTCTTCGACCACAATTGGCAGCTGATATAATTTTCATAATCCCAATAGCATATCCACATCGTGTTGACTGTTGAATCTATCAAACTGATCAAACACTTGACCAACAAACCATACACCTCCATTTTTATCCCCTCTTTTGGCCTTCTCAGGGAATGGTTTACCTGTAAAAAACGGATCATGTATGATGGCTGTTAACTGTCCTTCAATATATTTTTGCCACACCCAGTCCTTAAGAAATTGCTGGTCCTGTCCCTTTAAACTTGTCGGTTTAAACTTTCTTATTGCGTGTTCGATACCTTTGAGCCTCCCGCCCTTTACCCCCCACATTCCCCCCAAAATTGGAACCCCGTGGTAGGGATGATCACGCATCAAATGTAAATCAGCTCCGCTCGCCAACCATTCATCGACAGCAACCTTCTCTCGTGCGGACAGTCTTGAATCTGTATCACGACTAATCATGTATTCAACTCCAACCTGATCGGCTGGTAGAAACCGGTGAAACATACCCCTGTTGTCCAGCTGATTATATTCGTCCGAAACCATTCGCACATCAACATTCGGCATTTCTATTAGCTGATTAACAATCGAAATCGGAACCGATTTAAAGCAATAAAATACACAAACCCAATTTGGAAACAAATCGGCCGCAATTACAGCATTCTTAACAGCTCCAACTGTGTAAATAGGATTCGCACCCCATAGGCTAAACGAGATAATTTTCATTGACGCTCCCGAGGAATCAACGATGCTGTAGTTTTGCTGCTGTAAATATAGCGATGCAAAACAGCGTCGATATGAATCTCAGATTTTATTTTTGGGTACAACCGCAACAGCCAATCAATATCTTCAGTTGATTGACCATTTTTTCCATAAACAGAATTAAACTGCTCACTAAGAGCCAACTCACGTCTCCACAAACACATATGGTAAGGTGGACGTTTGATGTTCATCAAGCTACCAGATTGATCTCGAACCAGTTCCCCGTGAGGATGTCCTATTCCAAAATTTACTATCATAGAATCGCCATCAATTAGGCAATGTTGCTTGAACGTGATGCAATCTGGAGAATTACCACTATCAATAACCCCTATTAATGCATCAATATAGCCTTCTCCAACATCATCGTCATCATCCAGGAAGGCGATATATTTACCACGAGCAGATCGGAGCAGATCGTTACGCTTATCTGCGATACTTTTAGAACAATTATCCATCAACACTAATAATTCAACGCTTTGACATTCACTTAAAACAGCGACCTGCGCTTGCAGTTTATTAAATAATCCGATCAATTGAGAATTCCTTGATGGAATAGATAAAATCAATACGCTTAACTTTATCTTATCATTTGGAACTGGCATATGACTCCTTTTAATTATAAAAACCAACAACCTTCACCCCAAGGATCCTGAAATGATTCATACAAATCCCCATATTTATCTTCGTATCTTGAAACCCCATGCCCGAACTAATTATAAATTGCACACCGAAAATCGTTGCGCCAGACTTGATCATGGTCAGCTATAATTCCCCCGGGTCTAGCTTAATGATATCAAGCCTCTACATGCATTACAGCAATTTTACCCAATGATCACCATCCATAACCACCAAATCACCTAGATTGTCTTGATAAATTTTTTGAAGTTTAAACGTAATCTAAAAACAGCGGATTAACCAATTGTTTGAGTGGATCAATATTTGAAATACAGGTATTAAACAAAGTTCCGTTTTAAATTTTTCACCTTCGCAGTGCTGCTTTTCAAGCTTACTGACCATTGGGCAATGCAGTCAAAATAAACAATTTTGCCAGAATTAGGTATTTTCAGAGCTGCAGATTCTATCGGTCTGCATTTCTATGACCAAATTTTAAAATATTCGATTCCTGTAGAGAACGCCTTCACAATTTTTGAATACAGTGAATAGGAAATAGTTGATCGCTTCATTTTTTGTCACTAAATGCTCGATTTTGTTTCGACTCATTTACTAACTCCAAATTAAAATTTTTCGACCTGCGTAGTTTAAAAACCTCAAAATCAACATCGTACATTTTTGGATTTTCATTACGAGCGTGGAGCTCATCAAAAGGTTGTGCAGTCCATTGGTGTTGAATAATGCAGATGTCACACCGCCTAAACTTTCCCAGCCTGTGAAAGACCTCCGTCTGCTCATTATCACAGAAAAGCGATTTGTATTCTGGATTGTAAATATATCCAATTCTTCGATATAACCCAAACCCCATAACCGAGAGTGTCATCAATGGATCCTCCTTGGGTCTCAATCCATCCCAAAACTTAATAGCACCGTCATAATTTGGAAACGCCTGCTGGAATGCAGCAAAAATAATTTTGTCGTATCCCATCATTACTGGTACCATGTCATCTGAAGCGAGCAGCAATACATCGCCGTTTTCTCCTTCAAGATCCGCGTTGCAAGCCTCAATTTTTGTTTTTGAGTTGCCGTAGACCCATTTGATATCGGCGTTTCTTGCTCGCGTTCCTAGCCACTCCCATATTTCAGGGTTATTCATACTTACGTCATCATGGTCCATGGTGATGACGAAGCGAACTTGGTGCGTCCCACTCAAAAAAGTTAAATACCTCGTGAAAACCGACTTGAACTTGTCCGGCCGATTCCGTGTCGGAAATTTTATTGTTAGTTTACCCATAGAGGATCGCACCATTTTATTTTTTACCTTGACTCAGATTCTAACTGCAATGCATTGGCATTTCCATCAACCAGTCATCCGCAAGCTGATTGGAATCTGGATATTTAACAATTAAGCGATAGCCGTGTTTTATAATTTCAATTGCGTTTTTATGATTTTTTGATTGTGTTTTTAAAAATTCCAGCGCCGCACCGATTTGACCATTAGCATCAAGACATTCCGAATAAGCTAATATAATCCGAAGGTCCGAACCTGATCTGTTTAACACTTTCTCGAAATTCGGAATTGCTTGTCTAAATCGCCGATTTAGGTACAACGCCTCAGCCAATAGTTCTTCTGCTGCATCACTCATCGGATCAATCGCCGATGGAAACAATGTCGTTTCCTCTCTACGAGAATACGCCTCCTGCACATCGTTCAAAGCATATTGTGGTTGACGTAGGTGGATAAGAGCTCTGCCTCGAACCAGTAGTTGACCTGGGGTGAGAGGCTGTCGCATGGCGAGGTCGCTGGTTAATACCTCCAAAACTTTCTCGTACTGCTTGTCTGCTAGCAAATAGCCGGAATATTGAGTCAGCAATGTCTCACGAACTTCATCGGTGATAAATTGATTGGGTTGGGTCTCGGCTAAGTTCAGTGCCTTGGAGTAGGCGTCAAAGGATTCTGCTAGTCTATCCATGCGACGCAGTTCCAAGCCCAATTGCATATAAAAATAGGCTTCATTAGGCCTCTCTTCGAGAGCTTTTACCAAGAGCTCGTAGTTTCGCTGAACTTTGTTCCGTTCTGAGATGACTTCAGCGGTATAA
>CANHIS010000212.1 GCA_947460255.1 Bacteroidota bacterium
CAGTATCTTGGGTTCACGTTCAATGGTGCACAGACGCTCCTGCGACAATCGTCATTGAACCGGTACTACGGGAAGATGCGTCATGGCGTGGCGCTGGCGAAGCTGACGCAGCGGAAGCATAACCGGATGGAACTCGCGTGCGGCGAGCAGTTGACGCCACTTCGTCGGACCAAACTCTATCGGCAATACTCGTACCTGATCAAGCGCCGCGCCGACCTGAAGAAAGGCGACCCTAAGACGCACGGCAATTTCCTTTCCTACGCCTTCCGGGCTTCGAGGAAGTTACGGGCTCCGGAGATCAAGCGACAGGTCAGGAACCACTGGAACAAGTTGCAGAAGGCGATCGACCAGCCGATACACGGGCAGTTGCGCGAACCGTAATCCCGCTACCACCATGCGCCTCACACAAATCACTATCGAGAACTTCAAGGGCATCCGGGACCGGGTGGAGATCCCGTTGCGCCCCGTCACGTTGTTGTTCGGGGCCAACAGTGCGGGAAAGAGTACGATGCTTCAGGCTTTGCTGTACCTGCGGGAGCTGCTGGAACGACAGAACGCGGACGCTGACGTGTTGAGCGCCGGAGGCACGGCGATCCATCTTGGCGGCTTCCGGCAGCTGGTGCATCAGCACGATCTCGGGCGGGTGATTCGGGTGGGGGTGACGCTTGAATTGGATGATGACGGCCTGCCGGAGTATGAGCTGCCTTATGTCCCTGCGGGTAGCGAGGCGAATCGTGCGGTGGCGTTCAGTTTCCGACTCCAGACCGTGAGCCTTGAGATCGAGGTGGCGTGGCATGCTCAGGCTGGTGCCCCGCGGATCAGGTGCTACACCGTAAGGGGAGACGGCGCGTTCATGGCGAAGATTGAGCTTGGTGCTCATGGGAGACCGATCCTGAGCCTTGCCCAGTATCACCCCGCGTTCGATGAGCTGATTGCGGAAGAGAACCGCTACTCAGGCCATCACGAATGGGCAGGGCCGCTGGGGTTCATGGACTCCGCGATCCTGATTCTCGATCATCCGGCGGTGATCCCGCAATGGCACCATCCGCTGCGTGGGGAACTCAAGGAGGGCGCGGTGAATATCCTCGACGATCTGCGGATGTTGCTCGACTTTCTTCGTCCGGTGGTGGCTGGCAGCGGCGAGTTGGTGCTGGAACAACTGAGAAAGATTCGCTATGTCGGACCGGTGCGCGAGTTTCCTGATCGTGGCGTGTCTGCGCA
Source organism: Bacteroidota bacterium (assembly GCA_947460255.1). Lineage (GTDB taxonomy): Bacteria > Bacteroidota > Bacteroidia > M30B66 > M30B66 > CAMCXT01. Next base: position 1,222 of record CANHIS010000212.1, read on the forward strand.
GAGAACACTGGCCGATGATCGGTGGGCATCGGGTCTGGCCGCCTGGGACTGGCTTGGCAAGGATATCGATGACGAGACTCATCGCGAGACGCTAGCCCGCTTTGATGCATGCCTGTCTGGCCATGACAGATTGAATCTGGGATACTCCGTGAGTGTGAAGGCGGTACGGTTGCTGCCGGAAGAGTCGGAGCTGGCGCTGCTGCTGGCGCTGTTGCCTCGGGCTTCGGAGCCAGAGGATCTGGTGGAGCGGATTAAGGCGCTTGTGGAGCCGGAGTTGCTCTCCTGCCCGCTGGTCCGGCGGGTGATCGTCACCGATCTACGCAATGGAGCCGAGGTTTCGCCGCAGGACGTGGGGAATGGGGTGACGCAGGTCATTCCGGTAGTGGCCGGCATGTTCGCTCCGGGCGGAAGCATTCTTGCGGTGGAGCAACCGGAGTTGCACCTTCACCCGGCGATTCAATGTCGGCTCGCCGATGTGTTCATCCGCGCGCTGCACGAACAGGAGAATCGCCTGTTCATTCTCGAGACGCACAGCGAGCATCTGATGCTCCGGTTGATGCGGCGGGTGAGGGAGACGACGGAGGACACACTGGCGGAGCCCGATTTGGCACTGCGAACGGATCAGGTTGTGGTGCTGTACGCGGAGGCAGGGGCCGATGGACTCCGGCTGACGGCGCTTCCCCTGACCGAGGATGGCGATTTTTCCAGAAACTGGCCCGGTGGATTCTTTGAGGATCGGGCCGCAGAAATCTTCTGATATGGTTCACGAGTATGCCATTGAGCCTGACGCGCTAATCACGTGGGAGGCGTTGCGTTTCTTCGAGGGAAAGCTCGGCTGCGGCCATGGAAGGCTCGTGGCCAAATATCCCTCGAAGTGGCTGCACCTTGTTTGGGAACGCTGTGCGGAGACATCGACCAGGAAGCGCCTGATGTTTCAGGAAACCCTCGCCAGGATCGGAAACCGGGTGATAAAGACAGGGCGCAAGTACGACGATCAGGACGATTGGCTGACGAACGCGAAACGCGTGCATCTTGCCCAACCGTTTCATGCCATCATTGCGATAAAGCCTGGAGATGAACCTCACATTCTTTGTGCCGAGGAAATCACTGAGGAGACTCCGAGATGGGCGGTATTGGCAGGAGGAACCATTCCGAGAACGTCGGAAGGGCTCGCTGAGTTGAGCCGACCGCTTCTTGAAATATCGACTAATGTCCGATTTGTGGATCAGTATTTCAGTTGTGCAGCCCGTCACGGCCGACCTCTCGTGGCGATGCTGGAACACGCGTTCAGTGGACGGGCTCCATCGTCTGTCGAATATCATTTGAACGCGAATGGAACGGGAGACTGGTTTCGCGGGGAACTGGAGGGCATCAGGCGACGGTTGGACCTCGCTGGTGACGCTTCCATCAGTTTTGTGAGATGGAGGCGCGTCGAGGGGGGCGAGAATATGCACGCTCGGTATATCCTCACTAATCGAGGCGGGATCAGGATTGATTACGGTTTGGACACAGGAGAGCCAGGGGAAACGTCGGACTGGAACCTTCTTGACGAGGCAACCCGAGAGCAGCGCTTCATGCAGTTCGAAAAGGGGGCGCGTGTATTTGAACTGGTGGATGCGTGGCGGGTGACGGCTGCAGGAGTCAGCGCGATTCAGTGGTGACAGTGCGGGTCCCGAACCATTGTCTCGCCGTCGCCTCTGTGGTCGGTTCCCGGTAGTGGCGGAAGATGATGGCGGGGGAATTGCTGGCTCAGGAGGCTGATGAGGAACGGGGACCGGGAGCGGTGAGGGTGTGGATGGATGTGGATGGGTTGTGAGTTGGCGAGGGTGCCCCTGCGGGCGGCGGCCCTTTTTCCACAGGGCATTGTTGCGCCGCAGTCGAGGGTTCGAGGGCGACTTGGGCTGTGCTTTTGGCGATGGCGATGTGGTAGGAAGTGTTTGAGTGGCGCGGGACTTTGCGCGGCCATGGGATGCCGGGGGATTTCGCGAGGGCGGTGATTTCCCGGTGCTGGCGGCAGGAGGGGGCGGATAGGCCGCGGTTGGGAGGGGCCTGAATGGACGGGATGGACGAGATGGAACGAGATCGGGTGGGGATTTGTTGTGGGTTGGGTGCGGGAATCCGGTGGTGTCGCGTTGCTCAACCACCGGTTACAGGCTGGCACCCCAGCCGGGGTGCGGATTTGTAGGGTGTGGTTTCCGGTGGTGTCGCTCGTGCCGAGCTCAACCACCGGCTGGGAGCTGTCATCCCTGCGGGATGAGGAGGCGGGGGTTGGGAGAGAGGGTGCGAGTACGGAACGTCGCGTGTCC
>CANHIS010000213.1 GCA_947460255.1 Bacteroidota bacterium
ATGCAACCAAGCTTTTCCATACCATTGAAGGGGGAGGCATTGTAACCAACGATGATGAACTAGCGCATAAAATAAGCTACATGCGTAATTTTGGCCACAATGGTCCTGAGGCATTTCATGGAGTCGGTGTGAACGGAAAAAGCTCTGAATTTCAAGCTGCCATGGGATTGTGTTTAATGCCTAAACTTGATGGAATTATTGAAAAGCGTAAGAGCCTTTCTGATTTGTACAGTGCTAACTTAAGTGGCATTCCGATTCAACACTTGCAAATTCAACCTGGCACAACCAAATACAATTATGCCTATTATCCAATTGTATTTAAAACAGAAGCAGAACTGCTAAAAGTGTTTAAAGCACTCAACGAGAATCAAATAATGCCACGAAGATATTTTTATCCTTCGCTTAATTCTCTGGAGTTTGTTACAAACAATCTTGAGAACGATTATGCAACGGATGTTTCCAAAAGGGTATTATGCCTTCCACTTTACCCGGATTTAGCTAATGAACAAGTCAGATTCATTACCGATTGCATACGATCTCAAATATGCTGATAGTTGGAGCTGGTGGTTTTGCCAAACAAATTCTGCCTGTAATAGATCGATTGGGTCTAATTAATGAAGTTGTTTTTTACGATGACTATAGCAATAATCAAACAACGCTTATAGCTAGGAATTTTCGAGTAATAAAAACAGAAACAGAATTAAAAGAATACTTCTCTTTTGGTGATTTGCGTTTTGTGATTGGGGTTGGAGGCACTTTAAATCGCTATACTATCTACCAAAAATTTTGCGCATTAGGAGCTGAGCCATTTTCATTGATTGACCCGTTGTCAACAATTTCGTCCTTTGAGGTTAGAATTGAACCAAGCAGTTGTATTTTGCAAAATGTTGTCATCGAACCATCATCAACTATTGGGAAAGGGTGTCTTATAAATTTAAATTCTCTTATTACGCACGATGTTTCAATTGGAGAGTTTACCGAAATTTCTCCAGGTGTATCTTTATTAGGAGCATCTAAAATCGGAAAGTCGGTTTTTATTGGAGCTGGGGCCGTAATACTACCGAAAATAGAAATTGGTGACAATTGTGTAATTGGCGCAGGAGCGGTAGTAAATCGCTCAATACCTGCGGGACATCGTGTTGCAGGTGTTTCTGCGCGATAAAAACAAAAGTATGAAGGTAATCTCTTTCATTCTTCCAGTCTACAGAAACAAAGGCTCAATAAGCATTACATGCGAAAAATTGACATCGTTGATGCAGGAATCTCACTTAGATTTAAACTTCGAGATTATCTTAATCAATGATGGTTCTGATGATGGTTCTTGGGAGGAAATCCAAGAAATTAGCCAACACAACCCGTGCATTAAAGCACTTTCGTTTTCGAGAAATTTCGGTCAGGTACCAGCAATTATTGCAGGAGTTCAACATTGTTCTGGTGATGCAGCTGTTATTATGTCGGTCGATTTGCAAGAACCAGTGAGTTTAATCACCGAGATGATTTCTGCATGGAAAGCAAATAGTCAAATCGTGGTTTGCCATCGAATGGACCGGGAAGATTCAGTGATCGCAAATGCAACGTCCTCCATTTTTTATCGGTTCATGAAAATTGCAAACCCTAAAATGCCTAAAGGGGGGTTTGACTTTGTCTTACTCGATCGTGCAGCTATAGATGTTTTTACTTCCATCGATGAGCGTAATCGTTTTTTTCAAGGCGATATTTTGTGGATGGGATTTAACGTTCGCTTTATTCCTTACAAAAGAATTAAACGAACCATAGGTAAATCACAGTGGAGTTTTGGGAAAAAACTAAAGTATTTTATTGATGGTGCTCTAAATACCTCTTACATACCAATTCGTTTTATGTCTGTAGTAGGCATTTTAACAGCTATGATTGGTTTTTTTTATGCGCTAATTGTTGGTTATGCACATTTCATTGACAAGGCACCGTTTAAAGGCTATAAACCTATCGTTATACTGATCCTTATAATTGGAGGGTTGCTAATGATTATGTTGGGAATTATAGGTGAATATATTTGGCGCATATACTATGAAACAAGAAAAAGGCCATTGTATATAGTAAAAGAAAAATCGGGTTTCGAAAAATAAAGAGACGCACTTCTATAAATCTATAAGTAGTTTTGAACGCTATACAACTATGAAATTGTTCAAAACATAAATTCTAAAAAAAATGAATTTATTACTTTGACTTACAAATAAAAAATGTGGAAGAAACTCTATTAATATCAAAACAAAAACTTAACTAACAGTATTTTTCAACGAACTGCTTAGTCTTATTATTTGATCTTTAATACATCCATTCCCTGAAATCTTCCCGCTCCACCCAACATCTCCTCAATCCTCAACAGCTGATTGTATTTCGCAATCCTATCAGATCTTGAAGCCGAACCGGTTTTAATCTGACCACAGCGCAGTGCCACAGCTAAATCAGCAATCGTTGTATCCTCAGTTTCTCCCGAACGGTGGCTCATTACTGCAGTGTATTTATTGTTCATTGCCAATTGAACTGCATTGATGGTTTCCGTTAGCGTTCCGATTTGATTAACCTTGATCAGAATAGAATTGGCAATATTCTTCTCAATACCTTGTCCTAACCGATCCACGTTGGTTACAAATAAATCATCACCAACCAATTGAACCTTGCTGCCAATTTTATCGGTAAGGTTTTTCCAACCATCCCAATCATCCTCGGCTAAGCCATCTTCGATCGATAGAATTGGGTACTTTTTACTCCAGTCGGCCCAGTAATCAACCATTTGAGCAGAAGTAAGTTTGTCGCCGGTTGATTTTTTGAAATGGTAAATACCTTCCTCTGCATTGTAAAATTCAGATGCAGCAGCATCCATGGCAATCCAGATATCCTCACCAGGCTTATATCCTGCCTTTTCAATCGCTAACAAGACTGTCTGAATCGCCTCTTCATTCGATTTAATATTGGGTGCAAAGCCCCCTTCATCGCCAACATTCGTTGATAATCCTTTGCTTTTTAACACTGTTTTCAACTGATGAAATACTTCAGTGCCCATGCGCAGTGATTCAGAAAAAGAGCGAGCATTAACAGGCATAATCATGAACTCCTGAAAGTCTATGCTGTTGTCTGCGTGCGATCCTCCATTCAAAATATTCATCATGGGTACAGGAAGAAGTGCCGCATTTACGCCACCTACATACCTATACAATGGCTGCCCCGACTCTGCTGCCGCAGCTTTTGCAACAGCCAAAGAAACACCCAAAATAGCATTTGCACCTAAATTGGCTTTGTTCGCAGAACCATCCAGTTCAATCATGGCAATATCAATTCCACGCTGATCACTTGCATCCATACCACGCAATTCTTCCAAGATTGTGGTATTGACATTGTTCACAGCATTCTCAACACCTTTTCCAAGATAGTGCGTTTTATCACCATCACGAAGTTCTACTGCTTCGTGGGTTCCTGTTGATGCCCCTGATGGCACTGCGGCCCTTCCCATTGCACCGCCCTC
>CANHIS010000214.1 GCA_947460255.1 Bacteroidota bacterium
ACCAACGGTGTGGCCAAAAAGCCACTGCGGCAGAACGAATCATTGAAAGCACGTGTGGTCAGCGATCTGGATGCTATCAAACGGAATCCCAGTCTGGTTCGGTCATTCTTCAGAGCATCAAGTGTAGTCTATGCCGCAGACTAGTCAGTAATGTCCAAAAACCGCCCGTGTGTTTGCATCTGTCTTCTCGATGGGTGTGCCGATGAAGAGCGGCTACCAGCTACTCAAAACCAATTTCGAGCAGCAATTGTTCCTTCTCCGCAGAAAGCTTTCCGTACTTGAGACGGTGGCGTTGATTTCGTGCCCATACCCCCAACGAAGGGTTGTCGCTAAAGTTCAACGGCACCTTACAATGCCCAAAACGATTTTTGAATTCTTTGAGCTGCTCATAGACGTCAGCCCATTCCTTCTGGCCATCGTCAAGCCGCCAATTGAAACCTATGTCATCGAGCCGCCTCGCTCGATCTGGCTCAATGATTCCTTTTCGCTTGTCGCCGCGTTGACGACTCACCCAGTATCCAAACGGTGGATCATCCGACGACTTAGTCGGGACGTCACAATGCCCATGGGCTGCTTTGAACGTGACCAACTGCTGAAATCGAGCATCCCACAGATCGTCGTGAATTGCGTCACGCACCGTCCACTGAAAACCAATCGCCTCCAACAACCTGGTTCTTTCCTCGCTCAGCTCCCCAGTCGCCTTCTTGGTTCGCATCGAATTCACAAATGCACCAAGCTTGGCGGTCTTTTTGTACGCGAACGGTACATTACAATGACCATTGATCTCCTTAAACTTGAGTAGGTCGTGGTAACGATCCTCCCATTTTCCGACGTCACGGCTTTTCCATGTTACGCCAAGCGAATCAAGTCGGTGCATCTCGTCCTCTGTCATCTCATCCTTCTTTCGCCGCTGCCGCTGTGCGCTCAACCAGCGGGCTAATTTAGGGTCTTTGTTCCACTTTGCTGGCACATCTGAATTACCATTCTTTGTGTGATATTGTTTTAGCCGGTCAAACATTTCATCCCACCGACGATCACGGTTCCCAGTCCAAGAAAAACCAAGTTCGTCAAGCTGTGCCTTACGTTCTGGATCGAGCTTGTTTCGGGCCTGTGCTGATCGTTGCCGTTGCGCCCAAGTGCTCAGGTCTTCGTCTTCACTGAGATCGCAATGACCATGCTCCTCACGAAATCGCCTCAATCTTCCGATCATGTCTATCCATTTTTCCTCGTTGATGTCCCAGTGGAAGCCAATTTTCTCAAGCAGAGCGACCTGATCTGGTGTCAACTGGGACTGACTGTTGTAGTCTCTTTCTTTCCGAAGTCTCTGAATCCAAACCCAACTCGCCAGCTTGACGTTCATGTGTGTGCGCGGAACATGTGGATTGCCCTTCTCTTTCGCGTAGTTTTCGAGTTCTCGGTACCACTTCATCCAATTCTCTTGGGCTCTTTGCTCCTGCCAATCCCATACGAAGCCCAAACCGTCCAGCCGCGCAATCTGCCCCTCGGTTAAAGCGATATTCTTCCGGCGGTTTCGTTGGGCGGCCACCCAACTCCCGAGTTGCGCGTCTTCTCCGATAGAGCTGACGTTGCAGTGTCCCATCCGGTCCTTGAAGGCTGCTAGCTTGCCGAAGTAAGTGTCCCAAGACGAGAAGAGGCTTTCAAAACAGCGCGTGGCAACTGCGGAGCGCAGCTCCTCAAATCCGATTTGGAATCCGACAATATCAACCCGATCCGCAAATCCGCTGTCGTCGAATCCTTTCCCGCGTCCTTTCCGCTCGCCCATGTTTCGGATGAGGTCAGCAAGAACATCATCCTGCTCTTGGAGCGAGTGCAGAACATCCCAAACTTCTTCGAAGTTAGACCGGCTGACAGCGGCTTCAACGCTCTCATTCGCGGCCTGTTCAACGAAAAGAGGGACGAGCACATAGCCAGTCGTCTTGTCCGGTGAGCGACGCATGGCCCGGCCGGTGGCTTGCACTATGTCCACACGGCTTCGCCTCGGTGAAAGAAACGCGACCATGTCCACGGCGGGAACGTCCACGCCTTCGGTGAGGCAGCGGGCATTAGACATGACGGCGCAGGCTGCCGCCCGAAAGTCACGCATCTCGCGTTCGCGACGGGCAGTGGGCATCGTGCCGTTGACATGGAAAGTCTCAAAATTCGGAAGGTGACTGCGAATGCCTTCGCTGCCATCGGCAACGAACGACTCGGCAGATGCCACAGTTTTGTGAAAAGTGAAAACCTTCTGCGCGCCGTATTTCTCGATAACGTCGCGTAGCGCAATCTGGTTGGCAACTTCTCGGGCACATACGGCATCGCCGTTTACCATCACGTCACCGCGCTTAAGCAGTTCGTTCGTAACCATCTCGGAAGTGATGACCGAGATAATAACTTTGTAGCCGCAGATGATGCCACGCCGCGCCGCCTCCGCAAACGTCAGACAATACGCTTGCGGACCGTAAACGTCGGGGCGGTCCATCGAAAAGAGCAGTTTGGCGTCGCCATCTCGGTCCTGCTGGTGCGGATTATAGTGGCGCGGCGTGGCGGTAAGGAACAGGCGCTTGCAAATGGGCAGGTTTACGTCTTCAAGGGCGAAGGCATAGTTGCGGCCTTCGCGACCAGCGGTCTTGTGGGCTTCGTCGAACACGGCCAAGTCGAACACCTCACCCGGTTTCACTGCCGCACCGACTACTCGCGCTGACTGATAGGTGGAGAAGACGACTTTCCTTCCGGCGAAGGGCGCATCAAGGAATTCACGCACGCTGGCCGCATCGGTAGAGACTTGAAAGTCGAGGTCGGACTGCGTAGTTGTAATCGAATCCAAGCCGTCCTTCACCGTGGGGTCTGAGCACACGCACAGATAGGCGAGGCCGGGCAAATTCGATTCGCGCAGCCACTCATGAAGCACCTGCCGCAAGAGGGCAAGCGAGGGAAGTAGAACCAGAATGCGGGATGCCAGCCTGGCCTCAGCGACCCAGAGCGCGACAAGCGTCTTGCCCGTGCCACACGCCATGATCGCAGAAACGCGGTCATGGGCTTCCAGCGCGGGCAAGAGCGCGCCTAACGCCTCAGCTTGGTGCGGCTGCGGCTGCTTCTTCGGCGCAATGAATACCACGTCAGCCAACCATGCTTCGATAGCGCGAAAGTCATCTGATTCCAGTCGGTCCAAGTCCGAGCCGCGAATACAAAAGAAGCCCTGACGCTCATTCAGCACCGAGGGCAACTCATCGCAATTGGTAAAAAGAACCCGGCTACGGATTTGCGGGCTGTCTGCCAAACCCATAAAAGTGGACAGCTCGCGCCAAGTTAGTGCGGGCCGGCCCGTGCGGAACTTCACTTGATATACGTTGAAGTTTCCGAGCAGCGTATTGAACACACCATCTACGCCGTAATCTTTGGTGGTGAGTCCAAGCGTCTGGAGGATTTGAATCGGAACGGCAGTCAGCGGCCAAACATTCGCGGCATCGTGCTTCCGTTGAGTTGCCAAATA
>CANHIS010000215.1 GCA_947460255.1 Bacteroidota bacterium
AATTATAAATGGCATTTACACTTGATCCGTCTAACCAAGCAATTTCGCTTGCCGATTTTAATACACTGGGAAGCGACTTTGTACGATGTTTTAAAACCACGAATACATCGTTTAAAAACTATGTTTACGAGCGCATAGGCAGGCAAAACCTGATTGATTTATTGGACGATTTAACTCCGCAAGGAACAGAATTTATAAAGGGAATACGCATTATTCCCACCTTGCGAAGCAGCAGCACGATGCGATTTGTTTATGTGCCCACCGTTTTGGAAGAAATAGACGCATTTGGCAGTTACCGCATTTTTGAAGCCGATACTCCATCGGATCCGTTCTCGTTGTTTCAAAGTGCCGATTGTTATTGGGTGCAAAACGATGATTTTGTATTGCTTAGTGGCAACGATTTAAGCACAGCCGAAGACGACTACCAGCGTTACCGCGATGAGATTTTAATTTCGCACGATGGAAGCGGAACAAATTTCGACACATTCGATTCTGCCATAGACACCACCTCTGCATTATCAAATTTACCGGGCTTTATAGCCCTAGCCGAAGACAATAAAAACAACAACCAGGCACCCGATTATTATTATATTCTGAGCAGTGCCGAAGAGCGCGATGGAAACATTGTTCAAACTTTTGCTGCCGGCGTTTATGTTCCGGGAACTACTCAAGGTAATGGGCAGGGGACTGCTGCATTCAAAAATAAAGCGTTAAATAAGCTTTTAAATTGCCCAAATGATTGTAAAAAAGTAGTTGCAGTTAAGAACCGACTGGCATTGCCATAAATTATGGAGCAGCCATTTATAGTAAAAATTATTTTACATCATTTCACTCTTTTTGTTGCAATTACAGCTGGGGTCATTTCGTTTCGCAAGCTTTCGGTCGGACAAAAAATAATTTGGGGCGAATGTTGTTTAACACTTAGCTTAGGCATTTGGACAGCAATAAGAATATACTATGGTTTCTATTCAACACCTATAGTTTCTACATTTGAATTCATATGTTATGGAATTGAATTGGTATATATTGATTATGAGCTAGGCGCCTTTCGAAAAAAGAAGTTATTCAGAATTTTGGGGATGTTTTTTTTAAGCTTGATTCCTCTTCATTGGATATACTGCTGGAGTTTAAATTATAGAGGAGCTTCTCAAATCCTGATTTCACTTTATCTAATTACTTTTTATTTTTATTGCATTATCTACAGGCCTGCAAATCATTCAAATACGATTCTTAGGTGGGCTCTGTTGTTTTATGTTACGGGTAATTTTCTGAATGCTACCTTAAAAGACTTTATTATTTGGAAGTTAGAACCAGAGTTATCGCGTACAATTTCGAATTTATCCTATCGATTGGGCGATATCGAGTTTTTATTGATCACAATTTCTTTTTTAATGGCCTATTTTCAGAAGAAAAAAACACTTCAATTGCAAGGATAAAAAAACAGGGATTTTGTGCCTGTGAATATTGAGAAATTTCATAAAACCATGGTAATATGCCTAAACTATGAATACAAAAAATATAACTGCATCTAGTGAACCCGAATTTCAACACGCGATAAGATTCATGAACATAGATAGTAGAAAAGTAACCCAATGCCAACGTCTAGGAAGTTCTCGTAATGCCATCGACACCTCCTCTGCCTTATCAAATTTACCGGGTTTTATTGCCCTAGCCGAAGACAATAAAAACAACAACCAGGCACCCGATTTTTACTATATGCTAAGCTGTGCTATCGAAAGCGATGGCAATATAGTTCAGACCTTTGCTGCCGGAGTTTATATACCTGGCTCAACGCAAGGCAACGGTCAGGGAACCGGAGCATTCACGAACAAGGCAATGGACTATTCATCGAAGTGTCCTCCTGAATGTAAGAAAATTGTAACAATTAAAACCCGCTTGGCAATTCCTTAAATAATGGAAACTCCATATTTCGTTAAGGCTATCTTGCTAGATTCCATGATAATTATTGGATTGGCTATAGGGGCAATTACCTATCGACGTCTTTCCGTCGGGCAAAAAATAATTTATACGCAATTATGGGTTTTCGCCATTTTTGATACTTGGGCAGTAATTAGAATAATCAATGGCCTGTATTCCATGCCTGTTTATTCAATAGGCTCTTTTTTTTTCATGGGATTGAATTGATCTATGTTGACTATGAATTGAAGGCGTTTCGGAAAAAGAAACTGTTCAGGATAATGGGTATACTCTTTCTTATGTGTATTCCTGCACATTGGATTATTGTGAGGAACTTAAATTACTTTAGTGATGCTTTAATTTTGATTCACCTGTTTTTAAGTTCCTTTCTTTTTTACTGCATTATTAATAGGCCCACTAACTCAGCCAATCAAATGCTGCGATGGGCATTGTTAATATACTGGTTAGGCGATCTGCTCAACGTTGTTTTTCAAAATTTAATGGTCTGGAAAATGGACCCTGAATTTGGAAGGAAAACAATGTTAATTCATCATGCCGTAACAAAAATTAAAGAAATTTTAATAATTATATCGTTTTTAATGGCATATTTTAAGAAGGAAAAAACGCTTCAATTGCAAGAATAAAAACATGGATGAATTGCTGTTATTTAAAGGGATTTTATGGGGCAGTGTGGCATTGCTAATCGTTTTGGGAGGATCATTTTTGATGTTTGTAAAATACGAACGCGATAAAGTTAAGGCCATTGAAGATAAAGCGAAGCGTGAACTGGAGTTTCAACGTGAAATCAGATTGGCCGAAATGGAAATCGGCGAAGAAACCAAAAGTCAGATTGCCCGCGATTTGCACGATACGATTGGGCATTCGTTGTCGCTCATGCGAATCGTTCATGAACAGATTCGGAGCACCTCGGATGCGTCCGAAAATACCTTAAACGAAATGGATGCGCTTATCGAAAAGGCATCTAACGAAGTTCGAACCGTAAGCCGAACGCTCAATACCGATTTCTTGAAATCCAACGATTTTTCGAGTTCAATTCAGATCGAGTTGGATCGACTCGCCCGCATTCATCCTGCTATAAAGATTTCTTTTCAAAAAGGGCTTTCGATGCCCGATCGCTATACAAACGATCAACTACTAATGGCCTATCGAATTTTTCAGGAGGCCCTAACCAACGCCCTTAAACATGCCGACGCAAATCAAATTGCGGTTAAATGCTGGCAAGATAATGCCTTACTTCACTTAAGCGATAACGGAAAAGGCTTTGAACGGGCTAATCAGGGGGCCCACCAAGCCAATGGAATTCGCAATATGTTTAAGCGTGCAGAGCTGGTGAGTTTAGCGATGCAACTGGAAAGTAAAATCGGTGAAGGAACTCAGATTTCCATAAAATAAGAGTGCACGAACTTCGATAATGGGCAGAGCCTAAGCGGTGCACCGGCAAGCAGATCGTGTTGACCTTACGAATCTTTTCCTATATTTGCCGCATTGACTTAT
>CANHIS010000216.1 GCA_947460255.1 Bacteroidota bacterium
ATCAGTTAATTCAAGAGAAATCACTTTTGAAAAGTGAAATTCAAAAGATAACAATTACTGATCAGTTCGAATTTACATACAGTATTGGTATACATAATGAATTAAAAGCCAGCGATCGGTCTTGGATGATAAGTAAGCCCATGGAATCGGTAAATTATGGAGTTTATTTATGTGACTATTTAATCTTTGTGCACAAGCCTACAAAGACAACACGATTGGTTTTAGAGGAACTAAAAAAACTCTCAACGGAATATATTGGAGAGGATTTGGAAGATGCTAAACTGGAAGAATATGCTGAGGCATTTAGATTGATATTGAAGAAGTTAGCCTCTGAAAAAGCAGTTATTGTAGTAGGTTGTTCATGTTGATTTGCCATGATTTAATGAACGAAATTGATTTTCTTTACCCATCAAAATACAGCGAGAAATGAAAATGAATAAATTCTGGAAAGACCTGATTATTCGCAGCGTATTAAAAACAAAGTATCGAGGTCAGTCTGAAAATGTCCAATACTCTAAATTTCAATTGGCTCGAGGACATAAAGATTTGCTTTTCATGTTGCGCAGGATCATGAAAGATTTTTCTTTAATGACTTTAGGAGTTTTTTGTGCAGCTTTTGGTTTCAAGGGTTTTTTGTTAACCAATGGATTTATTGATGGTGGTGCTACTGGAATTTCATTGTTGGCATCCATTATTACTGGTGTGCCTTTGCCATTGTTGATTGTTGGGGTCAATATACCATTCATCATTTTGGGTTACAATACAATGGGGAAGCAGTTTGCAATGAAAACCGCGCTTTCCATTGGTTTATTGGCTATTGTATTGGCATTTGTTCCATTTCCAAACGTAACCAACGACAATTTGTTGGTGTCTTTGTTTGGTGGTATGTTGCTTGGCGCTGGAATTGGCTTTTCCATAAGAGGCGGCGCTGTAATTGATGGGACTGAAGTCCTAGCGATCTTTTTGAGCAGGAAGTTTGGTGTAACGATAGGCGATGTGATCATCGTGATCAACGTGTTGATTTTCAGTGTTGCAGCGTATTTTTTATCGATTGAAGTAGCGATGTATTCAATGATCACTTATTTCGCAGCTTCAAGAACTTTGGATTTTATTGTTGAAGGGATTGAAGAATATATTGGAGTAACGATTGTTTCGTCGCGAAATGAAGAAATTCGACAGATGATTATCAATCAAATGGGCCGTGGCGTAACGGTATATTCAGGGAAGCGTGGATTTGGAAAACGCGGTGAATTAAAGGAAGTAGAAATCATTTATACAGTTATTACTCGTTTAGAACTGAATAAACTCAATGCTGAAATTGAACGAATAGAGCCCAAAGCATTTGTTGTGATGAACAGTGTAAAAGACACGCGAGGAGGAATGATTAAGAAACGACCATTGCAACATTAATTCTTTTTAATGGGTTTCTGTCTTGAATGGCCCATAAATTGGTTAGCGCAAACTTTAAACCTTACTTATGAAGCGCATTTTAACTTTCCTCTTTTTAGTATTTGTATTTTCAAGTTGTTCAAAGGAAGATCACCCACGCGTTGAATACCGCGTAAATTCTAGCGGATCAGCTGTGATTGCCTATACAATGGTTACTCCATCTGTTCGACAAGAAACCGTTTCAGGAAGCTGGGAAGTTTCTTTCAGACATTCGAAGGGCGCCAACGTATTTCTTTCTGCTATCAATACAGGAATTGGCACAACAAGCATTTCCGTTTATGTAAACAAGGAATTGCTCTACTCCGAAACAACACAAGTTCCCGGCGGAGTGATCGAAATTTCGGAAGTACTTCAATAAACGATTTAAATAAAATTTGAATTAGGCATTTCAAATCGGTTTTGAAGAAGTTGGTCTGACAATATTTATTTTATTTCACGTTTGATCGAAAAAGTTTACATTTAAATTTCTAAATCGTAAAGATTAGATTCAATATCTTCAATTTCGTGGTTATGAAAAAGGTCATTTTATTGGTTATTGCTTCTTTGGGATTGTTTTCAACTAATGCACAAAGCACATTCGACTTTATTGATGAATTCGGGAGTCTGAAGAAGAATTGGGCTATCGTTTCTCAAGATAATTGTCACGGAATTATCAACAAGCAAGGTGAATTGGTGGTTCCTGTGAGTTTCGATTATATTGAAGAGTTTGGTTCTTATTCGAGAAATCTTGCAATAATTTCCTACAACGATAAAGTGGGCTTGATCAATAGAAAAGGTAAAATCGTACTTGCGCCTGTGTTCGATTATATTTAAGAATTTGGATGTTATTCCAGAAATTTGGCCTTGGTTTCAATTAACGGTAAGAAAGGTTTGATTAACAGAAAGGGCGAAATTATAACGCCAACTATTTTTGATGAAATTGACGAATTTGGCATGGCTCGTCGAGGTTGGGCACTAGTAAAAAGCAATGGTAAATATGGTTTTATCGATAAACAAGGGAAAATCCAACTTGCTCTGAATTACGAATTTATCGATGAGTTTGGGATTGTGGCTCATCACTTGGCTGTGGTTAAGAAAGAGGGTAAATACGCAATGATTAATAGAAGAGGAAAGGAAATTCAAAATTGAAATTGGTTCTCTGTAAAACCCTATCTTTTCGATGCTTGGGTTTTATAAATTATGCAGTCAAGTTTTGAAAACATGCCTGATTCAAAGAAAACAAAAGAATATGATTAGTAAAATGATTCTATTAAACAATGATCATTATATAAACTTAATTGTTTTGAGATGTTTCAATGACACGGTTAACATTAAAACTATTTCTCTGTTAAATCTTGATCCAAAGGTTAGGAAGGTTATCCTCAGTTGAGCGGCTACGAAACCCTTGCATGCATAGGCTTGACGAAATGTTCTACTCAATACATATAAAAATCTACTTGGAAACGAAAGCCCGACCCAAAGGGGCACGCCCAAAAGCAAAATGCCGGATTCTTCTTTCGTTGCTTTGAGTGAGTTAAAGGTTTCAGCTATTTCTTAGAAGAATCAAAACAGGATTACTTTCTAATTAACTTTCTGATGATCAATCCCAATCCGAAAATCAGTCCATTCATAACGGCAATTGCACCAGCAATCGATGCATCCATCCATGAGGCGAGCATGTAACCAAGGATGCAATTAATCATCCCCACAATTGCCGCAATCACGAGCATCCGCGGTAGCGACCTTGCGAACAATGCAGCAGTAGCGGCTGGTCCGGTGAGTAATGATACGACCATGATTGCGCCTACGGATTCGAATGCAGTAACGGTTGAAAGGGAAACCATGCCCATCAAAAGGTAATGCCAAAACACTGTGGCTAAACCTGTTGCAGCGGCAAATGAAGGGTCGAAAGTGCTCACCCAAAGTCCGCGATAGCCAAACCAAAGTGCAAGGATCAAAACGATGTCGAGAATTCCTGCAATCCAGA
>CANHIS010000217.1 GCA_947460255.1 Bacteroidota bacterium
ATGATCCGACCATCAGACAATCGGAATGCCTTTCCTCGGGCAACTTTACCCCATTCAATTTTGAGATCGGATCCCGTCGTTGAATTATCGCTGAATGCTCGACGCACTTCAACTGGTAGCGCATTAGTGGGGCGCGGTAGGTCGACTGGGTAGGTTTTGTTTGAGTCCTGCGTTCTTTGAACTTCAATGGCATCGTCCACCCATGTCTCGAAAGTTGAGCCGTCAGAAGATCTCGCAGCTCTAATTGCCTGAACTATCGAGGGTTGAAAAGTCACCGCTGTTTTGTGAAAGTTGACTTTTATGCCCTTCGGGGGACGGCTCGGAAGATCAATTTCAAGTCGAGCAAGGCTCTTATGGGCTTCGAAAGACTCAAGTCCAGCCCACTTGCCTGCCATCAGTAGTCGGTCGCTTCTGTAGACGTAGATACCTTGGCTTTCGGCCGCTCCTGTTCCTGCGACCCTTGGAATTTTGAACTCAATGGTTTTCATTCCCTTTGGCCAAATGTGAGCTTTGATCTTTAAATCTTCGAGATCCTTCTTGTTTGTCTTGAGAATCTTCGGATAGGTGGCTTTGCCGGTCTTGGGGTATTTAAAAGGGTTTATCGGGGCAACTTTTCTGTAGCCAAATATTCTTCCGTCTTGATCTTGAACATCAATCTGTAGGTTTAAGTCGCCTCGTTCAATAAATCGATGAAAAATGAGACCAAGGCTTTGTTCAAGTGAAACAAGAATTTGTTCAAGGAATTTTGCGGGAGCTTCTTTCGACGCTCGTGCCACTTCAAATTCATCAACTGTTTCCCAAACAATCAGAGTTCCAGATTTCCCATGATGACCACTAACTGAGGTAGTGACGGAATTGAACCACTTATCGCATTCCGCAGAATTCAGTTCATGAAGGATCTCTTTGTTAATGTTTTCACGAGTCCAACGACAACCATTAGCAGATGATGTATTTGATTTGGACACAACCGTAAGGACTTCACAGAGAGCTAGCGAGGACGACTTCATTCCAACGCCAAACATCCCCGTATCTTCTTCGGAGTATTCGCGCCGTTGGGCCCAAGTCATCGCAGTTTTGAAATCTTGTTTCTTGATGCCATTTCCATTATCTATTACTAAGATCGACTGTGGATAGTCGTCATTTCGCTGAATGCGAAGTGTTACATCCGACGCGTTTGCGTCAAGTGAATTATCGATGAGTTCAGCTAATGCACCATCTAACTGATAATCGACATGGGTCAGAGTTGAAGCCAATTCGCCGCCATGGGGAGCATGTACTTCTGTTGCTGTCGTAATAGGATTCCTTGAGCGTCGCAACATCCAAAAGACCCTAGTAAAGGGATGTTGGGCATCTCTAAGCCATGACGCATCTGTCTTATAGAGTCTTTTCGGACAGGTATGTTCCCGTCAGGAAGCCCAAAAGATGCTAGAAGTCGCATGATGAAATTTACCGACCTTAAGAAGGCACTACAGGAATTTGGACTGGAGACAGACGAACTTGCTGTGGTTTCTCATTATCTCCAGAATTTCCAGGTAGGCCGTCGAAATAAATTCTCGGCGGAAGCCAAGAAGATCTTGAAAGAGATTGGCTTTCAGATTGAGCCGAGCGAATTGAAATGGAATATTCCATTTCCATCTCCAAAGGAACCAAAGTTCACGTTCATTGATTTATTTGCGGGTATCGGAGGTATGCGAACTGCTTTTCAATCTCTAGGTGGGAAATGTGTATTCAGTTCAGAATGGGACGTCAAAGCTCAGGAAACATATTTCGAGAATTTTGGTGAAGTCCCATTTGGGGACATAACAAAAATTGAGTCATCCCAGGTACCGAGCCATGATGTTCTCGTCGCGGGATTCCCTTGTCAGGCATTCTCCATAGCAGGCGCTCGAGGCGGATTCAATGACACGAGAGGCACACTTTTCTTTGACGTGGCGAGACTTATCAAAGCGAAAAGACCTGACGCATTTTTTTTGGAGAATGTCAAGGGATTGAAAAGTCACGACAGAGGTAAAACGCTTGCAACTATCTTGAACACCCTGCGTAATGATTTGGGATATTACGTACCTGAACCTCAAATAGTAAATGCACGAAATTTTGGCGTTCCGCAAAACAGGGAAAGAATTTTTATTATTGGTTTTCGTCGTGAGAGCGCTTTTTCAAAATTTTCTTATCCTGTTCCTTCTAACCAACGTCCGACTATTCGTGACATCAAGGAGAGAGATGTGGTGAGCGTTAAGTACTACATGTCAAACCAATATCTGAGAACTTTGGAAGAACACCGTCGACGTCATGAATCGAAAGGAAATGGTTTCGGATTTGAAATCATTTCGGACGATGGTGTGGCTAATGCGATTGTGGTCGGCGGGATGGGTCGTGAACGTAACTTAGTCATTGATCACCGACTAAAAGAATTTAGTCCAGTTACAAAAATCAAGGGTGAAGTGAATCGCAGGGGAATTCGCCGGATGACTCCCCGTGAATGGGCAAGGCTGCAGGGCTTCCCCGACAAATTCATCATCCCCGTTTCCGACGCACAGGCTTATAAGCAGTTCGGGAATTCGGTTGCGGTCCCGGCTATCGCTGCAACGGGCAGGAATATTCTCAGAGCATTGGAATCCTGAAGATGCTCGTCGGGAATGTCGGCGAGTGGTCCGAGATTTATGTTGTTCTGCGACTGCTTGGAGATGGATACATAAATCTGGCCGATTCAGACTTGAACTCCAAAGACGAAGTTTATTTGAGTGTTGTTGAAGTCCATCGAAATAGTCCGACGGGACAATTGATCTTTGTGATTGATGAGGCCGACCGAGAATCTATTCGTTTAGCTGGAAATGATGATGTCATTTGCACGAGATCAGAAATCATTGGGTATGCGGGTCAACTTTTTGAAGCCCTTAAAAATGGTGGCAGCGCCATCAAATTGCCCCAACTAGAGAATCTCTTAACAAGAATGCGAACGTATCAATTAGCCGCGCCATCCACTGGGAAGACAGATCTATCGGTAGTGGTGAGAGATGGCAGGTCGGGTGGGCTTTCGCAGATGTCCTTCAGCATTAAGTCGCAATTAGGAAGTGCGGCCACACTCCTTAATGCTTCGGGTGCAACGAATTTTTGTTATCCAGTATCGGGTGATGAGAAAGAGATTCAGTTGCTTGAATCCTGGGGACAAGAGCCACAGAAAATCATTACCTACGCGCGTGAGAATGCGATTGAAATAGGTATCGGTCAACCCGTGAATCCTATTTTCGAAAATAACTTGAAAATGGTCGATAGTGGCATGCCGGCAATAGTTGCTGTAATGCTCTATGGACACTTTGCAGGAGAGGGCACTTTAATTTCAGACGTGGTTCAATATCTGGAAGCGGTAGACCCGCTTTTCGTGGGCGACAAAGAAGCCTCTACCTTTTA
>CANHIS010000218.1 GCA_947460255.1 Bacteroidota bacterium
CTAAATTATTTTAGATGTTTTGAACGGTTTGAATTATTTACATAGTTTACTTGACCCAATAATTCATAATGAAATTACACCTCAAAACGTGATGCTTGATTTATCAGGCGATATTCCCGTAGCTAAGATTATAGATTTTGGTTATGCTCGTTCCTTTCATCAACCTTCAAAAACATATAACAAAGAAGGTTTGAATTTGAATTATGTAGCATCAGAATGCTTCAATAATTTTTATTCACCACAATCTGATTTGTTTTCAGTTGGTGCAGTAATGTATCATTTGCTATTCGGAATGCCCCCTTGGTTCAGAGATGTTTCAAGATTCAAAGCAGATAGATTCAAAGCCGAAGATGTTATTATTGAAGAACGCAAAAAGCCGATTTCGTTTCCAAAGGTTTCAGATGAAATCGTTGATTTTGATGGATCAATTTTAAAGGTTTTAAAGAAGGCTTTGCAGAACGACCCCGAAAACCGTTTTCAATCCGCCAATGAATTTATCCAAGCATTAAACGGGGAAATCGAAATTGAAGATGTTGACACTGTTAAAAAAGTGAAATCAGACGACAAGGAGGCGACAAAAATAACAACGCAAAAGGCCAAGGGAAAAGGATTTGATGCCATTGCGGGTTTGGATGAATTGAAGAAGGAAATGAAAAGGTCTGTAATTGATGTTTTGCAGAATCCTGAAAAAGCAGAAAGATATGGAGCCAAACTTCCTAATGGAATGGTCTTATATGGTCCTCCGGGTTGTGGTAAAACATTTTTTGCAAAGCATTTTGCTGAAGAAGTTGGTTTTAACTTTATGTTAGCTACCCCAAGTACTTTAAAAAGCAAATACATAAATGCCACTCAAGAAAACATTGCTAAAATGTTTGACGAAGCCGAAAAGAATGCACCGACAATTATTTTTATCGATGAAATAAATGAATTGATCCCCAATAGGGATAGCGATTCACATGAAATGGCTAAAAGTGCTGTAAATGAGATGTTAGCTCAGATGGATAGAACCGGTGAAAAGGGCATTTTTGTAATCGGCGCAACTAACTATCCAGATATGATCGACCCTGCAATGCTTCGTTCTGGGCGTTTAGAAAAGAAGTTCTATCTGCCCCCTCCAGATTTTAAACTAAGAAAGGCACTTTTTGAAATGAGCCTAAACACTAGAAAAAAGGTTTTGGATTTTGGTATTGACTATGAAAGATTATCCAATTTGACGGAGGATTTTGTAAGCTCTGATATCGAAGCTATAGTAAACGAAGCAACTTCAATAGCTATGGCTGAAGATTCTCGAATCACAATGAGGTTATTGGAAAATGTAATCAATTCATTTGAGCCTTTTTCCAAAGAAGAATTAAAAAAATATCAAAAAATAAAGGAAAAGAATGACAGAGAGGATGATCGACCGAAAAATAAACAGCCGGGAATTGGCTTTAAAATTAATTGAGGTGAAATTTTTTAAAACATGAATCAGCTGATTTTAATCGCCTTTTTGATTGTCGGCTTGGGCTCTATTCAAATAAGTAATTTAGCCTATGGTCAAACTCATACAACTGAATCAAAAAATTGTGGTTCTTGTCGCAATCAAGTTTCCATATATTCAACAGTTGGTATGACTTGTCCTCATTGTGGAGTTCGCTGGGGCTATGAAAACGAAACTAAATCCGTATCTAAAAATTACCAATCTCCCTCCAATAATTACAATGATTATAATTTTAATAAATCCCCAGGAATAACAAGGTCAAACGCAAATCTAAGGTACTTCCCATCAAAGAACGCTCCTATTATAATGGTTGTTCCTGCATATTCGTATCTATCATTATTAGATAAAACAGGGGAGTGGTATCATGTGGAATACATTTCTATTGATAATAATTTTAAAACAAGTACAATGTCTGGTTATATTCACCAATCCTTAGTAAAATAAAATATGGACCCAATTTCTTTCGACAAGCTCCTGCTCAAAACTGCCTTTTGCTGTATGGCCTCAGACGGGCATATTGACAATCGAGAAGTTTCTCGAATTAAAACCATGTGTGCAAAATCGCCTTTATTCAAAGATTCAAATTTTCACGAAGAAATCAACTTGCTTGTAAGTGAAATAAATACAGCGGGTAAAGCGTTTATTACTCATTATTTTGATTTGTTAGGGAAAACATCTATGTCCGAACAAGATGAATTGACTTTAATTGATTTTGCTATTCAGACAATTAAAGCAGATGAGCAAATTGAATATACTGAAATTAAGTTTTTCAAAAATATCAGACACAGATTGAAAGTTAGTGATGATAATATTTTGGCAGTGTTCCCAGATATTGAACAGTTTTTAGAGGACGACATTGTAACCGAATCTTTCCTTGACAAAATAACGATCCAATATTTGCAGGCGGCTGAATTACCACAGTTTGATTTAATCAGTATTGACACCAGTTCAATTGATGATTTGAAGAAGAATGAATAACGCAATCAAGATAATTTTAGCGGTTTTATTTTTTCTGTGTTTAGCAGATATGCCATACGGGTTTTACCAATTTGTAAGGTTTGTGGGTCTAGTCGGATTTGTTATTTTGGCATATCAGGCAAACTTACAAGATAGACAGATTGAGTCGCTTATTTACGGAGTACTTGCACTTCTTTTTCAACCGTTTTTCAAACTCGCACTCGGCAGAGAGATCTGGAACATAGTTGATGTGGTCGTTGGAGTAGGCCTAATTTTATCAATGTTTATTAAACCTAAATAGGGCAATAAGGGGGCGTGCCTCACGCCCCCAAATTTTCCCTAATTTTACAACATGAAATTACTAGTGTTTCTTGTTGTGTGTCTGAATTTTACCTTAATGGCCCAGAGGACTGTTACAATTCCTAGGGCTGTGGGAATGGTCGATTTTCACAAGGACATTACCCAATCACTTGCTAAAGAAAAAGCTTTGCAGGAAGCAAAAGTAGATGCGCTCCGTCAGGCCGGAATTGGCGAGCAAATATCCGAATCCAATATGCTCTTTCAGCAGTCCAGTACCGAAAATGCAGATGCCTTATTTTCTTCTATTATCTCCAATCAGATTAATGGAGAAATCGCAGGTTTTGAAGTGATTTCGGATGGACTAAAAACCATTCAAAACCAAGTGCTCTATGAGGTGGTTATTCGTGCTGAGGTAAAAATTTATGAGGAGGAAGATGCATATTCCGGACCAAACTGACCCCCTATTCCGGGCCAAACTGACCCCTCTGATTTTGGATGTTAATTCTACCATTGAAAAGAACTAGGGCAAAGTTATTTGGTTTTTCTTAATGATTTTCCTTTGAGTTCGATTCGGTGAGCAGAACCGAGGATTCTGTCTAGGATGGCATCGGCAATGGTTGGCTCGTCAATAATGTCATACCAAGCATTAACCGGGAGCTGCGAACAA
>CANHIS010000219.1 GCA_947460255.1 Bacteroidota bacterium
AATTGGGATTGGTATAATGGGTTGCGCTTCAATTGCAGAGCGCCTTGTTATACCTGCTATACTTGAGCAAAATGAAAGGTTTGAACTTAAGGCCATCGCAAGCCGTTCAGCCGAAAAAGCCGCTTATTTTGCTCAAAAATTTAACACCACTGGCCTTACTGGCTATGAAGAACTACTGACCGATGAATCTATTGAACTCATCTACATGCCTTTACCTACAGGTATGCATGAAGAATGGATGATGCGCTGTCTGGATGCGGGCAAGCATATTCTGGCAGAAAAATCGCTTGCCTCTGATTTCCCATCTGCGGAGCGGATTATGGCCAAAGCGGCTGAAAAAAATCTTCTGGTGATGGAAGACTTTATGTATCGCTACCACAAACAGCATCAATACACGTTTTCTTTGCTTCAAGAAAAGGCGCTGGGAGATTTGAGATTGTTTAGAAGTTCTTTCGGTTTCCCACCACTCGATGAAGGTAACTTCAGGTATGAAGCCTCTCTTGGCGGAGGAGCACTGCTCGATGCCGGAGCCTATACAGCAAATGTCAGCCAGTGGTTTCTTGGCACTGAATTATCTGTTTGCCATTCTTCACTTTACATTGATAAACTTAAAAACATAGATATTTATGGGAATGCGACACTCATAAATCCGCAAGGAATAATTGCCCAGATTTCTTTTGGATTTGATAACTTCTATCAATGCAATTACGAAATATGGGGCTCAAAAGGTTTCCTAAAAGCAGAAAAGGCATTCACCCCAAAACCGTCCGAAAAACCTCTTATTGTTTTTAACAATCCACATGAAACAGTTCGATTTGAAAGCGAGCCTGACAATCATTTTTATAACATTCTTTCCGAAGTTCACCGCAGTATAATTAATAATGAGCAAGTTACCCATAGAAACATCATTCTTGCTCAGGCAAAACTACTCAATCAAATAAGAGAAAAAGCCTCTTTGATCTATTTGTAGCATGAAAGCAATCATTTTTGGAGCAAACGGTTATATTGGCATGCACATCGCAATGCACGCACAGAAAGAAAACTGGGATGTTTCACTGTTCGATGTTCAGGAAACAGGGCAAACATGGTTTACAAACTACCAAAGCGTTGATGTTAGAAAAAAAGAAAGCATAATAGCCATAAATACCAATGTTGACTTTATCTTTTTTTTCAGTGGACTCACCGGAACCCTTAACGCTTACGAGCAATACGAAAACTTTATAGATGTAAACGAAAAGGGCCTGCTACACCTTTTGCAACATATGCGTAATCAAAACAGCCGGGCACGAATTATTTTTCCTTCCACCAGGCTTATTTATAAAGGAAAAAAGGATGTACCACTTACAGAAAATTCAGAAAAAGAATGCAAGACCATTTATGCACTTAATAAATTCACCTGCGAGAATTTATTGCAACAATATTCGGAATATTTCGGAATTCAGTATACCATTTTCAGAATTTGTGTGCCTTATGGCAATGAAATAAACAATAACTATTCATATGGAACGATAGGCTTTTTTCTAAAGAAAGCAACAGCAGGCAGTAATATCAGCCTTTACGGTACGGGCGAACAAAGACGCACTTTTACGCATATCTCAGATCTTACAAATGCTTTGTTTCAGGTTATTTCTTTGCCGGAATCGACGAATCAGATTTATAATACAGGAGGAGAAGATTTTAGCCTGAAACAGGTGGCTGAAATGATTGGACAGAAGTATCATATCGGAATTGAATTAGCACACTGGCCTCCTCTCGAAAGATTAATTGAAAGTGGTGATACCATTTTTGATGCAGGCAAAATAGGAGCTCTCACGGGAAAAAACCTGTTTTCCAAAAAATTGCAAGAATGGATAAATCAGTTATAAACTCACTTTCAATATCATGAAGATATCTGTTGTTTCGCCGGTGTACATGGGCAAAGGCATGTTGAAAATGCTTGTAGATCGAACTTTGGAAGCCTGCAAAAAAACATTTGATGAAATTGAAATCATTTTGGTTAATGACCATAGCCCTGATGAAAGTTGGGAGGAAATAAAATCAATTTGCAGCATTTATAAAGAAGTACAGGGTGTTAACCTGAGTAAAAATTTTGGTCAGACATACGCTATTTGTGCGGGTTTATCGGTTGCCTCAGGCGATTGGATTGCCATCATTGACTGCGACCTGCAAGACAATCCAGAAGAGATTGTCAATTTATACAAAAAAGCAAGCGAAGGCTTCGATGTTGTTCTGGCGCAAAGGCTCGAACGTCAGGACTCATTGCTAAAACGCTTATCATCAAAATATTTTTGGAAAACCTTAAGTTTTCTTACCGGTTTGGAGCATGATTCATCAGTAGCAAATTTCGGACTTTATAAGAAAAATGTGATTGATGTGGTGAATTCGATGAACGAAAAGACCCGCTATTTCCCAACCATGGTAAAATGGGCTGGTTACAGACAAACATCAATACCCGTAGCTCATAGCCAAAGTGCAAGAGACTCAGGGAAAAGCAGCTATAACTGGTCTAGAAAATTTAAACTGGCTTTGGATATCATCTTATCCAATTCCGACAAACCAATGCGATTAACGGTAAAATTGGGAGTTACCCTCACATTTGTTTCAGTCATCGTTTCCATTATCAACCTAATAATGTGGCTCATCGGAGAAGTTCAGGTAAGTGGTTACACTTCGCTTATATTGTCCATTTGGCTGCTGTCGGGTATGATTATTTTTATTTTAGGTGTAATGGGTTTATACATTGGAAAAATATTTGAAGAAGCCAAAGGACGGCCATTTTTCATCATTAGCGAAGTCATCAACCGACCCCATGATAAAGAAAGTCTCCCTTTGCCTTAATCAGAATGCCTAATTAAGTAAGTGGTCAAGAATTGAACTTAGGAGCGTGACATGCCTTCTATTACCTTATATTATTTAATATTTGATCGGAATTGAACGGTGATAAACAAATAGGATACAGAACAATTCAAAACTTTCCCTTTATAAATCTGTAGACTCCCCCTTTTTCCTTCCAACTCTCCCTTCTCTCCAATGCCATCAAAAATCCCCCGGACAAAAGTCCGAGGCTGCGTGATAATCCCTTTTCCCTCTTCTGGGGTGCAAATACAATCATAATCCCAGGACTAAAGTGGTAGTGTCTAAAAAAGTGTGTACGGGTTCCCTTTCTTAGTGGTGTAAAAATGGTTAATTTTTCATTCGGTCCAATTGAAGTTTTTGATGTCGTGATTTAATTTGGGTATTTTCCGGTCATAAGCCTTTCTAGAGAGTGCTACTTGACCAAGCAATAGTATTGCTGCATCGGGATTTGGAAGAGCGCCACGCATTCTTAAAACACGTTTGTAGTCTCTGTTTAGTCTTTCGATCCAGTTCGTGCTGTAAATCATTGATCTGATATTCTTATC
>CANHIS010000220.1 GCA_947460255.1 Bacteroidota bacterium
CATCCTGAATGTTTTTTTAAGAGGATAGTTGGGTTATTCCCAATTGAAAATTATTGAATTATGCAAAATATTTTTCTTCACCAAGATTGTTGAAATCCTAAATATGGTCAACTATCCAGAGTTTATGTTGAACCAACATCCTGAATGTTTTTTTAAGAGGATAGTTGGGTTATTCCCAATTGAAAATTATTGAATTATGCAAAATATTTTTCTTCACCAAGATTGTTGAAATCCTAAATATGGTCGACTATCCAGCGTTTATGTTGAACCAACATCCTGAATGTATTTTTAAGGGGATAGTTGGGTTATTCCCAATTGAAAATTATTGAATTATGCAAAATGTTTTTCTTCGCCGAGATTGTTGAAATCCTAAATATGGTCGACTATCCAGCGTTTACGTTGATCCGACATTCTGAATGTTTTTGTTTTTTTATGGAAGCGGATCACTGTATTTTTTCATTTGAAAATCAAAGAATTACAATATTCGTTTTTCTTCATCAAGATTGTTGAAATCCAAATTCAAGTCATTTTTCCTCAGTCTATTTTCTTTGGTTTCTAACGTATCAAATTTTTTCCTGAAAAGAACTTTATTGGGTTTGTGTTAAATGAATATTCAAATGCTTTTTCATTTAAACTTGTAATATTCAATTTCAGGAATAATCACTCAAGTTCAATCATTTCTATGATACAATCGAATCCCAACGCAGACGCTTATTTTCACCAAGTTTCTGATGTTTATCAATCTGCTATGTTGAAGATCAGAACATTGATTCAAAACAATCTACCCGACGGTTTTCAAGAAACAATCAACTACAATATGCCGTCATATGTGGTGCCTCATGAGATTTATCCTTCAGGTTACCACTGCGATACGAAATTGCCTTTGCCTTTTATTTCAATTGCCGCCCAGAAGAATTTTATTGCATTATATCATATGGGAATTTATGCTGATCAAGACTTATTAAATTGGTTCTCTGAAGAATATTCAAAGTATTCCAAAAGCAAACTTGATATGGGGAAAAGCTGCATCCGATTCAAAAAGCCTGAACAGATTCCATTTGATCTACTTGCTCAATTGTTTGCAAAAATGAACGTTCAAAATTGGATTCATTTGTACGAACAACAAATCAAACGGTAATTTTAAATATAGCGCATCAATGATATTGAAATAAGTGATAGTGTTTATCGTTATGGAAATGTCTTTAAATTATTCAGTTCAATAATATAACAAGTTATACTCAATGTCGATTATTCTTTCGTTCACCGTAGCAAGCTCAATTCTTGGAAATCAGCTCAGTTTAGCAGATTCATCAAAGGCAATGCGGTTTAATAAAATCGAATTTTCTCTTGGACAAGAAACTAGCTTTTATCTAAATCCTCAATTGGATGATTTTAAGAAAATGCATCCTCAATCGTTTCTTTTGAATGATTTTGATCAAGACATTTCCGCGGCACCTTATTCAAGTTCCAGTTTTATTGCAACTTTATCAACGCATATTAACTTATCCAAAAATAAGCTACCTCGTCGCGTTAAGCCATATTTGAGAGCAGGGGTGAACTACCTTTCTTGGACTTATTACGGGATCAGCGACTCCAATGAATCACTTATAAATACTGATACATTAACTTCTCCCACCTCGGGAAATGTCCTGTTCGTTGATACCAATATGCGAAGTTCTCGTTATGCTTCACTAACAACTCAGCAGGTTCGATTAGACGTTGCAATGTTGTTTAATATCAATCAACACAGCAGATATTCCTTTACCACTGGCTTAGGATTTTTGGTAGGAACTTCTCTATCATCTCAAACTGAAATTAGAAAATACAATAGCTACAACGTTGATGTTTATGATCAAGGCCAGCAGTTTATGTATCCAGCTAATTATCAAGGTCCCATGCCAAGTCCAATGAATATTACTGAGGTTTTTACTAGTCCATCAATATTTCATTTTCAATTGTATGCGCCGCTTATTTTGAATTATCAGTTTGGAAGCAGATCGCCTGATGGCTTTAATTCTAAATATGCATTGCAAGTTGAAGTGAGCCCAGGTATGGCATTCGAAAATATTAGGAATACAACCAGATTTTCATTTTCTACCCTTCAATCTAGAATTTCCTTGATTAGGGAATTGTGATTTTCTTCCACAAAAAAAAGCCGCAATAAACTTAATTATTGCGGCTTTTCTTTTTCTTAATTTTTAGTAGATGAACTTTCCGTGGAGCATTTGTCCGGCGATACTCAACCGAACAATGTATGATCCTTTGCTGAGTGAGCCCACATTTACTGAACCACTCCAGTTGGATGCGCTGCTAAACTGACTGCTTGAGTGAATCATCTTTCCAGCCGCATCGAAAATGTTGATGCTGATGTTCTGATTCTCTGGATTGTTACATCTGAAGAACACGTTTCCAGTTGAACGATCTGCAAATACAGTTTCTAGACTGATCTGTTCATCTCCAATGAAGTTCACAACAACCCATTCGCTGTAAGTGAAATCTCCGTTGAAATCGGTTTGCTTCAATCTGTAGTAGCTCACACCTTCGAGTGGATTTGTATCAACATCCGAGTAACTGCGCACACTGTTGCTGTTTCCTGCACCTGGCTTTTGTAGCACTGGCTTGAACACCACACCATCGCTGCTGCGCTCCACTGTGAAGTGGCTGTTGTTCGTTTCAGAAGCAGTAATCCATTTCAAGTTAACCACTTTAGACGTTGGCTCTGCAGTGAAATCAAGCAACTCGATTGGAAGCGGAGTTCCATTTCCGATGGCAGTAAACTCGCTGAATGTTGTGATACCAGACCAAGTTAATGTGTTAGTACCTGCATTCACGCTACCGTTACCGATCATTGCATTGGATGCACTCTCGATACAAGTCTGCCATCCACCGCTGTTGTACTTCGCAGGGAATAGGAATGCCTCGCTACCAAAGATATCTACCGCTGCATAATTGTATTGAACACTGTAAAGTGGGTTGGTGATTCCGCTAGGTTCGATGCTCCAGTAGCGACCAAGGTAGTTTGTACTTCCGATGATGTTCGGATTAACAGTACCATAGAGTTTTGCAGTTAGTGTTGCATTGCTCAAGGTTGCGCTGCTCAAGTTTACTGAGAATGGCGTGTATTCGTTCAAGTCGCCAATCGGGAACAAGTAGTTGAAGCCTAAATTGTTCACCTGTTGAATAACTGTACCGTTATCGCTTCCGTCCCAAGCAAGGATGTAACTGTTGTTTCCGCTTCCAGAAATCGCTGCATTTGAAGTGCTTGAACCCAATGTGAGGGTGTTTAAGTTCAAGTCGAGCAAGCCGTTGACAAACTGCATGCCTCTTGTTACTGCAATGTTGTTATTCAATCTCACACC
>CANHIS010000221.1 GCA_947460255.1 Bacteroidota bacterium
ACATCACGATGCTCAAGGCCCGGAACAACGCCGCGTCCGGTATCGAGGATCAAGAGACCGTCTGGGCCTATGGCGTCACCACCGCCGGAGGATCGGCACTCAACAGCAATCTGCTTGTCCGCACCAAAGCCTACCCGGACAGCGCCGGAGACTCCGATGTTGTCACGTACACCTACAATCGCCCCGGTCAGGTCACCACCATGAAGGACCAGGCCGGGCTGGTTCATACCTACACCTTCGATACGCTGGGCCGGCAGACCCAGGATGAAGTCACCGCATGGGGGGCCTCCAGTGTGGACCAGACCATCAAAAAACTCACCACCGACTATAATGAACGCGGGTTGGTGGCATCGGCGATGAGCCGGG
Organism: Bacteroidota bacterium; assembly: GCA_947460255.1. Classification (GTDB taxonomy): domain Bacteria; phylum Bacteroidota; class Bacteroidia; order M30B66; family M30B66; genus CAMCXT01. Next base: position 367 of record CANHIS010000221.1, read on the forward strand.
ATAGCACCAACGCGGTGCGCAATGCCGTTTACTTTGACTACAACGGCTGGCGTCAGCTTGCCACCGAAGCGCAGGTGCAAAATCTGCCCGGCAGCGGCGGCGTGACCCGCACCGTGCAATACAGCTACGAAACTGGAGCCTCCGGATCCAATACGGTCCGCCGCACCGGCATGACCTACCCCTCGGGAGCAGCGCTGCAGTATCACTACAGCAGCACCGGCACCAGCCACGGCAATGCGCTCAGCCGGGTGAGCACCATCCGGGACGGCAGCACCGACATCATCAGTTACGCATGGCTCGGCCTCGGCACTCCCGTGGACGTGAACTACAACGTTCCCGCCACCCACCTGTCGCTGGGCACCTCCGCTGACCATTACGCCGGGCTGGACCGCTTTGGCCGGCCCATCACCATCGCCTGGCTCAAAGGCTCCACCGCTTCCGTCAAAGCCCAGTACCGCTACGACCGCAGCAGCAACCGCCAGTGGCGCTACGATGCCGCCGCCCATGCCGCCGGCGTCACCTCCGAGGACCAGTGGTATGAATACGACGGCCTTTATCAGGTCCGTGAGTTCCAGCGCGGCACGCTGGCGGGCACTTACCCCAGCTTCTCCGGGATTACCCCGGTATCGCAAAACCAGGACTGGACCTACGACGCCATGGGCAACTGGCTGGGCTATACCAGCGACGCCCTGAGCCAGACCCGCCAGTTCAACAAGGTCAACGAAATCACCAGCCTCACCGGTCCCGCCGGCGTCATTACCCCGCTCTATGATCCCGCAGGGAATATGACCACCATGCCCGCCGTGGACAACTGGACCACCGCCCAAACCCTCACCTGGGACGCATGGAACCGCCTCGTCAAAGTAACGCAAGGCGGCATGCCCGTGGCCTCCTACACCTACGACGCCCTGTTCCGCCGCATCAGCAAAGCCACCGGCACCACCCTCCGCCTGTTCGCCTACAGCGACCAGTGGCAAATCCTGGAGGAATACGTCGATCTGGCCACGACACCCCAGGCCCGCTACTGGTACGGCCTCCGCGACATCAACGACATCGCCCGCCGCCAGACCTTAGGCACCACCAGCACCGACCTCTACGCCCTCCGCGAAACCATGAATGTTGTCGCCCTGGTGAACACGAGCGGCACCGTAACCCAGCGCATGGCTTACGACGCCTTCGGCAACGTCCGGTTCCTCAGTGATGTCTTTACCGGCGGCACGAATGCAGCAGGCTGGTCGCTTCTGTTTCACGCACACTACAACGATGTCGAGTCAGGCCTGTATCTGATGAGATTCAGGTATTACCATCCGGAGCTTGGTGTGTGGCTCAGCAGGGATCCTATCGAAGAGAGCGGAGGGGTAAATTTGACTGTTTTTGCGAATAATCTGCCCCTTATGCGAATTGATTTACTTGGGTTAAAGTGTTGCTGCGGGTCGGATAAAACAACGTTTGATCCAACCAAAAAATGCTGTAAAAATGGGAGTCTCGTCCCGCAAGCTCCATGCTCGGGCACAATATTGATCGGGCACTTGTCCTCCGCCAATAACGCCGATTCTGTCGAATCTCAATTGGATCAAGCGAATAACAAACTAAGAAGATTTACACCTATGGTAGCATTGTACATGAAGGTTGGATTGGTGTCTTGTGGAGCAAGCAATGCATATGAGGGCTTCCTGAAGAGGTGCGGATCACTCGACAAATCGTTTCCAAACCCCGGGCGAGCGTCAGGGTTAATTTATCCAATCAAACCAAAGCAAGATGAAAAACAGGATGTGTCACGCAATTACGTAATTGATTCAGTCATATCCGAGGTGGAGGCAATGAGGGCTGATCTATGCAAAACCGCTTGTTGCTCCACTATAAAAATAACTCTATCAGGTCTAGATTCGGATGGTCAAACCTGGATACGAAACAACACGAAATCGAACTTCGGGAAAGGATGGGGTAATGGTTCTTTTCAGGGTCTTGGCGGAGCTTCGTTGGTAATAGAAAACAAGAGTCCATGTGATAACACCTGTGCGGGAAGAGGAGGTTTCACCCTTGAGAAATCGTAAATCAGACATCGCTAGAAAATACAAGCTGCCATGAAAACTTACATGTATATAATACTAGCATTTGTTTGCTGTATTAATCTCGCGGCGCAACAAGAAAATGCAGAAAATCAAAGGCGTGAATTCAACGATAAAATTGAGACGCTGGACAGGTCTTTTGCGGATGGTTATTCAAAACTTGTGCACTCGTATGTTAAAGATGTATTCCATTTAATCAATGCCGCTGAGGTTGACGTGCATGTGGCCGCTATTCACCCTGAAGCCACTCCCCAAAAGGAGTTGAAGCCAGCGGATGCCGAGAGAGTTATAACTCACGAGGCCTATAAAACGTTACACAGAATACGCAGCAAAAAGAAACTAAGCGAAAATGAAGCTAAATTAGTAAAACAAGCACTGTTCGAGGGGGTGGACAGCAAGACCCCGTTTCAACCACCACTCGGCACCTACCCCACTCACGCAATCATTATCGAGATGCCGCCACAACAGATTGTAGTGCTTCCGATTTGTATTTTGACCAACTGCACCTGCATCTGCCCTGGGGGGCATGATCCGGCGTGGTATGTATTTCCAAATCAGAATTTGGTTAAAATAATCACCGGCATAGTGCCTGTCGATCAAAGTGCGTATGAATGGATTGCGACGAAAGCACCTAGCGAAAGCGAAAGACTAAAGGCCTTCTTAGGCGCTAAGTAATTAGTGAACTCCCAACTCTCTCCTATGAGGTGGAACAACAGGACAGGCCAGAATGGCACTAGGCCGTGTTTGAAAGATCCCATGACGTGAGTCTATCTCAACCATTCCATGACGGATGCGAACGTCACCAGAGAGAGGTATCTCGAGGCGAGCTTGTCCCTTCTCGTGTCGATGCTCGCCCACCGTTTGAGACGGCAAAAGCAGTTCTCAATGCGGTAACGCGCA
>CANHIS010000222.1 GCA_947460255.1 Bacteroidota bacterium
TCTTTGATCCAGAAAAATTTGGCGCGATACGAAAAGCAAATTTCCAAGAGAGCTGATGCAGTAACTTCTGTGAGTAAGCCAATTTTGGATCAGTTTCGTGAATTAATGCCAAATGTTGGTCATTTTCTTGAAGTAAGAAATGGCTATAATCATGATTTGACCTTCGAAACCAAGTTCAATGAAAAGTTTACAATTGTTTATGCTGGTTCATTTTATGGTTTAATCAAGCCGAACACATTTTTTCTAGGTTTGAAAGCCGCATTATTAAAAGAAAAATTTAAATTTGAAATAATATTTGTAGGAACACATCATAATTTCCAAATACCACAAGAATTTATTTCGAATTGTAAATTTATTCCCAAGGTTAGTCAATTGGATTCAATTGAATTCATGGCTAGTGCGGATGCAAATTTATTGATCCTCCCAAATGATCAGCGGAAAGGCGTATACTCTGGTAAACTGTTTGATTACCTATCAGTTAAAAAGCCAATTATTGCTGTTGTAGACCCTGAGGATGTTGCTGCACAACTAATTAAGGATTTGAACGCAGGATTTATTGCAGATTTTAATCGTGTAGAAGAAATTTCTAATGCTATTCTTTCTGCATATTTTCTTTGGAAAAACAAGGAAAAACTAAACTTGAACGATCTCGAAATTGAGCTTTTACATAGGAAACATCAAGTGAAAAAATTGGAATTACTAATTCGAAAAATCACCGTTTCATGAAAGTAATTCAAGTTGGTCCAGAAGGAATTCATCTATCTAATTTTTGCAAGTCTATACATGACCAAATCGGAGATTTTGGGTATATAGGTGAAACTGCTTTTGAAATTCATGGTGCTTCATCGAAGATCATCGCCCCTTTTAGGGGATTTGATCTATTTTCTTGGCTTAAATCCTTTCGAAACATTCATCAGTATCTTAAGAGAGAAAGACCGAGTTTAATCCATATTCACCAAATTAATCGGTTGGCGTTTTTTGTAACAATTCTTGCCAGAAGACTTAGAATTCCTATTGTTTCAACCGCATGGGGTAGTGACGTTTTATTGGTGCCTCAGAAGAGTTTTCTGCACAAGTTTATTGCCCAGTTTGTATTAAAGAATAGTCAGGTTATTACTTGTGACTCTTTGCAAATGAAATCAGTTATTCAAAAATTAACCTCATTACACCAAGATATACATTGCCTTCAGTATGGAATCAGTCCTGTTCAACCTGAGAATAAAGAGAAATTAATTTATTCCAACAGACTACATAAACCTTTGTATCGAATTGACTTAATTATTCGACTGTTTGCGGATTTCTATGAGAATAATAAAGATTGGAAATTAATCATTGGAGCAGAAGGTGAATCAACAAATGAATTGAAGCTTTTAGCTGAACAATTGCTTCCGTCATCAGCTTATGAATTTGTTGGCTGGTTAAAGGCAGAACTCAATGCGCATTGGTATGCTAAATCTTCAATCTATGTTTCGTTACCAGAAAGCGATGGTACATCAGTAAGCTTACTCGAAGCTATGTCGGCTGATTGTGTTCCCGTTCTTCCAAATTTAGCAGTGTCGCATGAATGGATTGAATCTGGCAAGAATGGTATAGTTTACGATGGGAATAGCAATCCATTTACTAATGCGCTTGCTATTAACGCTTCAGTTTGTCAACAGATTAATAGAAAAATAATAGCTGAACAAGCATTAAGATCAACTACAAGCAAGATGTTTTATTCCATTTACAAATCTGTTGTTAAATGAGTCCTTCTTGGTTAAATAAATGTTTGTTTTTTGCATCTGCAATGCTAGCAGTGTCTTTTCCAATTTTTCCCTTGTTGGTGCAGGTTTCAGTATTGATTTTACTGCTTATTTATTTGTTACCCATCGATTGGAAAAAGCGTTTGCAAGAACTGAAATCATCAAAATTGGCTTTGTTATTGGTTGTATTCTTTTTATTCAATGTAGTTGGTCTGCTTTGGTCTGAAAATTTAGCGAAAGCTTTATTGCATATTGAAATAAAGTCGTCATTGTTATTAATGCCATTGTTGATTTTTGCACGTCCTGACTTAACTAAAAGTAATATCAACAGAATTAAGTTGTTTTTTGTAGGATCGGCTGTTCTTGTAGCGTTCTTTTTGCTGGCAAGGAGCTTTTTAATTGGCTTTTTGAATAGTGGTAGTTGGTTGATTTATGGCGATTTTTCACCCTTTTTTCATCCTTCATATATCTCAATGTATTTTCTTTTGGCAATGGTTTTTTTATTTGACAAGGAAAATATACCTGTAATTCCTAAATTAGTTTATTATTTATTATTAATTGTACTCGGCGCTTCGGTGTTTTTTCTTGCTTCGAAATTAAATATTTTGTTATTGTTTTTGATTTTGCTTTTCTTTTTTATTCAATATATAAGAGAACGATTTTCAAGAGTTACCAACTATGTTTTGGCTTCTATATTTTTTCTAGGAACACTTTCTGCACTCATGTTAAATCAGTCAGTTTATGAAAGATTTGCTGTAGGTTGGGAGACAATAAAGCATCCAGAAGCGATTCAAACCGATGACACAGAAAGCAATGCTGCAAGATTAATGATTTGGAGATCTGCCTTTGATTTAGCCGTTGAGAATCCTTTCGGTGTAGGGACTGGCGATGTGAATATAGAGTTGTCTAAGAAATATCATCAAAATGGCTATTCAGGTATTGAATCGAAGCAATTGAATGCTCATAATCAGTTTTTACAAACATCAGTTGCAATCGGAGTTTTGGGTATGCTTGTGTTGTTGCTAATTATGGTGATCCCTTTTATTCAGTCTTTAGTTTCTAAGGATTTTGTCTTTTCTGCATTTCTCTTGATTTCCTTTTCAAATGCTTTGGTGGAGGGGATTCTTGAAGCTCAAGCAGGAGTTATATTTTTCGCATTTTTTTATTCACTTTTACTGAGAAATGCCAAATCAAACTAGAATATCTGTTGTTATTCCTTGTAGGAATGAAGAAAAGTACATCGAAAAGTGTGTTGATTCGGTTTTAGTATCAAATTATCCTAAAGAATTGTTTGATGTATTGATTTGTGATGGGCAAAGTACCGACAAAACAAGAGAGATTGTATTGAACCGGTTTTCTGATTTTTCTAATGTTTATCTAATTGATAATCCTGAACAAACAACTCCTTTTGCTCTAAATTATGGCATTGAGTTCAACAACTCTGATGTAGTTATTATTCTTGGTGCACATGCAGAAGTAGATCCCGATTATCTTCCTCTTTGCGTCGAAACTTTGAATTTGTTTCCTGAAGCTGGTTGTGTAGGTGGAGTTCTTGAAACA
>CANHIS010000223.1 GCA_947460255.1 Bacteroidota bacterium
GCTCGAGGGCACGGTGGCCGACAACGTGGCCCGCTTTGCACAGGCGCAGCCCGACAAGCTGCAGGAGGCGATCGAGCTGGCGGGGCTGGGGCCGCTGCTCGATCAGCTGCCCCAGGGCCTGCAGACGCCGGTGGGCGTGCAAGGGGCGTTTTTGTCGGGCGGCATGCGCCAGCGCATCGCCTTGGCCCGTGCGGTCTACGGCCGGCCGCGCCTGGTGGTGCTAGATGAGCCCAACTCGCATCTTGACAGCGCTGGCGAGCAGGCCCTGGCGCGCTGCTTGCAGCAGTTGCGCCAAGGCGGCAGCACGGTGGTGGTGATCAGCCATCGGCAATCGGTGCTCGAGCAGGCCACGCATCTGATGGTGGTGCGCGAGGGTGTGATGCAGGCCTGCGGCGTCCGCGATGAGGTGATCCAGGCCCTCAAGAAAGCCTACCAGCAGCACGCTGGGGCCCCGAGCGGTGGGAGCGCGGCATGAGGGCTCTGTGGCGGCGCCATTTGCTCCCCTTGCGGCCTGAGTTTGCGCAGGCGGTGTTGATCAGCATGCTGATCAACACCCTGATGGTGCTGCCCAGCCTTTACATGCTGCAGGTTTATGACCGTGTGATGGTCAGTCAAAACGGCATGACCTTGTTGGCCTTGACCTTGGTGCTGGCGCTGGGTCTGTTGCTTGCGGCTTGGCTCGAGCAGGGGCGCACGGCGGTGCTGGTGCGTATGGGTCAGCGCATGGACGGCTTGCTCGCCTCGCGCGTGCACGAGGCGGCGCTGCAGCGCGAGCTGCAGCAGCCCTCGAGCAGCCCGCAGCAGGCCCTGCTCGATCTCAATGCCTTGCGCCAGTTCGTCACGGGCCAGGGCCTGTTCGTACTGTTTGACCTGCCTTGGTTTCCGATCTACCTGGCCATCATGTTCCTGCTGCACCCTTGGCTGGGCTGGATCGGCTTGGCGTTTTCGGTGGTGCTGGTGCTCATTGCGCTGGCCAGCCACCGCAGCAGCCGATCGGTGGTCGAGGGTGCGACGGAGGCGGCCCGTCAGGCCCAGCAGGACCAACTGGCTCAGCTGCGCAATGCTGAGGCCATTCATGCCATGGGCATGCTCGGCGCCTTGCGCCAGCGCTGGCAGCAGCGCCACCAAAGCTACAGCGCCGCCCAACAGGCGTCGGAGTCGCTGACGGCGCGCTATTCCTCGATCAGCAAGCAGGCCCGGCATGTGCAGCAGGCGCTGAGCCTGGGCGCGGGTGCCTGGTTGGTGCTTGACGGCCAAATCAGCCCGGGCGCCATGATCGCCGCCAACATTTTGATGACCAAGGCCTTGCAGCCCCTGGACCTGCTGGTCAGCAGCTGGAGCGCGCTGCTGTCGGCCCGCATCGCTGCCCAGCGTCTGGCCCAGGTGCTGGCGCATGCACCGGCCGATCATGCGCAGGAAATCCGCACACCGGCTGCGGCCAACGTGTGCTGGCAGGGCGCGACGGTGTGCGCACCCGGCGGCGGACAGACCCTCTTGCATGACATCAGCTTTGATCTGCCCGCAGGGCGCCTGATCGGTCTGGTGGGGCCCTCGGGTTCGGGCAAGAGCACGCTGGCGCGTGTCATGCTTGGCCTGTGGCCGCGCCATGCCTGTCAAGGCCGCATTGAGATCGATGGGCTGTCGGTTTTTGACTGGGACCGGCAGAGTCTGGGTCCGGCATTGGGCTATCTGCCGCAAGAGCCGGCCTTGCTCGAAGGCACGCTGGCCCAGAACATCGCCCGCTTTGGTCGCTCCGATCCGCAAGCGGTGGTCGAGGCGGCGCGCCGCGTCGGGATCCACGAGCTGATCCTGGCCTTGCCGCAAGGCTATGACACGCCCGCCGGCGAAGCTGGGCAGATGCTGTCGGGCGGACAGCGCCAGCTGATTGCGCTGGCGCAGGCGGTCTATGGCAGCCCACGCCTGGTGGTGCTCGATGAGCCCAACTCAAACCTGGACGAGCACGGCGAGCGCTGCCTGGTGCAGGCACTCAAGTCGCTGCGCGAGCAGGGCAGCTCGGTGCTGCTGATCACGCACCGCCCGGAGATTTTGCAGGCGCTCGATGCGTGCTGGCAGCTCGATGCCGGACGCTTGTCCCAAGCCGACCGCGCGGCGGCTGCGGTTTGACCGACGAAAGCTTTTTTTATGACCTCGCCTCCTTCTGTGACCCACCCGCCCGATCCCCAAGACCCGGGCACTGTTGCGCCGCCTTCATCAGCGGCGCGTATCGGCCGCTACACCCTTTGGCTGGCATTGCTGGGCTTGCTGCTGTGGGCGGCGCTGGCCCCGATCGATGAAGGCATTCCAGCTACAGGTGTGGTGGCCGTCGACACCAAGCGCAAGCCGGTGCAGCATCTGCAGGGCGGCATCGTGCGCGAGGTGTTTGTCCAGGAGGGCGCCGCGGTGCGCGAGGGCGATGTCCTGATGGTGCTCGAGCAGGCCACGGCGCGTGCCAACTTTGAGTCGATCCGCCAGCATTACCTGGCGCTGCGTTCGGCCGAGTCGCGCCTTCTGGCCGAGCAGGCGGGCAAGGCGGTGCTGAGTTTTCATCCCGACCTCGAGGGCCAGCGCAGCGATCCCATGGTGCGCCAGCACATCCAGACGCAGCAGGAGTTGTTCAAGTCGCGGCGCTTGTCGCTGCAAGCCACTCTGGCCAGCCTTCAGGAAAACCAGGCCGGCTTGCAGGAGCAGCGCAAGGGCCTGGTGCAGGTGATCGAGCAGCGCAAGCGCCAGCAAGCCTTGCTCGAGGAGGAGCTGGTCGGTCTGCGCGAACTGGTGCGCGAGGGCTATGCGCCGCGCAATCGGCAGCTCGAGCTCGAGCGCAACTTGGCGGAGGTGCGCAGCGCGCTGGCCGACGCATCGGCGAGCCTGCAGCGCGTCGATCGGCAGGTGGCCGAAGTGGGACAGCGCATGCAGGTGGTGCAGCAGGACTATCGCAAGGACGTCGACGCCCAACTGGCCGAGATCCGGCGTGAGGTGCAGGCCGATGCGGAAAAGCTCAAGGCGGTCACGCAGGACCTGGCGCGCACCGAGCTGCGCGCACCGGCGGCCGGTCAGGTGGTGGGGCTGGCCGTACAGGCGGTCGGGGCTGTGATCGGCGCCGGCCAGAAGATCATGGATATCGTGCCGGCGGGCGCGCCGCTGCTGATCGAGGCCCGGGTGAGCCCGCATGTGGTCGACCGGCTGCGCGAGGGCTTGCCCACGGAGATCCGCTTTAGCGCGTTTGCGCATGCGCCGCAGCTCAATGTGCCGGGGCGGGTGGTGTCGGTCTCGCGCGATCTGCTCACCGATCCCGATAC
>CANHIS010000224.1 GCA_947460255.1 Bacteroidota bacterium
TAGTTTAATAACTGCGGGACAATCCTTAGACACAATACAATATGGGAACTTACTAGCTAAATTACCAAACGCTTCAAAAACAGAAATAACAAACAAATTAAATGAAATTGGAATTGACGTAGATAACACCACATTAGCATCAATTGAATCGATTTTAAATAGTATAAATGAGCCTAGCATTGATTCAAAGTCTGCTGCACTATTAATCAGAGAAACAGAGCTTCAAATTATTAATCAGCAAGACGGACAACAACTTTTACAGCAACAACAGTTACAACAACAACAGCAACAATTGCAACAAAAGATTCAACAAATTCAACAACAACAGCAAATACAGCAACGAATGAACTAGAAATACTGCTGCCAACAGCACCTACCCAAAAGTGGCGGTTAAGTGGTTAAATCAAGCTTTGTGCATCTATCAAAGTTTCTGCTTGGTTGACAGTGAAGTGCTTCGAAATCGCCACCTTCGGGTAGCTGCAAAGCGTTAGCGGTCATTGTAAGGGACGACCGAGCAATGACGAACCGAAAGAAAAAAAATGAAAAGAAAAGCCCACGCTTCTGCAAAATCAAAAGAGGTGCAACCCCTCCCACAAGCCGACACACAGTTGCACCACATTTGCTTTTGCCCTCCCCACATCCTACTTTTTAATCCGACAGATTATGAAATTTAGTGCAGGTTATGTAAATACGAACAATAATTTCAGCATTATAAACCTTTCAAGACAGAAAGAGGTAAGTATAGAGCATTTACAAATAATTTGCGTTTTACAAAATATACTCCACAGAGGTACACCGACAATACCTTCCGACCACATCATTAAAAGCCTACAAATAGACAAATTTGAAATCAATGACAACTTTCTTCCTTTAATTTCAAGACAAAACCCTAATTGGAATACATCTATAAAAGGCTCATCAGACGGATATAATCCAGCTTTAGAATTTTACAACAAATTAGAACACTTTTTTGCTGCCTACCCTTTCATCAAACAGCTAATTTTACCCGAAGCATTCATTACAGAAATTCTACCCAATGTTTCAGTTGAGTTCGTTGCTCAACAAGTAGACTTCTATTTGCCACAAGCGAATTTAGTAATTGAGATTGATGGTTCTCAACATCAACAAGAAGGTGCCAAAGACGCAAAAAGGGATTTGCATTTCAAACAAAATGGAATCTCGACCGTAAGAATTCCGACAGTTGATTTGAGAAAGGAAACACCTTTACTAAAACAAAAAATAGAAGAAATAAAAACCTATCTTGATAAATCAAAAGGTATTCTCAAATATAATCTTGTTGACTATCAAAAGCACAAAACAGAATTACGACTAACGAATATTTGCCGATTCCAGACTTTAACTCTTCAATTACTCAAATTCGGTTACTTATCCCTGACAGATACAGAATGGAGATTCAATATTCAAAATGAACACCAAAGTGACCTAACCATTGCAATTGAAGATTTACAATTATGGTTGGAGAATTTACACTTGTTGCAAAACATTTCTTTTGCAAAACCAAAAATCGTTTTTTCCACCGATAACGCTGTAAACATAGACTTTGATGTTTTAAAACGCTATGACGACAATTGCAAAAATCAAGACTTGATTTTTGTTAGAACAGATTATTATGATGAAAACAATTATTTCATTGTAAGCACAACAACACCAATTGACTATCAGTTAAAAGAAAAAGAAGCCGAAAAATCATTAGAATTTTTCCTTAAGAACATATTTAATAAAAATAGTTTCAGACAAGGACAAATAGCAATTATTACAAACTCTCTAAACAGAATTGATACGATAGGCTTATTACCAACTGGGGCAGGTAAATCTATATGTTACCAACTGACAACTCTTTTGCAACCGGGTGTTTGTTTTGTTATATCACCGCTTAAATCCTTAATGCTTGACCAAAAACAAAATTTGGATAAAATACTTATTAATAACACAGCTTTTATATCAGGTGAAATATCGGCAAGCGAAAAAGAAACTATACAACTAAATTATGCGAAAGGAAAATACTTGATTGTTTGGATTTCGCCAGAGCGACTTCAAATACAAACATTTCGCAAACATTTAAGCAATGTAAATGCCAACTTTAAAATTAATTATGCAGTAATAGACGAGGTTCATTGCCTTTCAGAATGGGGACACGATTTCAGAACCTCATATTTAAACTTAGCTAAAACTGTAAAAGAATATTGTCCAAACACCAAATTTTTAGGATTAACTGCTACCGCATCAAGCCGAGTTCACAAAGACATAAAGGCGGAGTTTGGTGTTAAGGATGAAAATATAAAATCTCAAATTGATTTTAATCGCCCCGAACTCACTTTTAAAGTTGTAAAATGTGCATCAAAGAAAAAGTATGATGCAACAAAAGAAATTTTAGAAAATATCAATGCTAAATCAAAATTTCTTGAAACTAAAAAAGACACTTCAAAATCTGCAATCATATTTACACCCAATGTAAATTGGGATTTTGGTTGTTTCGATTTGAGCAATAAGCTAAATGGTATCTATCCAGCAAAAGCAAATTTCTATTCGGGAGAAGTTCCTAAAATAAAAGATGATAACGGGAACAAGGTTAATTGGGTTCCTCCAAAGGAATTTAAGGATTATGAAGAATATAAAAAGCACGTTCAGACCGATTTCAAAGCTGACGTTTTCCCGATTTTAACCTCGACTAAAGCTTTTGGAATGGGTATCGACAAACCTAATATTAATCTTACGATACATTACGGCATATCCGCTTCGATAGAATCGACCTACCAAGAGGCAGGCAGAGCAGGGAGAGATGAAGATAAAAAAGTTAAAGCAAAATCTGATTGTTATATTCTCTTTTCAGATGAAGCGGAAGATTTCCCAATTCACGTTTTGGAGAACAAAGACACAACGGTTGAAGAAATCGTAAAAATACTTGCAGATAAAGGGTTTAACGGGAATGACATTTGCAGAATGTTGTATTTCTATACAACAAATTTTAAAGGATTAGATGCAGAGTACAAATCAATAGTAGAAGTTTCTAAGCATTATAAAGAGAATGAAAGTGTAGGAATAATTTGGAATTTTAGCACAAAACCACAAATTGAAAATGCTATTTACCGTCTTTCGCTACTTGGCGTTATTAAAGATTACACAGTAGACTTTGCAGATAAAAAGTTTGTAGTTCACTTCGGCAAGGTAGACGATAATTCAATTAAAGCCAATCTTGAAAACTACATTAAAAAATATAATGACAAGTTTGATATTAATACTGAACTGAATAAAATAGAAGAA
>CANHIS010000225.1 GCA_947460255.1 Bacteroidota bacterium
AATATATGCCAAGCCCGTTAATCTATCATCATCCTCTGAATAATCAATGGCTAAATTATCGCCTGAGAAATTGAGCTTCTTTAAATTTTGCCTCGCCAATGCCTGATTGGAGCAGATATAAATAACATTGAAAACCTTTTTATTCGATGTGGGTGTAAACTGACCGAATGCCTTCGCAATAATGCCCTTTGCCACAATAGTTTTACCCAAGCCTACCTCATCCGCAATCAACATTTTGCTTCTGCCTTTCTCATACAACTGCTTAAAAACGTAATCCACCGTTTCTCGTTGGAAGTCCTTTAGCCCTGATAATGTATCTTGTATTTTCTCCTCCATTATCAATTTTTGTTTTTAATAAAGGTTTGAAATACATTCCAGAAGCTCTCGAACTCTGCAGTTATTATAGGCTCATCCGATTCGTTTGTTTCCGCTTTAAGGCGTTGTATTAAATCATTAATTGAATCTAACTTGCTCGGAAAACGGCTGGATGCTATGAGTAATTTTTCATAAACGGGTGTACCTGTAAAATCCCACGCATCATTCCCATTTGCAGATGTTTTATCCTTATTTCCTTTGGCATTACCAATGAGGTCAGTTTCTTCTCCGGTTAATAAGAACGTGAGGTATTTTAAAAACTTCTCTCTGCTGTCAATGATGGCGGAGAATATTTTATTAAGCCTGCTGTTTGGTAATTCAATTTCCATTGGCAGTAGAAACTGACTGTGTACATGGCCAACTTTTGCAATTTCAAATACTAAAAATATACTCAATGCTGTTTCGGCATATCCACCAAAATTGTCGATGCAATTTATTTTTTCCGGATTAATGGCTACACCTCCTTTTTGGTTTTCAGGAAGGGGCTTAACCCTTACTTCAAATCCTCTGGGCAATGTCAGGAGACTTGCATCAATCTGTATAGAGAGGTTATAAGCTGTGCCGCCTTCAATTAATGTTGCTGTACCTTTTACAGGAAGCTGTGTTAAATCATATTTTATTTTCCGGATGGCTAAATCAATATTCTTTTGTTCTTCTACCGAAACCCTATACTCAGGTTTATATTCAGTAAACAAAGTAATATTATCAGACTTGTTTGGGTCTGTAAGGGCTTTAAAAATGTCTTTGGTTTTTAAGCCAGCCCAATTACCTGCCTTTAACTCAACCATAAATTCTACATTTCTACCCTGAGCAGCGTCACTGCAATTGGCTGAACCTAAATACCAATAAGGCGTCTTTTCATACATTGCAACAAATAGTTTTGCATGTAAATTTTGTGGTAATGGTTCAGAACCCCCATCTTCAAAATCTGGATTAAATTCAGCTTTTTCGAAATAAGTATTGAACTGCCAGCATTCCAATTGGGTAAGCGTTTCCTCATCCACCGCATCCAATTCTTCTTTTCTACTCAACAAGTAGGGAGTTTTGCTCGTGGCTTCATAGATGCTGTTCAATGTTGTTTTATCTGCGAAGGGTGAAACAATCAGCATTTCATCCCAAAAGGTTTTGGACGCTGTAATTGGGTTGGTGTAAGGCTTGCCTGTTTCTGAATTAGGTATGCCAATCGGAACAAATTTGAACGCATCAAATTTTTCAGGAAGGTCGAATTTTACTTTAAGTAAATCACTCAGAAATGCTGCCGGTATAGTTTTCTTGCCAGTAGTATTCAGGTATTGTAAAAAATGCACCAATGGTTTATTCTTAGGCTGCTCTTTGTCCGACACTTCACCTTCTGTTGCAAAAGCCATATCCCAATCACGGGCAAAGGTTAGGTTGCGACTTGTAACCAATACCCTATACTTAGTAGCTAAATCTTTACCTTCATACCTGATTACCCAAACTTTTGGATGAAATGAACTGGCATGGTGGGGCATGGTAACGGGCTGAATACCCTTTTCCCAGTATGCCATCAGGTGATGGTATTTCTGTGGTACTTTCAACTGCCCGTTTTGATAGTACACCGTAATTTTATCTGCTGCTTTAGTAATGGCATCCAGCATATCGTACCTCAATTCATCAGCATTACTATCTAATTTTTGAGCATAAAACAAAGCCACAGGTAATATCATCAGGGCTTCGAGGTCTAAGGAATAAGATGTGCCAATAGCATAGGCCAATTCATACCCATCTGGTGGAATGAGTTGATCGCCATAATCTATTCTATTGTGTTTAGGATGCAGCATCTTAGTTATTTATTCCTGTTCTAATATCTTTTAAAATGGTTCGTGCCTGGAAAAAGCGATAATCAAAATGCCTTAACCCAAGCCAATTATTTTCTTTTACATCATCTGTTTTTTTCCAACGCAATCGGGCTTTGCCACCTTTTACCATTGCTTCCTGTTGTTCTATCAGGGTATCTCTTTTCTTTACATCCTTGCATCCGTTCTGTGTTTGCTTCCACCAATCTTTTACAAACTGAACAGTTGTTGACTTTGTAGTGGTGGCGTAACTGAATAGTATATCAGGATTGAAGTTGGAATAGTCGAGCATATTATCCTCAATGCCGTCTATCCACTCCTGGAAATCCTCATCAAAGTAATCGCTGTTAAAAACCTTGTGGTGTAACTGACAATTGTATGCCAAATGTGCCCCGTACATTAATTCAGAAAAATCGTGTGCTAAAATGAGCATTGCCTTCAGCTTATCTGAAAGTGGAAGTGATAGTGCCGCTTTTGCAAACTGCATAAAGTTTTCAGCTTGTATAAATACTTTCCAGAGCTTTTCCTGCTGTAATAGTTCGGCAATCAATTTGCCTTTGGCAATGGATAGAATTCGATCCTGGAAAAACTCAGCTTCCGCTTTATCCAAATCAAGTGTTAGATTTTCATTCCAATTCAGCTTAGGTGATACTCTTATCTTAAATACATTCTCATGCTCAGCATCGGCATCATCGCCTGCAGTATCATCCCCCTGCTGCACTGAGGAGAGTAATGTTTCCATTGAAGGATTGACAGACTGCCTTAAAAAACTATCTGCTGCCAACCCGTTCGTATTAATGAATTGATAGGTGTACAAGCCATTCCAATAAATAGCCGATGGACGTCTTACAATTTTGTTCGGCTTGCGTTTACTGATACCTATTACACCATTGCCCTCCTGATACTCATATTGCTCAGCCAATGCCCACATGATGTCGTACTCTCTATCTTCCAGAAATTTAGCCGGTGTTTTACCTCTGCGTTGTGCAGGTTTAGTGGCTTGATAATCGTATAAAATATAAGGAATGATAAAAAAGTATTTAGCCCGGGTTTGGATGGTAGAGATTCCAGG
>CANHIS010000226.1 GCA_947460255.1 Bacteroidota bacterium
AGGCCTGATTGCAGAGGAGCGACTTAAGGAAAAGCAAGACAGAATTTACCGAAAAATCTTGGAGGAGATTAGCTTTTGAAGTCGATTCTTCGGGATTGACCTGAAGACAAATGCAGATCTTCATCGAACTATTAATAAGCGCATTACGCATCGAATGCATACTCAAGGATTATATCCCAATGAATGGCTGGGTGGCATTGTTTGAGCAACCTGTAAGCGTTGAATCGTTGCAAAGGAAGCTTGGTATAATACGTTGATTGCGAAAATCAACAACACTCGAATTATACCAAATGAATGACAATGGTCATTTTAGTTGATTTTAATTACGGCCAATTTTGCTAAGCAAGTACGAGAATTCCAGGTAGGATTTTCTGCTGTACAAAAGATTCACTCTATACAAATTACTATGAAAACGCTGGCAATCCTATTTCTCGCCTTCCTAATTATTCCAAATGCAATTGCACAAAATCCAACACTTTTAACAGACGCGTTCGAAGGTCCCGAGAGCTCATTCCCGGCTAATTTATGCAGCATGAACGACCTTGCCATCTTCACGGCACGCAACAACGACAACAATTATGAGTTGTGGAAAACAGATGGTACATCTTCTGGAACATCAATGCTTCTTGAAATAAATGCAGACACTTTATTGGGGTCAATGCCTGAGGGCTTTGTGTATTTCAACGGCAATTATTTTTTCACAGCCAACGATGGACATCATGGCTTTGAATTGTGGAAAACCGATGGAACGGCAGAAGGAACAAGCATGGTTATTGACTTGCTTGCAGGCGAATACAGCAGTTATCCTGGTGAGTTAACTGTATACAACAATACACTATTTTTCAGGGCATATACCGAAGCTTATGGAAGCGAGCTTTGGAAAACAAGTGGGGAAGCATCTACCACCGAACTCGTAGCAGACATGGCAGAGGGCTCGATTTCGTTTTTTCCTCAGTACTTTTTCGCAGGCGAATCGGGCCTGTATTTTTCTCGGTCAAACAATCAAGGAGTATATTATAGCGATGGAACGGCTGATGGAACGATTGCGCTGTCTACAAGTGTAATTGTGGGCCAACTCGACGAGCCCTATTTTGAGCAATTCGGCAACGATATTTATTTCCGTGGCAAAGATCGAATTGGAATCAACGGTGCGGGAACGCAATTGTGGCGTATTCAAGGCTATGAAGTAGAACGTGTTACAGAGATTTACAGCAAAACAGTAGACTTAAATCCTACCAACCTTAAAACAAGCGGAGACCTGCTGTATTTCTTTGGTGAGGAATATCCTTTTGGGCGCGAATTATGGGCTTTTGATGGACAAGCAGCTTACATGGTTCGCGATATTGCTCAAGGAACCGAAAGCGGTGTTATATCTACATACCTAACGGCGTTTGAGGATCAGGTCTTTTTTGCTGGCTACACATCGACCACCGGCCTAGAATTGTGGACCTCTGATGGAACGGTGAATGGAACTCAGCTGGTACAAGATATTTGTCCGGGCGCAGCGGGCTCATTTCCAATCTCTCTAAGCATTGTAAATGAACATCTCTTTTTCAGCGCCGACAATGGTTTAGGCGAACAAATTTGGAAATTGGCTCATGCTTCCATGCCTGCAGTCATGTTTTCCAATGCACTCGACGCAGTTGCCAACAGCAGCGAATTGAAAATTATCAATGGATTATATGTATTCAAAGGCAGCTCAGAGAACTGTGGAACAGAGCTTTGGGTCTTAAATGAAGCTGCCAGTGCTGAACATTTTAAATCACTACCATTGAACGAAATTAAAATATGGCCAAACCCGGCCGATGAATACGTCGAAATCGAATTTCCGCAACAAGCAGGAAAATCCTATGAATTCAGTCTACAGGATATAAACGGCCAACTTCTTTTTCGTGCCAATTTTCGCGACCAGCGTGTATTCCCACTGCAATCTTTGGAATTGAATCCAGGCGAGTACCTAATTCAAATTCAGAACCATGAATTTTCAGAAACACGTCGAATCATCATTAAATAAACGCTAAATGAAAACATCTTTCCTTATTGCAGTTGCATTGTTATTGGGATATCAGTTTGCGATTAGCCAAATTCCAAACGCAGGATTCGAAGACTGGATAGAATCGAACGGGTACTTCAATCCAGCGGGTTGGTGGTGTGCAAACGACTCCGTTCAAGCGGGCGCTGCTTATCCCGCAAACCGAACAAGCGATCATTTTCCACCCAACAGCGGATCCTATGCGCTTCGAATTGAAAATCATCTGGAACTTCTCCCATCATGGACGGCCTTTGGCATTGTTTGGACGGGCGACTTAGCCGGCAACGACAATCCGGCCTTTGCGCTGCAGGGACACCCGGTAGAATTATACGGATACTATAAATTCCTGCCCTTGAACGGCGATACGTTTGAAATACACATCAGACTATACAATGGCGGAATCGATGTTGGAGGCGGACAATTCAAAACAGCAGAAATGGTAAACAGCTGGCAACCCTTTTCGCTCGACATCAGCGACTATGAAACAGCAGACAGCGCGAGGATTATGATTTTGGCATGCTACAACAACGATGCGCCCAATCCGGCAGGAAATTCAACTTTGTTTATAGACAACCTCAGTTTCGATTCGCTGGTAGTAGATGGAACAAATTGGCAAAAAGAAACAGCGCAATTGACAGTTTGGCCAAATCCGGCAACAAATTTCATCTCTATTGCTGGCAAACAAAATAGCGAAGAAAGCCTTTGCTTGATTTCCGATTTGCAGGGACGCGAATGGATGCGCCTGCATCTGGCAGATTGCGAGACCAAGATCAACACAAACGCATTGCCTGCAGGACCTTATCTTGTTAGGATTGTTTCGGCGAACGCGGTATCTAAATCAATTTTTATAAAACGCCCCCTCTAAGCAACCCGCTTAACTTGATGTAGAATGACTCGTCCTAAAAAAAGTTTACAGATTATTGGTTAATCCTAAAGTTGATTTACAGTTTAGCATTAATCCTGATTTAGGTTTACAAATGTAGGTTGATTTCGATAGTAGTTTTTCCAAAGGCGCTTTATTTTTAAGTTGGGTGTGGTTTCATGTAATACATTCGGAACAAGATTGTTAATGGTCATATGAGGTCTTTCCTCGTTATATAATGCAATGACGGCATCTAATAATTCCTTTGCTTCCTTCAGGTTGTTTACACTGTAGTTTTCAAGATATTCGTCCTTGATAATTCCATTAACACGTTCCGCTACAGCGTTTTCTCTTGGATCGCCA
>CANHIS010000227.1 GCA_947460255.1 Bacteroidota bacterium
AGGAAATACTACATCAGGTTACTTATATGTAGATGCTAGTGACTTCACAGTATCAACAGAAGGAACAAGAAATTTAAACTTGACTACAGCTGGAAACGCTCCGATAGTGTTTATAACAAACATTACAGAGAAAATGAGGATTACTAGTGATGGTAATGTTGGTATTGGAACAAGCTCACCTAATAATAAATTAGTAGCAACAGGTAGAATAGTATCATCAGCCTCTGGTAATTCAGCATTGTTTTTAGCATCTGATACCCAAGTAGGAGGTGCTAATCTTTACTTAAACCCAGCTTTTTCTGGAGCTGGAACTCCTGCTGTACAAATTGAAACAAATCATCCATTATTACTTGTCACTAACAACACTGAACGTGTAAGAATAACAAGCGGTGGGAATGTGGGGATTGGTACTACATCACCATCATCAAGACTACAAGTAATAGTACCGGGAGGTTTATATAATGCTTCAGTTATAGCCCAAGGAGGATTAACAGGTAGTGTTATTATACAAGCAGATAATTCTGGTACTAACAGCCGAGCTTCTCTTATAATGAGAGGTGCTGATACTATTGGAGGTGCAATTTCAGTAGCGAGAGAAGATCCAGGATCTACTTGGAGAACATATATGTCTTTCTATACTAATAATAGTACAGGTGTAGAGGTGACAGCTATCCAGGAAAAAATGCGTATTACTAGTGATGGTAATGTTGGTATAGGTACAATAAACCCATTATCACAATTAGAAGTAGAAGTACCTGCAGCATCAAATACAGGAGGTATATTTTTAGATATGACTGGTGGTGGTGGCGGAGCTGTAGTTTTAGGTTTAGGTTCAAGTGTTGGTCCTTATATAGTAGGTAATACATTCCCTGATGGAACTGTAAGAGGAGCTTATGGTGGTTCTAGAATGGGATTTACTTCTGATGGATTTTCATTTGATTACTCAAGCACTACTTCAGGAACTAGATCTTGGTCTACATATATGCGTATCCTAAATAACGGTAATATTGGTATAGGTACTACAGATACACAAACATTTAGATTAGCGGTTGATGGACCTAATGTTGGCCAAGGTGATACTACAACTACAATAAGAATATTTGATACTACATCTGCTACAACTGGAACTGGTGGTGGTATATCCTTTGCAGGTTATTTTAGCGGAACAAGTTCTATTATAAACACCTTTTCTTATATTAAAGGTGGTAAAGAAAACTCAACAGCAGGAGATCATGCTTCTTATTTATCATTTGGTACAAGAGTGAATGGTGGTGGTGCTACTGAGCGTTTAAGAATATCATCAACAGGTGCAGCTACGTTTAGTAGTAGTGTAACAACAGGAGCAGATATTATTTTAAACCCACTATCAGATGATGGTAGAATATCTTTCAAACTAGGTGCTTTTGATGTTCACGCAAGAATAATTGGAGATGTAACAAATGCCTCTCCTGTTGCAGGTAATTTACAATTTTTGACTGCTAATGCAGGAACTTTAGCTGAAAGAATGAGAATTACAGAAGGTGGGAATGTTGGTATAGGACTTACAAACCCTTCTTACAAACTTCATGTAGTTGGTTCAACTGATATAATAAATGCTACATCAACTACTACTGATGCAAGAATAAACATAGGACATTCTGGTAATGGTGGATATGTAGGATTTGCCAATATAGGTGCAGGACAAGCTTCAAATACTTTTTACGTTACAAACGGTTCAGGTGTTATTGGAAGTGGTATCACAATGAACAATGGAGGTTTTGTTGGTATAGGCACCACCACCCCTACTGAAATACTACATTTAAATAGTGGTAATGCTGCTTCTTTTATTAGATTCCAAAATACAGGAGGAAGTGGTACATATATTGGTAGTAGAAATGCCAATATAGAGATTTATACTGGTGGCTCTGAAAAATTAAGAATAACAAGCGATGGTTCATTTGCTATAGGTACTACAGCACCACGAGCTATATTATCTGTAGAACAAGATTATGCTACAACTGCTGAATTTGGCTCACAAGGTCAATTTAGCATCAGTGGAAGAACTAACCCAGAGAAAAGATTAAGCATGGGATTTAATACTTCTACTGATGTAGGATTTATCCAAGCTATGGTAAATGGTACCTCTTATAATAGTCTACTATTAAACGCACGTGGCGGAAATGTTGGTATTGGTACTACATCACCAGGAGCTACATTAGATGTTAACGGAAGTATTTATGTTTCTGGTGAAGTTTCTGGCCGATCATTTCCTTTTAATACATTAATAGGTTCAGGAGCTGATGCTACAACTACTACTATTCGTGCAGGAAGTACAAGTGGTTTCCAATCAGCTATCTTTTTAGAAGGAGGAAATGTATCAAATACAATCAGATTCAACACAGCATCAGCTGAGCGTATGCGTATCACTAATATTGGTAGAGTAGGTATAGGTACAACAAGTCCTTATGGTCCTCTACACGTTGTTGGTGGTACTACTATACATAATGGACCTCAAACATTTTCAAGAGTTGAGCTTGTATTTGGACAAACTGGTACTTTTACTCAAGTTAAAGTTATTTTTAATAAAACTAACTGGGGTTCTGTTACATATGATATTAAATTAGCATCCGCAGGAGGCACTTATCATACAGCTGGAGCTTATTACTCAAACCCAGGATTTAGTAATGATCTTGTATCTATATCTGTAGGAAGTGGAATATCAGTAAGTAAAGCAGCTACATCTCCTCTTGGTGGTACCCAAGGTGCAACATGGACCTTCTCAGGAGCTACAATGATACATCCTATGGTAACAGTGGATATAGCTTGCGGAAATGGATTCCAAGTAACACCTGAATCAATAGTAGTAGAATTCTCTTAATTTTAGCAATATTTATAACCATAAAAATATAAATAAAAATGTCTTTAACTTACACATTCAACATTACTCAATTAGAAATCGCTCCAAGCGGTAGCGATGGACATCCTGATGTAGTAACAAGAGTACGTTACAATTACGTAGGAGTTGATGAAACTGGCCATAGTGGATCTTTTGCTGGTGTTACTCCAATGCCTCAACCTTCTGGAAGCTTTATTCCATTTGAAGATTTAACTGAAGAAGAAGTAGTAGCTTGGTTAGATGTAGTCGCTGATAAGCCACACATGCAACAACAAATCCAAAAACAAATTAATAACCAAACTAATCCACAAAACGTGCCTGCTCCATTACCTTGGGCTCCACCATCTGGATCTGGTTCTCTATAACACTTTAAAC
>CANHIS010000228.1 GCA_947460255.1 Bacteroidota bacterium
AGAGAGCTGTCTTGGCAATGGATGGAAGATTACAACTTAAATCATCCACATCAATCGCTAAATAATTTAAGCCCTTTGAAATACTCAGAGAAATTTCAGCAAATTTGAACTTCCAATTTATAACCGGTTCGAAAAACGGGGTACTTACAGAGATAACAAAGGCAATATTTGGATTTCATCCCTAGATAAAGGCATTTCTTGTTTCAATGGCAAAACATTCACCAATTACACCGAAGAACAAGGGCTTGCAAAAAATATGGTCTTGGCCATATTTGAAGATTCCAAAGGCAGAATGTGGTTCGGCTCTTATGGAGGAGGTTTATCTTGTTTCGATGGAAAAACATTTACAAATTACAATAGAAAAAATGGGCTTTCGGGCGATAATATATTTTGCATTACTGAAGATAAGAAAGGAAATATTTGGGTGGGAGTAGATGAAGGAGGAGTCTGCATAATTAGCAACATCGAAAAAGATTCGGCTACAATCAGAACCATTTCAACAAAACAAGGACTAACTGATAATTTTATTACTCAAATATTGCAATTACAAGACGGTAGAATCATGTTGGGAACCAATTTTGGAGTGAATATTTTCGATTGTCCGAATTTTTCAAATAAGGAAAAACTTAAAAATATTCAAGTTTTAAATACAGAAAATGGCTACCCGATAAAAGATGTAAATGTTGGTCAGAATTGCATGATACAGGATAAAGATGGAATTGTATGGCTAGGAACAGGAAGCGATAAAACTGCAGTGGTTAGATTAGATCTTTCTAAACTACACACCAATTCCAAAAAAAACGGAAGTGTTTATCCAAAATATTAAAATTAACAATACGCCAATAGTTTGGAATAATTTACTCGAAGATGCCAATACTAATGACACAATAAATGTCCCACCGAATATCACTGAAGAGATTTCAATTTTTGGCAAGCCATTGAGTATCGCCGAACGAGACCAAATGAAAAAAAAATTTGGTGATATCTATTTTAATGGATTTAGTACCTATTACAATGTGCCACAAAATTTAGTTTTGCCCTACAATAACAATAGCATAACTGTTGATTTTATTGCCATTGAACCTGCAAGGTCAAATCTTATGGAATACCAATATTTTTTAGAAGGTTATGACGATGAATGGAGTCCTGTTTCTAATAAAACAACTGCAACCTTTGGTAATATCTTTGAAGGCACTTATACTTTAAAAATTAGGGCCAAGTTCTCTGGACTCGCTAAAGAAGAAGCGGCAAAATGGAGTGAACCAATTTCCTACACTTTTACGGTATTACCACCTTGGTATAGAACATGGTGGGCTTATACTTTATATGCATTGCTATTTCTTTTTGCATTAAGAGTTTTTGTAAAATGGCGTGAACGCAATTTGAGAATAGAGAAAGAAAAATTGGAACAAACAGTTGTAATTAGAACTGCCGAAGTTGTGGCAGAAAAGAAAAAATCTGATGACCTCCTGCTCAATATCTTACCTGAAGAAGTAGCTGAAGAACTTAAAGCAAAAGGTTCTGCTGATGCTAAACTCATTGACCATGTTACAGTATTATTCACGGATTTCAAAGGATTTACTGCTTTAGCCGAAAAATTAAGTCCAAAAGAGCTGGTTTCAGACTTAAATATTTGTTTTTCTGAATTCGATAGAATTATGCAAAAACATGGCATCGAAAAAATTAAAACTATAGGCGACTCATATATGGCAGCCGGGGGCTTACCTACTCCAAATGATACCCATGCTTCAGATGTTGTAAAGGCTGCATTTGAAATTCGAGATTTTATTGAAGAAGGTAAACAAAGAAAAATTGCCGCTGGTCTTCCTTATTTCGAAATCAGAATAGGAGTTCACACCGGACCTGTAGTAGCCGGAATTGTGGGTGTAAAAAAAATCGCGTACGACATTTGGGGTGACACCGTGAACACCGCCAGCCGCATGGAAAGTTCGGGAGAAATCGGCAAAGTAAACATATCTGAAACCTCCTATGATTTGGTAAAAGACAAGTTTAAATGCGAATTTCGAGGCGAAGTGAAAGCCAAAGGAAAGGGATTGGTGAAGATGTATTTTGTAGAGAGCGTTTGATAATATGGGTAGCACTTCCAACAATATCGGTTTTATAACATAATAGCAGTTAATAAAAAGGTCATTTCTGATTTTTTAGAAAAACCTTTGTCTGAAGTAAACTATGGCAGTTCATTAATAAAACAAATAGCTGCGATCATTGCAAGCGGTAATTTAATCATGTATTTACTCTTTAACCAAATTATTTGATTTTTAATTTTATTATATCATTCAATTTGAAAGCAGACATTGAGAAGTAACTTGAGTTTAAATTCTTTGTTAACTATTAAAAGTCAATTTGTTGTATTTCAGAAGTGAGGGAAAGGCCGAAATCAAATTCAATAAATCATTCTTCAATTCTATTTATTTAATTAAGATACATCAAGAAGTTTATATCCGCTGGAAAATCAATTTTAATTTTCTCTCTTATAATTTTGATATTCTAAACCATCAATTTTTCTTTTTTCTTTTCACTTTTCAGAAATGCTTTGGCATATTGCCTTTTTTCACTTAGAATCTTCGAAGTGTTCTAGAGATTTGAATAATTAATTACAATGGTCAAACAGTTTCACTTGCATTCAAGTCAGTAAGAATATTGTAAAATATGCTCTCGGTATAAAGTCACATAATTATTCATAGATTACTTTGATTTTTTTGCTCTATAGTACTTTAAATCTAATTGTCTTTTGCTAATTGCATTATCCCACATAATCCAAACAGAAATTGAAGCCGGTAAACTTGATTCGGCAGTGCAATTGATTCCATCGCTTAAATCAGCGGAAGGCGAACTCGACGATTTTATTCATCAGCTCAACGAAGCTTATGTAAATCGCCGTCAGAGTTTGGAACAGAAAAGAAGAGCTTGATTTCTCAACTTCATGCAGATTTGATTAATTTCACCGCATGAAGCCAACGCTACTCTCCTTTATTGCTCTCATTCTCTTTGGTTTAAATCTTTCAGCGCAAACCTACAACGGTTCCGAAAGTGTCGAATTTGATGCTGCCAACAACCGCTACCTCGTTTCAAATACCGGCAGCGGACAAATCCTTGCACGCGCTGCAAATGGAACTTTGTCGGTTTTTAAAAGTGGAATCATTCCAGCACCTTACGGACTCGAAATTCTTGGAAACACCGTTTACGCCTGCTGTGGTGGAACCATTAAAGGTTTTGATCTTACCA
>CANHIS010000229.1 GCA_947460255.1 Bacteroidota bacterium
AGGATGCAGATGGGCACCGACCACTGTTCGTGGGGCTCTGAAAGCTCCTGCGTCCACGCAGCCCACAAGCAGGCTGTGGACGCGCGCAGGAGGCGATGGGCAAGGATAATCGTGCCACGGCGATGAAATCCCGCCGTCTGAAGGCCAGCGTACACATCCTGGCAGAACTCTATCACCAGCAGCATCTGGTCGAAAATTGCCAGGTGAAGGCCAGGCAGGCTGGGGGGGCGGGGGATGGAGGCGAGGAGGGGCATGGGGGACGAGAGCAAGGCCAGGGAGGCCATGCGAAGGGAGAGGGGGTCCATGCTGCTGAAGGGCCGAGGAGCTGCAGCAAATCAAGCAGTCAGCAGCAATCAGCAGCAAGTCAACAACAGCAAGTCTGCCATCAGGGACCGACTTGAATCCGCGGAAACATCATCCAGAAGGTTCGCTCCCATTTTGCAGGCGCCGCAGTACGATGCCAGCTAATCGCACGTGGCCTAACTGAGTTGCGAGCCCTTGGCCAGCTGGCTTGGGCTGCCGCCAGGGGCCGGCTAAGGCACTTTTCAGCACTTTTCAGCACTTTTTGAGTCAGTCGGGCCGTCAGGGACCGGCTCGCTCAACCAATCAGGCCAGCCGTCAGGGACCGGCGCGCTAAACCAATCAAGCCAGCCGTCAGGGACCGGCGCATCAGGGGCCGGCGCCGTCAGGGACACGTTGCCAGCAGCGCCCACACAGGCAGACTCCTTCCCACTGACGTGCCAACCAAGCCTTCCTGCGTTTGCGGTGCTTGTAACCATTCATGTGGTCTTGCCACTGGTCCATGCCGTTGCAAAGCACAGAGCACAGGCAGCAGTACAATTCCCGCGGCAGCGGCGGAGGCGGCTGCAGCGGAAACTCCGCCAAAATGCGCCTGCGCACGTTTCGCTCCCATTGCTGCCCATTGGCCTCCATTGGGCCGACGCCTGCGGTCTGAGCCAGCGCAGTTCACAAGCTGCAGGCTTGCGCAGGTACAGCCGCAAATCGCAACATGCCGCCAAGCCAGCAGCACAAGCCAACGTGCCCGGGCACTACAAGCGAAGCTGCAGGACAAGCGGCCGACCCTTTCGCCTGGCACGCGCACTTAGCACTTCGCAGCGCGCTTCAACTGAGAAGCTGGCAAGGGTCGGCTTCTGTTCTGCGCGAGACAGCCGCCAGAGGCCGGCCATAATTCTGCCTGCGCGAGCTCAGTCACAGTCAAGGAAGCGCGTGGCCGGCAGCGCCCTGCGGCGCGTCCACAGCCCGGCGGCACTTCACCAGCAGCGCCCGGCGGCACGTCCCCAGGCCCAACAGCGCCCAGGGGCACCTCGCCAGCAGCGCCTGGCGGCACGTCCACAACAGCGCCCGGAGGCACCTCGCCAGCAGCGCCCGGGGGCACATGTTGACCCGGCGGCACAGCGCGGGCGCGCGGCGGCTCCTCCGACCCCTCAGCCTTCCGCTTCCGGGAATCCTGGAGCTCGTCAGCAAGGGAACGGATTGTCGCCTGAAGGCCGGCAGGGTCTGCCGCCGCTCCGCCAACTGGCTCAATGGCAAGGGCGATCCGCGGAAACATCATAGCTATCCTACCAGGTGAGCAGTCACTCTCCCGCGGGCGGAGGGTCAGCTGGCTTGGGCTGCAGAACAGGCTTGGGCTGCAGGTGACAGATGGGGCAGTCAGCAGCACTTCATAAGGTGGGTGAAGCCAGGCGCGGGTGCAATCAGCCCACGCGCTCATGGGCCACTGCGTCAGCGCGCTCCAACTTTTCGCACGCCTGCGGCCTCAGTGGCTGTCACGAGCCCTCCTTGGCCGCCAGAGGTTGGGCGTACCTTGCCGGCCTGGGGCTTCAAAGGCTTGCTGCAGGCATAGCAACCACAGCCCCGTCATTCGACGTCAAGCGTCCTGTCTGAAGAAACCGCAAGTCAAGCGTCCGACACTTTCAGCGTGCACAGCGACGGCTGGCGGTAGTAACTTGCAGCTGCCGCAACCGCACCTCACATGTTCGGGACCAGGGTCTCGTTGCCATCGTCCTCCGCCTCGAAGTCCGGGTCAGTCGTCTGTGCATAAAGGCTGCGCCAGACCTCCGAAGGGACGAAATCGCCTGGGGCGTTGGGCTCTCTCTCCCGTCACTGTCAAAGCTGTTGCATGGCTTCGCACTAATACAAGCCATTAGCACCTGGAACATATACTACTGCAGAGCAGGTTGGGCAAGGGGGGGCGCAGTCTGGTCTAAGTGGCGGACATGAGATCTGCCTCTGAGTCTGCGTGCCGGCACTATAAGTAATCAACTTCAACGTAAGCTTGTGCTTCAGGACGTCCATTGCGGTTGCTGGAAAGCCAATCTGACTGGCCTCAGCGCGCGCCGGTTGGTATTGGTAGGTCTACCGCAGCAATCTAAGAGTAAGCCTGCGCCTGCTGCAGTGCTAGGCCAGGCTCTCAATTTAATATGCGGCCGACGATCTGTTCGCTGACCAGGTAGCGGAGCTTCATCTCGTCATCGGCAGCCTCTGAGTCTGGCATGCCCATGACCTCAACTACTTCGCCGGAGCCGTCCGCCCACATGTAGACCAGAAGCGTCCCCGGAACTGCGTTCTCGTGGAACGCTGGGGTTGACATGTCGCCGTTGGAGCTGAACAGGTAGGTGCAGTTCTGCAGTAGGCCACAGAATAAGCAAAGGACGGTTAGGCTACCTAGCTTGCTCGCACATGCAGGAGCTTTCAACCAGCGTGCACGTGTTGAAAAGCGGCACACAAAGCACAGGCAGGCTGCAACTGATTGCTAGACAGGGGAACCACAAAACGGTCGCCGGTGGGGTTGAGCCGTAGCGCCCACACAAAGCTCCTATTCGTGAGGCAGATCTTCACCCGTTGCACGTCGGCCCCACGTAACTGAGAAACCACCGGGGTTGCGAGCGACGCTGTCCGACCACGAACTGGCAGCTTGCCTGTCTCAACAATCTGCTTCTCGTTTGGCTACGACTAACGGACTGAGGCGCGCGCCAGTACGTCGCGCAGAAACCTGGACCTGTCTGTTGCCGCAGCCATGACGGATGAAATGCCCACCGGCTAGCTCTGCCACTGACTAAGCTAGGGCGCAGCTAATGATTGCTAGCCCAGGGGGCCGGGCCCTGCTTGCTTGGCCGCCAGTGGCCAGACCCTTTCTTCCTTCAGCCGAAGCCATCGCGCGGAGAGCTGCCCGTTGCAGATAGCAAGAGCCCCTGCCATGCCAGGGCCACGGGCGGCAGGCAAGC
>CANHIS010000230.1 GCA_947460255.1 Bacteroidota bacterium
AGTAATAAGCTCCTGATTAGTAGGAATTCGAGCAGAGAATACAAATTTACATTTAGAGCAGCGAGTAAGAAAGGCTTTCTCAAACCCAGCAAGCGGTTTAAGCTTAGTCGAATTGCATATCAAGCATTCTTTGTGGAGTGAAGAACTATTCATACTTGGCAAATATGCTTATAAGTAGTGAGACGCAATAATTACTTGAATACAATTATGTAATATTATTTTTGATCATTGTTCTATAATCGAATATTGGATTATCATTAATAATATTACTTAAAAAGGTATTTAATCCCTCCAATCCATTTTTAGTGAACAATTTAGGATGAGAAACAAAATGAATATAAGAATTTGAATTATAAAATTTTGTATACGCTCGGGCAAGTTCAGGATTTAGGAGTTCTACTGAAAAAGTTTGGTCATTTATCAGATATTGATTTAAAAATCCTTTGTTTTTATGAGCAATGATATTGCCTGATCCACTTCCATCACCCATTCTTTTAAAATTAGGCTTTTCTTTATTTCTTCTGTAATAAATAGAATTTCGAATCTTAGATATTCCTTGTAATTTGAAGCTATTTACGCTAATCTCAGTGAAAGCGCCTGAATCATCTATTAGAAGCGGGTTATCGTTAAAGCGATATATAAATTTTGAAGGTGGATTAGAGAAATCAAATGAATACAAACCCTGGTATCCAGTACTTTTATATCCACGCATGACACTAAAATCGATTAGTATTTTGTGTTTTTGGAAAATAGGAGCAAAGGATGAAAATGGCTGACAATAAAATCCACCAGCTCTGTATGTTAAGTTATCATTTAAATCGAGAAATGGTTTCAGGATTCGAACCGACTCAGAAACGACATGATTAATTTCTTCTTGATTGAGGTTTGACAGGGCGAATCTTGTTTTATTTTCTCCATTCCAGTTATTCAAAGAATTGCTAAATGTTGCATCTAACCAATGAGGATGGATATGAATTCCAATTGTATGTCCTTGTTCTACAATCGTTTCTAATTGCTTGTAAATCGAAGTTAAATCGGATTTACATTGAGATGAATTTTCTTTTTCGAGACGGCACAGATAGAGTGTGTCGATAAAGAAAACGCTCTTTGCTTGATAAGTCTTAAGGATGTCAAGGACTAATTGAGTTGGTTTGAGTAAGCAATTTTCTACAGTACCACTTTTTGTACCTAAAAAAAGCTCATAATCGAATGTGAGCAACACTTCTTTAGGTTTCATCGGATTGCATTTTTTAATTTAATGAGCGACTGAAAAATGGTGTATTTGGATGATAGAGTAATATTGAAATGGTATCCTTCTTCGATTTTTGCTCCGAATTTTGTTTTGAAATCTTGAATGGACTGAAATTTATCATTATCGTCGAGATCAAAACGATAGCCTCCAAGATTGTATCTTTCAACTTGATTTTCTTTTAAGAACTTCATGATATTCCAATGAAGGAATTTTTGTGAGCCATTGTGAGTTGACCGGTTTTCGGCTTTAGCTCCAATAAAATAATATCCTTTAAAGCGATCATAAAGCAATAGAACACCACCTTCCCAAACTCCTTCAGCATTAATTACAGAAACTAGACGGCAATTCACCGGTAATAAGTCAAGCATTTTCTTCATATTTTCTATGCTTTCGTATGCTTTTCCTTGCCTATTATGGTGATACTTATAATTTTCAAAAAATTCTTGTAGGTGCTTATCCGAATGATTTATTGTAAATCCTTCTTTCTCACATTGTCTAATTTGAGTTCGGTAGGTTTTAGAGAATCCACCAAAGATTAAGTCTTCAGGAAGGCGAATATCCACGTACGTAATACCCAAATTTTTTGAGTTTGTAGAAGGGTAAGCTTGTTTAAAAAGACAAACATGTAACGGTGCTAATAAGGCATCGGCATGTTTGAAGATTTTAAGAAAGCGAACTAATTCAACAATGAATTTTATTTCTGCCTCAGGACTTAATTGTCCCGACGTTTCATTCCAAGGCGTATATAATACTTGAATCGTTTTAAAAACTGATTTTTTATACCATCGAAGAGGAATGATATTACCATCCTGATCTTGGGCATACAAGCATCGAACTGAAGCAGATTCTTGATATCTTAAATATCCGTGTTGAAAATATACCGGGAATTTTTTAAGTATTTCAGGTGATATCTCCTCAGGATAAACGAATTTCATTTTACTCATTTGATATAATATTTATCTCTGAGTTCGGGATACTTAATTAGAAACTCTTCGTCAATAGTGCGGGTTTCTCCAGAAACGACCGCAGGAATACCACGAAGAACAGAATAATCAGGATATATTCCCGGCTTAACATATGAAAATGCTCCAACAATGCAGCCTTTCCCTAATGTTGTTCCTGGCATAATTATGCTATGTGCTCCAATATACGTGTAGGCTCCAATTATTACTGGACCTTCAGTTAGTCCTAAAAGTTTTGTTTGCGCATCTTCGTTATAATGTTCGCCATGTAAGCGAATTGAATGATGGGAACTATGATTGAGAATACTACAATAGTTTGTTATTTGAACTCCATCCTCAATTGTGATTTCATGAAAACAATCGATATAGTTAAAATGGCCTATAAAAACGTTGTTCCCTAGTTTCAAATTTTTCGGAGAAGAAATATGGGATGTATTACTAATTCTAATCCCAACTTTATCTTTTGCAAACCTGAATCCTCCAATCATTTCGGGTTTTAACTCTCGTTGTAATCGGTAAAGCAAACTTTTAAATAGTTTTCGAAACAGCATTATTCTTGGAATTAAACTTTTTATGAAAATAATTACTTCATTAAAAAGAAGTGATTATTTATATGTTACTTATAATCATTGTGTTTTTTTAAGACACGTTGAGTAAAAGTAATGAAATTGCTGCTTGCTTTCCATTTGGCTTCAAAATCATTTCGTGCATTTACTGCCATTAATTCATATTCCTTCATGCTTAATTTAGAAACCTCCAATAAAAAAAGTGCAATCTCATTGGCATTCGGATTTTGAGACATTAAAAACCCATTAAATTTATGTGCAATAATCTCTGGAACACCTCCAACTGCTGTTGAGATTACAGGCACACCTGCAGCAAGTGATTCCATCATTGAAACCGGCAAGCCCTCTGATTCACTCACATTGATTAAAAAATCAGCATTGTTCTCATCCAGATAGGCCCTGACCTCCTGAATGGTAAATTCACCTAATGAATTAAACAC
>CANHIS010000231.1 GCA_947460255.1 Bacteroidota bacterium
AAGCGCAAGATATCGTTAATGTTATTAAGTTATTGGAGAATACGGTGTTCATCCTGAATTTTGGATTACAAGAGCTTGAAGACCTCATTAATCCTCAAATTGTGAATTTGGGACGGGTTACAGGGGTAACCCCTCGGGTGTTTATTATCAATTCCGTAATGAATGAATCTTTCGGTATCCAATTCGATGAAATTAATCTCCACAACGACTTTGAATTCATTAAAACACCAATACCAGAAAAAATAGCAATAGGTATAGGGGATATGGGTAAAGGAGCATTAATTGAAAACTTTCGAAATGAAGTAAGAGAAGATATTGAATCAGAACAGACCATGGGTATTGAAATAGGATCAGCAATATCTGTTTATATTTCAGAATCACTTAAATGTGTTTGTTTAATTGAACATCAGCCTTATCGAAATTCAAAAGATCCGGACCAAATTAACATTGATGATCTGAAACGTAATCTAGATCTAAAATAGTAAAGGAAAATCGGTCTTCCTCCTTGTCTTTTAAGTTCTCTGCCATCCCAGACGAATAATAGGTGATTTCGGAATTTTATTATTTCTTCCCAATTCTTACGACCGAATATACCGACTACCAAAACGGCTACTGGCGCGAGGTGATGAATAGCTTCGTGTCCTGGAGCACTTTGCAACACTGATCTCGGTTTTCATTTTTAGTACACGTACTAAATATTTTGGTATTAGTACTATTTTTCAAGGTTGATCTATTCAATTTCAATTCTTAGCAAACCCTTATTAATAAAGCGATTTAATATATTTCGATGGGCATTGATTTACTGATTTGAAAATTTTGCAAAACAATCGTTTTGTTCAGACGATATATTTGAATTCGAGAAATTAAAAACATTCATTAAATCGATGGATTGACTTTTCCAAAATTACCGTGATTTTTACTTCTCATTAAATGATAAAAATTAAATTGATGAAACATGACGAATAGGATAAACAAGGTTACAAGACAGAATATTTTTGATTTTATACAAGCTGAAGGAGTATTGTGGTCGGGAAAAATGAATGATATAGATTTTCTCTCACGTATATTCGATTTAGAACAACTGGAGTCTTTTGATAATAGGTTTGAAAATGCGGCCGGTGACATCTGGCAACATAGAATTAACAATCCATTTGACTGGGAGGATAATTGGGTTTTTTCAGATAGTAGATTTAATTCACTTTACTGTGATGATGCAATACTTTTAGATTTCTTGTGTGCCATGATTCATCCATTAGTAAGAAGTGATTTCTCAGAAGTAAATAAATTGCTTCAGATCTTCAACGAGAACCTAAAATATGATAGTTTTGAGATCGTTGAAAAGACAAAGATCAACGGGAAGCCTATCTTCATTGGTAGAATTAAGATTGCTGGAAGTAGAATTATTTCCAAAAACAGTGAAGAGTTAAAGCAACTGTTAAATGCGGAATATGTTTCTCAGCAAGTAAATTTGATGGAAGCCTCCATTGAAAATGCTCCTCATGTTGCAATAGGTATTGCAAAGGAACTAATTGAAACTTGTTGTAAATCAATCTTTGAAGAAAGAAACCAATCCTACGAAAAAAATTGGGACTTGCTGAAATTAATGAAGGAAACAACTAAGTTGTTAAAATTAACACCTGAGGATATTCCTAATGAAATGAAAGCTTCATCATCAATAAAACAGATTTTAGGAAGTTTATCCTCAGTAGTGCAGGCAATCTCTGAAATACGGAATGAGTATGGAAGTGGACATGGTAAAGACGGAAAGTTTAAAGGCCTACAACCAAGACATGCAAAACTTTCCGTTGGAGCCGCTACTACTCTTGCCATATATTTACTTGAAACCCATCAAATACGAAAATAACTCCCCTCCAAACTTTTGTTAAAAACGCACACTGCATCACGCGTGACATCGATATCTGAGTACATTTAACCCCATCTGTTGCAGGACAATGGGTGAACAATTAAATGCGGAATATGATAAAAACAGGCGTTCTTTTCGTGGGGATTCTTTTCCAAACCATGGTTGCAATGGCACTAAAACCCGACAGCGTATACGTTAGTACCCCAGATGCGTTGGGCTTGAAATTTCAGCATATAACACTTCCTACAAGCGATGGAGCGGAGATTGATATATGGCAGATTTTCGCCGATAGCACTGTCAAAAATAATACTACGCTTATAGTGGCTTATGGCGATGCGGGAAACAAATCACATTGGTTGAATCAAGCGGCGTTGATGAGTCAACTGGGCTATGATCTGGTATTATTTGATTACCGTGGATTTGGAAAAAGTAGTCCGTTTGAAATGAATCCGAATCAATTGTATTACCCTGAATTTGTAACGGATTTAACCACAGTCATGCGGTGGAGTAAAATCCAATACCCTAAAAATAAAACGGGTATTTGGGCACTATCCATGGGCACGATTATGGCAACCATCGCAGCACAAACCGAACCGGTTGAATTTTTAATTGCTGAGGGCTTTGTCTCCGATCCAGCAGCCATTCAAAAGAAGATCTTTGAAGTTAAAAAGAAAGAGATTGTGCTTCCGCAAGGACATGAACGTTACAAAGAACAAGTAGCGAATCTAAAGATCCCTATACTGTTGTTCGCGGGTTCTCAAGATGTTTTTACAACACGTGAAGAAAGCAAAGAGGTTGCAAAACAACAAAAGAACCGTTCGTTAATCGTTTTCGAGGGTGGACATTTACAAGGATTTCAATTAATGACCAAGAATTTTTCGGGCGATCGGTACATGAGTACCATTGGAAAGTTCATCCGCAACTTATAGAAACGATTCAATTTCAAACGATGTATTCCAACAGACCAAACGACTTATTTCAATGGAGACCAATTTGCTCTTGCGCTCAAAACAGGTGTTCACTATCTTATTGTCTATCGAAACAAGCACAACAAAATAATTAGAAAATCCTCTTATTGTCTGCAACCATAACGCCAATTAATAATATTCCAATGACCTTAAACCTTACTTCATCCAAGTTATTCTTTAGCTTAGCTACACTACTTTTATTTTGTGGAGTTAACGTTCTCGCCCAACCCATTGCTCCCGGGTACACGCATTTTCAGTTGAAGGAAAAAAACGATACCATCGATTTTATCGTGGCAGATACCAACTTGACCATTAAGAAACCCATTTTTCTCTATTGTCAAGGATCGCAACCGGTTCCCTTATTCATCGACTTTCCGGAACAAGGTG
>CANHIS010000232.1 GCA_947460255.1 Bacteroidota bacterium
GAAGACGAAAACCAACTCCGGGAAAACATAACTGAATTGCTCGAAATTCAAGGCTTTGAAGTATTGGCCGTTGACTCGGGCGATAAAGCCGTTTCGTTTTTACCGCACTTTCAGCCCTCAATTATTTTATGCGACATAAGAATGCCCCGATATGATGGTTTTTGGGTACTCCTGGAGACGCGTAAAAACAAAACCTATGGCAATGTGCCATTTATCTTTATTTCGGCAAAGGCCGATCGCAGAGACGTGCGCACAGGAATGGACCTAGGCGCCGATGATTACCTTACAAAACCCTTCAGTTCAGATGAACTTCTAAGTGCTGTTAGAGCACGGTTGGAGCGCGCCAACGGCCAACAATCACCGTTAATTGATACTTTTAATAACAGCCATCGCACCAAACCCGAAGATTTTAGAGTATTAACAGCAGCCGAAAAAAAGGTACTTCATTTTGTAGCACTTAACGACACCTCCGCTGCCATCGCAGAAAAATTAGGATTGAGCACTAAAACTGTTGATAACCATCGGGCTAACATCAGCAGTAAATTAAAAATTAAAGGCAACCTCTCCTTGCTTCGTTACTCCTTAAACAATAAAGAAATTATCCTCGAACAGAAATGGGTTAAATATTTTTAAGCGCTGCATATTCTTTGCGATTTTTTTAGAACTTTAACCGATTAGCGAACGGCGGAATGAACGATCAATTTTCGGTTACATTAGATGAGCAAGAAAGGATTATTGCACTTAACGCATTGCCCGCTTATCTTCAATTTGCTCCCGAGAATTTTATAGGCAACTCTTTTTCTGGCGGCCCAAACATAGTTAACGATAATTGCTTTTGGGGCATTGGCGCAGCAGGAGTTTATTTTTCTAATACACATTCTATCTACTTTTTCAGACTGGGCGAACAAAGCGAACGTAATAACGAAAAAACCATTGCGCTGTATCGGGCTCAGGTATTACCGAGCGACGATAAAACTCTGATACAGCTTTTAGAGGAATTTAAGCGCTCAAATGGTCACATCAAAGCCCCAACTGCGTTTTTAACTAAAAACGCTACAGTATCCTGGGTTAACAAACCGCTTGAGCAATTTATAAACTCCGATAACCCTTCAAAAAACATACAAGCTAAACTTGAGGAGGAACTAAAAAAAATAAAGCACAAACTCCATCCCCTATTATTTAAAACTTGGGACAGCGGCTTTTCAAATCAGCTTATATTGGATGAAGGCATGCTCGCCGGTAGAATTATGGCTTCTCCCATCTGGACAGAAATAGAGCAATTTGCCGGGTTCAGAATTGAGTTCCAACCACGCACAATGTTAAGTAAGGTTGGGGTAAATGATACGCTTGCTGCCTTACCCCTGCATAACCCTAATCCAGTATTAAAGTTAGACAAAAACTATAAGCTTCTTTTTGCAAATGACGCAGCGTGTTTATTGTTACAGATCGAAAAAAGTCTCGAAGATTCGGAGCAAGGAAAATCGCTGATTCATTCGTTACATACTAAGGGCTTAGAAAACCCTGTTTTTGAGTGTGAAATTCAACAACAAATATTTGAAATTAATAGCGTTCAAACACCAAAAGAAATACTTCTTTATTTCCACAATATTACTGAAAGTAATACTATAAAAACATCTTCAAAATTAGCATACGCCCAACTCGAAGCCATTGTTAACGCCTCGCGTGGATCAATTATTCTGCTCGACACAGAACGCAAAATACTTTTCTACAACGACAAATCTCGAAAAGACTTACGTAAATATTTTGGCATGGAGCTTGAAACAAATGCTCCACTACCGGATTTTTTTGATAAAAACTTCAACTATTCAATTGATACTGCTATAACAACCGTCTTGGCAGGAAAACACAAATTAAATTATGAAATTGATTATGATGATGTAAGCGGTAAAAAATTATGGTTTAGTGTACTCGTTTACCCTATATCTATCAAAAACGAAGAATTAACAGGAGTTTGCGTTAGTATGTTAAACGTTACCGATACTAAAAACGCACAACTCGAAACTCAAAATATTAAGAACTTCTATGAAAGTGTATTAAATAATATACCTACAGATGTTGCCGTTTTTGATAAGGATCATCGATATCTTTTTTTAAACCCCTATGCTATTAAAGACGATCACCTGCGTTCTTGGATGATAGGGAAAACCGACTATGATTATGTGGATTTCAGAAAACTTGATTCCTCAATTGCCGATAAACGAAGAGGCATGTTCACACAAGTAATTAAACAACAAGAAAAATTAGCTTTTGTTGATGAACATACAAATCAAAATAGGACCCGCTTTGTTTACAGAAATTACTACCCGGTAATTGAAAAAGGTGATGTTAAACTCGTTATTGGTTATGGATTAGACATTACTGATATAAAGGAGTCCGAACAGCGTGTTCGCCAGTCTGAATCTCGTCTTAAAGGTTTATTCGATAATAATCCGCTCGCACTTATTTTGGTTTCGTCTGAATTGTTGATTACAGAAATGAACGTAGCTGCTCATAAAATTTGGGAAAATAACCCGAGTGGTAGTAGTATCGTCAATTACATTGAAAGTCGTGATCAAAAAGCATTTATCGAATTTATACATGAGGCATTCCAATTAAATTTCAATGAGAATAAGTCATTTAAATGCGAGATTGAACTTAATCATAAAAAATTATTTTTTGACTTTTCTGCATCGCCTGTTATCGCAGAAGATAATTCTAAAGTACTCATGCTGGCGGCTTATGATCGGACCGAACAAGTCGTTTCGGCCGAACTATTGAGACAAAGTGAAGAATTTAACCGCAACCTGATTAAAAATATGCCCATTCCATTTGCTATAATTGATTGGGATAAAGCGGTATTTTTAAACGATGCCTGCAAAGCGCTGATTGGAGCCGATGAAAATATCGATATAAATAGTCAGAGCTTATTCGATTTTGTTGAAGAATCAGACCGAGTGATTATTGCGGAGCGTCTTCAGAAAATGTACGCAGGCGAATACACGCCGCCGGGAATTATTCGAATAAATACACTAAAGGGGGAGCAGAAAAACATCGAACTTCAGGGAGGCTTACTTCAAAATGGAGAGAACGTTTTAAACTTTGTAACCTTTATTGATCGCACCGAAGAAATTAAGGCCGCAAAAGCGCAAAAAAATGCAGAAGATCAAATGCGGCAAATCATCGAAACATCGCTCGATTGCATTATTACTAC
>CANHIS010000233.1 GCA_947460255.1 Bacteroidota bacterium
ACCGCGCAGCGTTCCTGATGCGCACCAACGAGCCGGCCATCGACATCGACATGCGCTGGGTCCAGGCGAAGCTTCTGGACAAGCTGCACGACCTGCGTGGCCGAAAGGCGGAGCTGCCGGGGCTGTACGACCCCGGGCACTACGGCGCCAGTCAGGACTTCGCGCGGGCGCTCAGGGCCACCGGCAGCGCCGGCATCGTCCACGACAGCGTGCGCCGCAGCGCCGGCGAATGCGTGGCAGTGTTCCGGCCCAAGGCGCTAAGCGAAGCCCGTGCGACCGGGCACATCACACTGCACTGGGACGGGCGCAGCATTTCACACTGGTTCGAGAAGGGCGCACCGAATACCCTCTGAGTCCGTCCGGGACACCTTGGGCTGCGCAGAGGGCAGTAACTGTTGTTCGGCAGCTTCGACGACCGCAGCCGCGCCGCGCGCCCGCACGTCGTGACCGCCGGCTATGCCGCGCCTCCGGTCACTCAGCGGACTGCCCTCGAGTGGCTGCAGCCGGCCAAAGGACTAAACCGCTCGCGCGGTAGGCGCTCCGTCGAGAGTGGTGGCGGCCCGTCGTGCCGCTGGTTCTGCGATGTTGGTGATCGAGGCAATCCGCCTCGTTCACCGACTGGAGCAGGATCATGGATGTTTCGACTCCCACCGTTTCGCCGCTGCGTCAACGCATGGTCGAGGACATGCGCATGCGCAAGTTCGAGCCCAAGACCCAATCGGGCTACCTGCGCGCCGTGCGCAAGCTGACCAAGTTCCTTGGCCGATCTCCCGACACCGCCACCGCCGAGGACCTGCGGCGCTTCCAGATGCGCCTGGTCGACGAGGGCGCTTCACCGATCACGCTGAACGCGACGATCTCGGGCCTGAAGTTCTTCTTCGACGTCACGCTCAGCCGTGGCGAGTTGATGGCCAAGATGCAGCCCGTGTCCGTGCCTCGCACGCTGCCGGTGGTGCTCAGCCGCGAAGAGGTCTCGCGCCTGATCGCCGCGGCCTGGAACCTCAAGCACCAGACAGCGCTGGCCGTGGCCTACGGCACCGGGTTGCGTGCCAGCGAAGTCATCGCCTTGAAGGTCGGCGACATTGACAGCCAGCGCATGACGCTGCGCGTGGAGCAGGGCAAGGGCCGCAAGGACCGCTATGCACTGCTGCCGCCGATCCTGCTGCAGCGGCTGCGCGTGTGGTGGCGCGTGGGCCATGCCCAGGGCAAGATCCTGCGCAACGGATGGCTGTTCCCGGGCCTGGATCCGATGGACCCGCTGAGCACGCGCCAGCTCAACCGCGCCATCCACGCCGCGGCCGACACGGCCAAGATCGACAAGCGGGTGTCGATGCACACGCTGCGCCATTCCTTCGCCACGCACCTGCTGGAACAGAAGGTCGACATCCGCGTGATCCAGGTCCTGCTCGGCCACGTGAAGCTGGAGACCACCAGCATTTACACGCACGTTGCCACCGATCTGTTGCGTGAGGTGATCAGCCCGCTGGAGAACTTGCCGCCCTCGTAGGCCGGCTGCCGTGGGCAAGCCTGCCCTGGAAGTCGCCGACATCTTCCGTGCCCATGGGCCCGCCTGGCGCACAGCCCAGCGCGGCCACCTGAGCCTGGGCCAGCTCAAGGTGATGTCGGCCATCGAGCAGTGCCGCAGCGTGGCGCTGGGTGGCCACGTCCTGCGCTGCGGGGGCTGCGGCGCCGATCAGGTCTCGTACAACTCCTGCCGCAACCGGCACTGCCCGAAGTGCCAGAGCAGTGCGGCCAAGCGCTGGCTGGATGCCCGGCAGGCCGATCTGCTGCCGGTGGAGTATTACCACGTCGTCTTCACGCTGCCGGCGCCCATTGCCGACATCGCGTACCAGAACAAGACCGTGGTGTACGGCCTGCTGTTCGACGTGGCCGCCGAAGTGCTGCTGACCATGGCCGCCGACCCCAAGCATCTGGGCGCACGCATCGGCGCCACGCTGGTGCTGCACACCTGGGGTTCGGCGCTGACCCACCACCCGCATGTGCACGGCATCGTGCCAGGCGGCGGGCTCAGCGCCGACGGCAAGACCTGGGTAGCGTGCAGGCCGGGCTTCTTCTTGTCGGTGCGGGTCCTGTCACGCCTGTTCCGGCGGCGCTTCCTGGAAGAGTTGCTGCGGGTGCATCAGGCCGGCAAGCTGCAATTCTTTGGCGAGCACGCGGCGCTTGCCGATACCCAGGCGTTCAAGGCCTGGCTCACGCCACTGCGCCAGTGCGAGTGGGTGGTCTACGCCAAGCGCCCGTTTGCAGGGCCGCAGGCGGTGCTGGCCTATCTGTCGCGCTACACGCACCGGGTGGCCATCTCCAACAGCCGGCTGCTCGCTCTGGACGAACGCGGCGTCACCTTCAAGTGGAAGGACTACCGCGTCAAGGCGGACGCCAAGGGCCAGACACGCCACAAGACCATGACGCTGGCGCCCGAGGAGTTCATGCGTCGCTTCCTGCTGCATGTGCTGCCCGGTGGCTTCCACCGCATCCGGCATTACGGCTTGTTGGCCAATGGCGCACGCAAGACCAGCCTGGCGCTGGCGCGGGAGTTGTTGCACGTCATCCCCGTTGCCGCAGCCCTGGCCAGGACCGATGGGCAAGCAGGCGAGTTGCCGTCTACCGCGCCACCGGCCTTCGTCTGCCGGCACTGCGGCCACGCCATGCTCATCTTGCAGACCTTCATGCGCGGCGAGTCGATTCGTGCGCCACCGGGTCCAGGGGGCACGCCATGACTTCTCACTTGCTGCTCTTGCGCAGTTGGCCGACCGTGCGCTCATGGACCTCGGCAGGGCCTGCCTTGCCTTGCCACTGCCTGGCCGCTCGCCCACCAGCTGAATCGGGCTCGCCGCGATGGCCCGACGTCATCACTGACGGCCGTAACGACGGCCTGAAGGCGCTTCAAGTGCCTACCCAGGCCACATCCGAAGGCGACACGGCGCCACTATCGCCATAGGGCCGCAGCGACTTCGGAGCACCGCAGCATGTCCCGCGGTTTCCTCCCCCGAGGTTTGTCCAACACCTGCCCTCAGGTCTGCGCCACGCGCAGCGCCGTGGCGTCGCACGGGCAGGTGTCGAACAAACCTAAACAGCGAACAAACCTAAACAGCTGCAGCCACTCGAGGGCAGTCCGCTGAGTGACCGGAGGCGCTGCAGAGCCGCCACGGCAAGAGCAGCCGTCTTTCGCCCGCTCCGACGCCCTC
>CANHIS010000234.1 GCA_947460255.1 Bacteroidota bacterium
CACGGTCGTCGTCCAGAACTCCAACGACTACACGGGTGGTACCATCGTCAACCGTGCCGCCACCCTCGTCGTCGAAACCGGCGGCGCGGCCGCCGGCTCCACGCCGCTCGGTTCCGGCGTCGTCGAAGTACGCCAGGGCGCGGTGCTCGTCTACCGTGGTTTCCAAGGCTCGGCTTACAACGCCGGGACTTCCGCCGCCGCCAACGTCATCCGGCTCCGTCAGTCCGGTGTCATCCAGCTGGATGACAACAACGCCGGCGCCAACTCGGGCCTGTTCACCGGCGCCGGTAACCAAGGTCGCTGGGGCGACGCCGTCGGCCTGACGCTGGATGGGGGTACGTTCCGTCTGTCCGGTGCCAATAACCTCGATTCCTACGAACGGATCGGCGCCATCACCGTCGGCCTCGGCAACGGCAACCTGGATATCCTCCGTAATAATTCCGGCACCGCGATCCTCGAGGTCGCCAGCATCGAGCGCGGCACCCAGCGTGGCGTGCTTTGGGTCAACACCGCCGCCGCCGGCTCGCTCAACGCCGCCGCCGGCTTCGACCGCCTCCGCGTGACCAATGTGACGCCGGCCGTCACCAATGCGGGTACGACGGCGAACGGCGCCGGCGTGACGACGGGCGGGATGGTGTCGCCATGGATCGTCGATCGTACCAATCTGACCTTCCTGAGCTACCAGGGCCCGACGCTCGGCCTGCAGCCTCTCCAGCTCACCGCGCCCGCCGGCGGCCAAGTCAGCTTCTCCTCCATCGGGTCCACGGCCATCGCGGCGGGCCTGACCGACGGCACGGCGACCCTCTACCAGAGCGGCGCCACGCCCCTCGCTTACAACACCTCGGTCTACGCGCTTCGTTACGACAACAATCTCTCCACCGCCGCCACCACCGCGGTCACCGGTAATCTCACCCGCGGTCTCGACGTCGTCTCCGGTTCCAACACGGCCAACCTCCGGGTCGGCCAGCCGATCACCGGCACGGGCATCATGCCCAACGCGGTCATCACCCAGATCATCGACGGCACCAATTTCCGCCTCAATTATCAGGCGATCCAGAACGGCACCGCGGTCTCCCTGACGCCGTCCTTCGCCCTGACCTTGGCTTCCGGCGGCCTCATCAACGCGGCCGGGGCTGATTCGACCACCACGGCCAATATCGTCGTCCCGAGCGGTGGCGAACTCATCCTCCTGCGTCAAGGCGGCGGCGTCCTGAATCTCAACAGCCAGATCGTCGCCGGCGGCTTCACCAAGACGGGCACAGGCGATTTCCGTCTCGGCGGAGACAACCGCGGGACCCTGACGGGCGACGTCGTCATCAGCGGTTATAACTGGTTCCGTCCGAACAACCAGTATGCTTTCGGGGGCAGCACCACCAATCCCTACGGACTCGGCAACCGGGTCATCCTCAACGGCGCCCAGTTCCACTCGGACGTGCAGATGTACTATCTGTCCGAGATGGTCGTGAACAGCGACTCCAACATCGGGGGTAATAATTCCGTCTACCACGCGCTGACCGTCAACGCCTACGCGAACAATGATTTCGGCACGCCCGTCGTCATCCGTACGACCAGCAACGCCGTCCTCAACTTCTACTCGCTGAACCTGCAGGGCCCGGTCTCCTTCCGCGGCGACGC
The DNA here is from genome assembly GCA_947460255.1 of Bacteroidota bacterium. Classification (GTDB taxonomy): domain Bacteria; phylum Bacteroidota; class Bacteroidia; order M30B66; family M30B66; genus CAMCXT01. The sequence goes on from CANHIS010000234.1 coordinate 1,636, forward strand.
CCAGACCAATTCCAACACCAACATCCTCGGTCCGATCACCGGCCCGGGTGCGTTGCAGAAGTGGGGTCAGAATCCGCTGGGACTCGGCGCCCTCAGCCCGGCCTATGCCCAGCCCATCACCGTCAACGAAGGTTCCTTGCTTTCGTTCGTCGGCCTGACCGGCGCAGGGGCCAACCGGGCCTTCGGTTCCGGCGCGGTCACCGTGAACCCCGGCGCCCAGCTGGGCCTTGCTTCCCCTGACGCGGTCGGCGGCACCGTCACCCTGCGTTCCGACGGCGCCGCCCTCGGTCTGCTCAGCCTGCAGTACGTCGGCCAGCCTCCGGCCGTCACCTGGGCCAGCACCGCCCCGATGGCCGAAGGTGTCCTCGGCATCGACGTCGTCGGTTTCAGCTCCGCGCTCAATCTCGCCACCGTCTCGCCGGCCGGCCGTCTCTTCCTGAGCGGCGGCGTCCAGTCGGGCCTCACCTTCCAGGCTGCTGCTTACACCGCGGCGACCCTCGGCGTCGGCGCGGACGCCACCTACCGCCTCGGCGGCTACGGCATGCTCTCCCTCAACCGGGGCGTCCTCGTCGGCGCCAATTCGGTGCAGGTCGGCATCCTCAGCAACACCGTCCAGGCCCAGTCGATCGCTCCGACCAACGGCGGCGGCTTCGTCAACCTCAACACCGCCAACACGTTCTCCGGTGACCTGACCCTCAACCAAGGCGCCATCCTCGACGTCGCGAACGTCAACGCCCTCGGCTCGGGCCGCCTCGTCTTCAACGGCGGTACTTTGCGCCCGAATCTGAACCTCGGGTTCAATCGCGTCACGCAGGCCCTGAGCCTCGCCAACAACGTCGTCATGCTCGGTGACGCCGTCTTCGACGCCAACGGCGGCGCCTACGCCGACCTCACGCTCAGCGGCTCCGTCAGCCTCTCCGACGCCGCTTACGGCGCCACGGCCGGCGCCGCGCGTACCTTCACGCAGAATAACCCGTTTGCCCGCGTGATCCTGTCCGGCGTCGTCCAGGACGGCACCGGCGGCGGTTTCAACCACTTCATCAAGGCCGGTCCGGGCTTCCTGGATCTCCAGGGCGCGAACACCTACACCGGCTTCACCCAGGTCAACGCCGGTCTCCTCAATCTCGGCGGCGCCTCGGCCTTGCCGGCCGGCTCGCACGTCATGCTCAACGGCGGTGCGCTCGCGGTCCTGAACCGTGATCTCACGATCGCCAACGACCTGACCGTCCTCAACGCGGCTTCCTCGATCGTCGTCGGCACCTCCCGGACCGTGACCCAGTCGGCGAGCAGCAACTTCGCGGGCGCCGGTCTCACCAAGACGGGTAACGGCACCTTGGTCCTCGGCGGTAACAACAGCTTCGCCTCCCTCACGGTCAACGGCGGCGTCGTCAGCGTCTCGGCCGACGCCAATCTCGGCGACACCGTCGCCAACGGCACGGTCACCATCGGCACGGGCTTCGCGGGTCTGGCGCTTTCGCCTAATCCGGGCGTCCTCCGTGTCACCGAAAGCTTTGTCACCAACCGCAGCATCACCACCAGTTCGGTCAGCTCCCCCGG
>CANHIS010000235.1 GCA_947460255.1 Bacteroidota bacterium
GCTTCCACCACGCGGCGGAAATCGCCATCGCCGGAAACCAGCACCGCATGATCCAGATGCGGCGCCAATTCCATCATATCCACCGCCAATTCGATATCCATATTGCCCTTGATGCGCCGGCGCCCGGTGGGGTCCGCCTGTTCCTTGGCGGGCTTGGTCACCACGCGCCAGCCATTATAGGCCAACCAATCCGTCAGCGGGCGAAGCGGGGAGTAATCCTCGGTCTCGATCAGGGCAGTGTAATAGCAGGCGCGCACCAGATAGGTGGAGCCGCCGAAAAACCGCAGCATGGCGGCGAAATCAACCTCGAACCCCAAGGCCCTTGTGGCATAGTAGAGATTGGCCCCATCAACGAAAAGGCCAACGCGTTCCAGGCCAGCCTGGCGCCGAGCAACATGAGCAGACATCAAATGATCCTCAATGGTTCGAAACTAGCGTTCAAATACGGACATTTTTGTTACACTAAAAATTCTGGGCTGTCATGCCCAGTGTCCCGGAGCATTTTCAAGCCAAGCGGAATCGCTTGGCGGCTCGGAAAACGCGACCAACACTTGAGCATTTTCAAGCCAAGCGGAAGCGCTTGGCGACTCGGAAAATGCGACCGACACTTGAGCATTTTCAAGCCAAGCGGAATCGCCTGGCGGCTCGGAAAATTCGATCAAACAAAGGCTTAGCGCATGTCGGTTGAGCGGATGCGAAGCGGACAGACGCTAATCGCGATTGGCGCCAACCTGCCGGCGGGTGATGGCGCGCCGCCGCTGGAAAGCTGTAAGGCCGCCTTGGCGGCGCTTGGTGCCTTGCCGGGGATGCGCGTGGTGGCGGCGTCCCGTTGGTGGGAAAGCGCGCCCATCCCGCCCAACCCAGCCGCACCGCGCTATGTGAATGGGGTTGCGCTGCTGGAAGGCGCAGTGGAGCCCGCGGGTTTGCTCGCCGCGCTGCAAGCCATTGAAAACGCTGCTGGACGCACCCGGCCCTATCCCAATGCGCCGCGCGTGCTGGACCTTGATATCATTGACCTGGATGGGCTGGTGCGGGATGCGCCAGACCCTGTGCTGCCCCATCCGCGCGCCCATCTGCGCGGTTTTGTTCTGTATCCCTTGGCCGAGGTAGCGCCTGACTGGGTGCATCCGCGCCTCAAGCAGCCCATCGCCGCGCTGATTGCTGCCCTGCCGGCGCAGGATTTGCGGCCCATCACCCCTACATGAGGCCCCAGGCGCTTGAAATCCTTGCAAAGCGGCGCCGGGGCGACTATTTGACCCAAAGAACCGGTCCAGCCGGGCGCCCGGCCCCCGCCGCGCGCCCCTTTTGTTTTTGGAGCCCTCATGGCGCGCGTCACCGTTGAAGATTGCATCGAAAAAATCCCGAACCGCTTTGAGCTCGTGCTGATGGCCGCGCAGCGTGCGCGCAATATCAGCCGGGGTGAGCAGATCGCGGTGGATCGCGACAATGACAAGAACCCGGTTGTGGCGCTGCGTGAAATCGCCGAAGAAAAGGCCGATCTTCCTTCTTTGGAAGCTGATCTGATCAAATCCTTGCAGCGCGCGCCGGAGCCCGAGCCCGCCGAGGAAGAAGTGATTGACCTGATCGCCACTGATGAAAACATCTTCGGCATCATGGATGTGCAGGAAGAAGCCCTGCCGGACGCCGGCGCCGAAGACATGGCGCCCGATGATCTGGAAGCTGCCATCGCCGCCGAACTTGGCGGCAAGCGATAGGAAGGCCGATGGGGCGAAGCATCACTAACTGCTTCCCCCTGGATTTTCCTCGCGCGCCTGAAGGTCTGGCCGCGGGGCGCGGCCTTTCGCCTGGCGCTGAACTAGCTTCCCATGTTCTTGCCTATGATCCGCGCGCTGATGGGACGCTGATCACCTCGGCCTATGACATGGCCGCCGAAGCCCATGCGCCGCAGAAGCGCGATGATGGGCAGCCTTACATTGTTCATCCGCTCGCGGTTGCGGAAATCCTGGCGGGCTATCGGCTCGATACCGGGTCCATCATTACCGCGCTATTGCATGACACGGTTGAGGATACGTCGCTCAAGCTTGGCGATATCGAAAGCCGCTTTGGCAAGGAAGTGGCGCGGCTGGTGGATGGCGTCACCAAGCTGACGCGGCTTGAACTGCAATCCGAACGCACCAAGCAGGCTGAGAATTTCCGCAAACTTGTGCTGGCCATGAGCGAGGATATCCGCGTGCTGCTGATCAAGCTCGCGGATCGGCTGCATAATATGCGGACCATTTCAGGGATGCCGCAGCCGGAACGCCGCCGCAAACAGGCGCGGGAGACGCTGGAAATCTACGCGCCGCTGGCCGAACGCATCGGCATGGATGCGCTGAAGACGGAGCTGGAAACCCTTTCCTTCCGAGAAATGAATGCGGAAGCCTGGCAGACCATTGCCGCGCGCCTGACCTATCTGCGTGGCCAGGGCGCTGATTTGATCGAGGAGATCGAGGCGGATTTGCGCCGCGTTTTGGCCGATGCCGGTGTTACGGTGGTGGATATTCAAGGGCGGGAGAAATCGCCCTATTCCATCTGGCTCAAGATGCAGAAGAAGAATGTCGCGTTCGAGCAATTATCTGACATCATGGCCTTTCGCATCATCGTGCCGGAAAAGGGCGATTGCTACGCGGCACTTGGCGCCATTCATTCTTCCTATCGCGTGGTGCCGGGCCGCTTCAAGGATTGGATTTCAACACCCAAGACCAATGGCTATCAAAGCCTGCATACGGGTGTCACGGTGCCGGAACGGCGCAATGCCAAGATCGAAGTGCAAATCCGCACCAAGGAAATGCATGACATCGCGGAAAATGGTGTGGCCGCGCATTGGAGCTATAAGCAAGGTCCGGCATCAGGGCGGGATCAGAAGCGCTATCCTTGGGTGCGCGATCTGCTCGAAATTCTGGAAACCGCGGCTGAGCCTCAGGAATTCCTGGAACATACCAAGCTTGAACTGCATCGCGATCGGGTTTTTTGCTTCACGCCAAAGGGTGATCTGATCGAATTGCCGCGCGGTGCGACACCGGTTGACTTCGCCTATGAAGTGCATAGCCAGGTGGGCGATACCACTGTTGGCGCCAAGGTGAATGGCAAGATCGTGCCGCTCCGCCATGTGCTGGAAAATGGCGATCAGGTGGAAATCATCACCGCGCGCGGCGGCACGCCCAATCCGGGGTGGGAGCGTTTTGTTGTCAC
>CANHIS010000236.1 GCA_947460255.1 Bacteroidota bacterium
AGGTAACGGATGCAGCACGAACTACCTTCACCAGCACAATCGATAAATTCGGCTATTTCGTGTTAGACAGTGTGATGCTTGGCGAATTTGTTTTTGCTGAAATAGATAGCAGTTTAGGCTTGAAAACACTGAAAGATTCGAGCTTCGAATTGATGGTTTTCCCGAATCCAGCTAAAGACCTAGTTGAAATTACTTGGAAAGACGACGCAGTTGAATATGTTGAACTGAACGACCTCCAAGGTAGATCATTGGGTCGCATTCCGGTTTTGAAAGGAAACCACAGTGTTAAATTGCCAGTGTCGCACCTTTCTTCTGGCAGTTATTTGGTTCGTGTGGTTACAGCAGATGGCAGGGTAGCGACGAGGTTGGTGCAGGTGGGTTAGTCTTTAGTCTTTAGTCTTTAGTCTTTAGTCTTTAGTCTTTAGTCTTGAGTACTTAGTCTTGAGTACAACGTATTACGTATTAAGTATTAAGTGCAACGTTGATAAACACACGAATTACGTGTTACGTTGTACGAATTACGTTTTACGAACTACAAATCATTCATTAAAGTCAATAACCCATCATCTGTAACTGAAGTCATGGTTACGTTAACGATGTTTTCGCCAGCATTTGGGTTGATTGTTTCAATGAATTGATGCATCACACCTTGGGTGTTCATGGCGAAGCATACAATGGTTACGGGCTCTCCAGCTGGAAGGTTGATGGAAGTATTGCTATAGAATTGAACAACCGAGCGCGTTTGAGGGTAGAAAGCATATTTCACCACGTTGGTGAGGTCATCCACATCCGATTCTAGTTTCAAGGTGGCGTTGCCTGAAGTCCAAGTGTAAAGGAAATCGGCATTGATCCATCCCAATGCAGGAATGAGCATACTGTAGAAGTTTGAATCAGGTTCGATTTGCTCAAGTGCGTTGATGCCAAGGTTTTCGGAAACGGCTGATGCCTGATCGTACCAATCTATGATGTTTGTGCTGATTTCTTTGCCATAATAGATCGACATGGCACTGAGTGGTGTTTCATCTGGCATCTGGGCAGGATACACCTTGTTAGGCTTTAAGTAGATCGGGGTGTTTCCTTTGAAGGCGCGAACGCGGATCTCGCCACCAGTAACCAACGGAACATTTTGCGCTACAGTTGGCATTTCGTAGAGCATCATGTCTTTGGCTTTGTAAAGTTCCACCAATTTGATAGTGATCGGGTAGGGTACATCAGTGCTGTCGGCGAACATGAACAGGGTGCTGTCCATCCAGAGATGCGTGCCTTGGTTTCCGATGATTGGGCCAGCAGAGTCGCCATTGATAACGAACACCTGTTCTTCTGGACGGTTGTCGTACATGAACTTTTCAGGTTTCGAATATGCGTTGAGGATGGGCTCTTCGGTGCGTTGTTTTGAACAGCTGGTATAGGTAATTGCTACAGCGAAGATGCTGAGGAATAAGGCGGATGATTTGAAATTTTTCATGGGATATCGATTATAGGTATGCTGGACATTCGTTTCCACGTCCGCGACCACCACGGCCTTTCTTTTTCTTTTTGAAATAAAATAATGCGCCAACATGCAATGAGCCTTCTTTCCACATCGGGTTGTAGCGTTGTTCGGCGAAGATACCTAAACGTTTGTAACGGAAATTAACACCACCACCTACTTCTGCAAGAAACGACAGCGCACTAGCCTGTTTGTAAGGAGATTCGGTGTAGTTAAACCACTGGTTGGCAGAGATTCCACCGATAGCGTAAGGAGTGAAGGCACCAAGTCTGAAAGGTGCGTAATGCAAGTTGAGTTGTTCGTGCAGTTCGTGTATTTGGTTGAACCCATAGAAGTAGCTTACTTGGGGCACCAAGGTGAAGTTTCTGCCGATAGGAACTGCTAAGCGCAAGCCATTTCCGAAGGATTCTGTTTGGAAGTTGTAAATCGCCGAAATGCCGATTGCGGTTGTGTTTGCATTCTTTTGTGCATGCAATTGTTTGCTCAATCCCAGCACAAGTAAAGTATAGATTGGGAAGAGCAGTTTCCCCAGATTGGTTCGCATCATAATTTCTTCTCCACTAACAAATGTAATTCATCTTGCTTTAGTATGCAGCACTTGAATTTCTTGCAAATTTGATCGATTTTGAAGGATGATTTACGAATGGTTTATTCATCTTTCAACGGGCGATTGTGGACAGCAAGAGAGTTCAGTTCCCTTTTTACTAATGAGTTATCTCAAATCATCTTTCACTATACTTTCCTCAAGGCAAAATAACTCCCAAAAAATTAAGGAAGATGAATTTCTTCACTCTGTAATTCAAAACTTTAGCAACATAATTTATTACATAATAGGATTTTGTTGATTTCTATTAGTTTCGAAATTCCATTTTGCGAATGCTTGTGCATATTTCGAAAACAGTAGATTTTCGAATTCGCTTTAAGCTTTCATTTACCAAGTTGAAAAGGGTTTGATGGATAAGTTTGAGTTGGCATATTTTAATTCCTCGGTTACATTTTTATCGATCCAATCAGGTATTGAATAAATTTCATCCTCACTGTTCAATTCTATTTCTGCAACAATAAGTCCTGCATTGAGACCTTTAAATTCATCAACTTCCCAAGTGTTATTGTCGTGAATTACAATGTGTCTAGTCTTTTCAATTAGATTAGAACAAAATTTATTGATTAATTCAATCGCATCTTCAATTGGTATTTCATATTCGAATTCAAGTCTGCTAGCACCATTTGACTTGCCTTTAATAGTTATAAATCCAGATTTACCTTTTGTTCTGACACGAATTGTTTTTTCAGGATCAGTTAGTAAATAGGCTTGTTTGATTTCAAAACTTTTGTTTGGAATTACTTTTTTCCAAATGTCTTTAATAACTAAATACTTGTGTTCTATTTCTGTTGCCATAATTGGATTTATTGGTCAAAGGCTTTAAACTAACTTGTCCTTTGACCAAAATTAATCTTTTGAATAGCCCAAAATCGTAAAAAGGTTTCCTAGCGATTTCAAATAAAACTCTAAAGAAATAAATTAGCTGATTTTGGATAAGGACTTTTAGGCCGCTTTTAATTTCTTCTTTGCGTTATTTTCTTTTATCTTCTTAATAAATGCACTCAATTCCTTTTGTTCCTCTTCTGTGAGTGGTCGACTTTGAATAAAATCAACATCCAACTCATTTTTATC
>CANHIS010000237.1 GCA_947460255.1 Bacteroidota bacterium
ATCTATTGACAGCTGGTAATATTTTAGTATAAGTATTTTTAGAACTATTATTAAATTTTATATAGGCGTTTTCAAGATTCCAAATAAAATGATTCCAAGTATTATCGGTATATATTGTATTGTATATTGATGTATTATTTAATTCAAACGATAGCCTATTATTATTTTTTTTTAATACAATATTATATCCAATATTATACAATGAATTTACTTCTAATGCTGTAAGAACTCTATTATATATACGAAAATCATCTATATGACCTACATACCACCCATTTGCTGAAAAAGCAGATCTTCCTATATATCTTCTTGTCCAAGTAGCATTTGGTAATGTTGTTGGATATGTTCCTGTTAATGTTCCGGTAGCTTGAGTACCACTTAAAATTTGCAAAATATTATCTATATATATTGTCCATACACCCATTGGTGATATTGACCATGATATATGATGCCAATTATCATCTACATAAAAATTTGTTGGAATAAAATAAGTGGATGTACCATTAATAACATAACCAATTTGTATTGTAAAATTTGCATTATTTCTTTGAATAATTATATAATTTGTTGGATTTGTTCCAACATTATTATTTGAAAAATCAAAGATTCTTGCATAATTACCTGATAATGTACTCATATAAAACCAACAAGTAAATGTTATACCACTTCCATTCCATATATTATATGGATTAATATTACTATTAATATCTAAATATTGTTGTATTGATAAATTACTAGTCATTTGTACAGATCCATTGCCAGTTCTATAAAAATTTTGATTAAATGTAGCACTATTATTAGTTAAATTATATCCATTTCCTGAACTATCTAATAACATATTAGTAGAATTACTGTCAAATTTATACCATGCAACTAATCCATTTGAACTATTAAAAAATGTTTGGTCAAAACTGTCGCTTAATATATATCTTATTATAACTATCCCTGAACCACCAGCGCCTCCATTATTTAATTGTAGTGTTGGACCAAAATTATAAGCACCACCACCACCACCAGATCCTGTATTATCTGTTCCATTATGTTTAGAATCTTGTGTATAATAATTTGTCCAAATATCAGTTTGTCTTATAAAATTACCATTACCCCCTATTCCATTACATCCTTTGCCTCCTCTATCAATAGCAAAAGATGAATCACTGCCTATTACACCTCCTCCGCCTCCTGCTGCATACCATTGATTAGTTCCAGTAATATTAATTTGAACTCCTTGTCCTCCATCTACGCTTCCACTTGTTCCTCCTGCTCCACCGCCTCCACCTGGTATAAAACCATTTCCTCGAATACCAGTTGATCCATCGTATCCTCCTGCAACTAATGAAAATCCATCGAATATAGTATTTCCTTGTGTAGCTGAACCTCCTGTTGAAACAGTATCAGTATTACCACTTGTACCACCGCCACCTGATCCTCCATTATTACCTGTTGTTGGTGTATTATTATTATAATTTCCACCACCTCCGCCACCAAGCCCTTCATAACTTATGCCATTTATTGATAGTGTAGTTCCACTTAATTGTATTCTTGACGGATTTCCATTATTTCCATTTACACTATTACGTGTATTTACTGCAGATGCTGATCTTGCAGCACCACCAGCACCAACAGTAATTGTATAAGTTCCAGATGCTAATGTTACACCTTTTTGATATACTACACCTCCTGCTCCTCCACCACCTCCAATATCTCCACCGCCACCTCCTCCACCTCCAACTACTAATATATCGCATTTTGTTGCTTTTAAAAATGTGATTGTATTTGTTGAACTTGTATCAGTAAATGCAACATAATATTCATTTTTATTAATTTGTACAGGTTTAATATTTTCTGATGATATTATTGGATGATTAATAGATTGATAAGAAATATCAAAAATTTCATCACCATCTTGAAAATTTTCTGTTCTAAACCATCCAGATATACTTAAATTACTTTGATATAACCAATTATTTTCATTAAAAATAGCATAATTACTAGTATCTAAAAATAAACTATTAGTATTACTATTTGATACATAATAACCACCATAATTTACAAGATTTTTAGCATATGGACTACTATCTATTAATAATAAATTGGAATTTTTAAAATTGTATTCTAAATATACATTACTATTGATAATATAATCTGATTCAACATCATAATATAATTGTTTGTCATATTGAGATGCTAAATTAATAATATTTGAACTTATGCTAATGAGATCTACATTTGTAGCCATTTATGTCTCTAACATATGATATATAAAAATAAAAAAATAAAAAGTACATGTCGGGGTTATTTTTTTAATTTATAAAGGTTTAAGAAGAGCTTAAGGAAAAACTCTAACATGTACTTTTTTATAATTATAATCTTGATTCTAAATTTTTAACCTTTTCATTTAATTGTTTTATGCATTCTATAAGTAAAGGTACCATTCTTTCATAAGATATTGTTAAATATTCTTCCCCTGTTTTTGAAACAACCCCACCCCCTTCTATATTACTTGTATCAAAAGCTGCAAGTGAAACAACTTCTGGTAAAATTTCACGAACATCTTGAGCACTTAAACCAACCTGTATTTCATCATTATTACATATAAATAAATTTTTAGCTAATTGATTTGGTTTATATTTAAATGTATTTATATTCATAATTTTTTCTAAAGGATCTTGAATATTACCAACAATTTCTTTTAATCTTACGTCTGAAAATGATGCTGTTATATTACCTGTTGCAAATATAGAACCTGCAACATATACATTACCAGATACATCTAATTTATAAGATGTATTAGGATTTGTTTTACCTATTCCTACTGTCCCTGAATTATAATAAATTAACCCAGTACTTGTAGTCCATTGCGATGATGTACCGCCAGCAATAGATGATATCCAATTGCTAGTATTTGTAAAATTTGTATTAATATTTGTACTAGTTCCTGATAAATATCCTAATTGTGTAGTAGATATTGAACTTACTGCAGCTTTTTGTAAACCATCAGTAATCATTACACGATCTGAAGTTAAATTTGTAGTAGTAATAGATGATGCTGTTCCTGTAATATTATCTTGTTTTGAATTAATCCAATTGCTAGTATTTGTAAAATTTGTATTAATATTTGTACTAGTTCCTGATAAAT
>CANHIS010000238.1 GCA_947460255.1 Bacteroidota bacterium
CATCTGCAAGCCATACCATGCTAACCTGCCCCACAACAGCCTGAATACGCGTCACCAGTGCATACATGATCTGCGTTTCCCGTGCTTCCAGTATGCCATACAGGGCGCGCGCGTCAAAAGGTCCTTTTAACAAGGCACACGCCAAGGACTGGACTTCGCGCGCAAAGGCAGCCAGGCTATCGCTGCAAATGCCGTTCTGCGCGGCCACCAGCTGCCGGAGCTGGGGCAGTGTGGTGTAAGGCAAAACCTGGCCTAACCACTTACCTACTTCTTTGCCCTCTTTGGTTCGGCCGACGCCCCGCGTAAGTTGGCCGGGCCGGAAACCCCCCCATGCGGCCAACTGGTTGCGCCATCCAGCCACGTTGGCCACGAAGGCACGGCGGGGGTCGCACGCTGGCCATTCGTGGGCGAGCAGGACCATGTGAGCCGCCCGGAGGTCTCCAGCGCGGCGGGTGTCCCGAAGGAGCCGGTCTCGCACGGCCTTCGAAAGCGTGGCGACGGAGAGCGCGCGCGGGTACCAACGTCCCAAAGGTCGGTGGGTCGCGGGTTGATAGGGGATAAGCAGGCCTCCGTCGCCCTTTGCACGTTGTTGGAGAACGTTGTTCGCGTAGCGCGAGACCCCAACCTCTGACGTCGCCAAGGCCGCAACCAAGGCGGGCCAGTGTACATCCTCGAGTAACACAAGGCCCGAACCCGAGGGCGGTGCGGTCGACAAGGGGGCGAGGGGTTCAGCCTGGGCCCTCCAACTCAGCTGTGCCGCCGGGAGGCCCTGTCGTCGGAGCCGGAGCCAGGCGACCCCATCCTGGATGGCACGGGTGGCCTCCTTGTCAGCTTCCTTGTTAAAAACGCGGGGCACCTGCTCCCAGGTCCACCGCGTGGCCACCCATGGCCGCCGGCCTTCAGCCGCGGCTACTGCCCTCAAGAGCTCTGGCTTACGGAGCCGCCCTCGCCCAGTCCAAAACTGCACCGACAAGCGTGAATCGCCTTGCGCCAAAGCCTGACTAGGTCCCGGCCACCCGAGCTCCGTCGCGACCCGTGTGGCGTGCGCCCACAGTATGTCCGCCTGGGTGGTCACGTAAGCCCCCGCCACAAGTTCAGCTAGGTTTGACGTAGGGTTTGCCAGCAGAGGTGCCCGCCAAGAGTGGATTCGGCTGGCCTGCCCTTCACACAAGAGCCACACCACCACCCCCGCTCCTCCGACCTTGCCAACGTCGAACTTCCGGCAGCCACCGTCCACTTGTGCCACCACGGCCGAGGCCACCCCGTCGCATGCGGCTGCTACGAGCAGGGTGCCCGTGGCCAGTGGAGCTGTGGACACCAGCTCCCGCCGCTCGCAGTCGCACTCGCATTGCGAGATTCGCCAGGTACAATTGGCCGGCAGACAGCCCGGGACCTCCGTGACTGGCCAGGGAAGATCGCCAGAGGGTGTCCGCACCATGGCCCTGGGGGCCAACGGAGAGAGAGCGAGCCGCCAGAGCGGGCATTGGCCAGCCACGTTTCCTACCGTAAGAAGCCGCGGGGCTCGGCGCTGTCGAGTCACCGGGCCCAAGGGCCTGCGCCAGGGGGCTGGCCCTGCCGTCACTAACTGCACACGCGCCCATCGCTCGCACTCCACGCACGGGGCCAGCTCGCCAGCCGGGCGTCGCCGTTGCCGGACCTGCCTGTCCATTGCGAAGGGTCGTAACCAGGACGGCGCACAAACAGCCGGGCGGGCTGTGGCTGGCAGCGCCCTCCACCACATGCGCGCGAGGTGTTTGACCGTGTCAGTCACGTTGGGATCGGGGCCGGTCCCGAGCGCCCGCGCGAAGTGCTCCAACCGTGCTTGATGCAGGAGATGGAGGCGCCAGATCCGTTGTGCGGGCGGAAGTTCCGAGTGCCATCCTTCCGCAGTGGAGGGGGATTGGAAGATGCCCTCCCAAACCGCCCCCATGACCGGGCACCAAGCAGCCCAGTGCTCGCTGCCCTGTTCACCCTTACCGCAGAGCCGGCACGGGCGGGCGGCCGGGACCAGGGGAGGAAGCGACGTCGCTGCAGTGGGTGGCGTCGTTAGATCTTCCAGTCCCGTGCGCCAGCCCTCAGAAAGCCTCCACAACGCAGCATGCCCTGAGATCTCCGGATGTGACGCGCACACCCCCCTACCCGCCCGACCGAACGGACGCCAGCGGAGCGGACCGCCATTGGAACAGAGAAGGCATGCGCCAGGGCCGGGATCTCCGCCTTTGGGGGTATCTCCTTGAGTGAGGAACCGCAGGCCTGCCAGGCGGGCCTGCCCATGGACGGCCTTGCGGGGCGCCGTGAAAAAGTGCCGGAACTCACCCCCGTCTGTGGGCCAGAATCGGCGGGTGGCTGCGCGGCCTGCCAAGTATACTCCCGCCGTGTGTTGGTAGGTCTCATACCACACCTCCTTGGCCAGGTCCTGGAGTTCCCCCCATGGTGCCGACACAAGCTTTTCCCGGAAACGCAGCCCAAAGCGCGGGGCGCCATAAGAGGCGCGCACCGTGGCGCCCAGTGCCCGATACGCCGGGTCGCCCGTCGCCGGCCTTTTATGCCAGCCCGGATCCCCCCGCCCTGCTCGCCCTAGCAAAGCAAGGTGGCCCGTGATGACAGGGTCGTGCAACCGCGGGAGCCCTGCCGTCTCAAACACGCCGCTAAGTTGGGTTTGGTCCAACCATCGTCGGGTCCGGACAGTCTGGCTGCGTAGCTGCCGAAGCTCAGTTGCTACCTGTGTGGGCAGTTCAAAGACGGCCATGGGGTAGGCCGAGCCAGATAAGCAGTACAAGTTCCAGTAAGTAATACCCGCCGTGGAAGAGTACCCGGATGTAGAGAACCGAGCTACCCTGCGCCGAGTGCCCTTCAAACCTTTGTCGAACGCGTCCAGGGAGGGGGCGCGGCCGGGACCCTGCAAGGGAAGCCCAAGCAGCACGGCCCTTGCCACAAGCGGGATGACGCCGAAAGGAGTATCATCGAGCCTCCGGGCGTCCCGTACGGAGAGACGGTGGGAGGGAATGATGGCCAGCTTGGTGCCGCACTGACACTCATCCCACGTTCCCGCAAGGACCCTTTCGAGATGAGACTGGAGCCAAGCCGCCCATTCGGCCGCGTCGCCCGGCCCCGCATGGAGCGCCG
>CANHIS010000239.1 GCA_947460255.1 Bacteroidota bacterium
TAAAATACGCTTATTTTCTTTTCAAAAAACTTGATTTTAAAAGACTAACCAACTTCCTCGTTAGTGCAATATTATAAATTGGATCAATCAAAAAACGTATTACGAATAAAAAATGCCCAACTCTATTAAATTCTATAAACTTTAAGGCAATTGAAAAATAACGAAAACGCTTCTTTCGTTTGAGGGATTTATCAAAGGTTAATTGAATTGATAAGTTTTTGATTTTTTTAATCAGAAACTTAGAATACTTTGTTCTAAAAGAATCTTCATTGTAGAGTACCAAAGTTCGATTCAGTAAATCTTCAACTTGTTGTGTAGTGCTTAAACTAGTCCAGGTTCCCGCCCCGGTTATCCTATAAACGCTCATTTTCTGGTCGATAAAATCCAATGAACCAAAATGCGTGATTAAAATGTCTAAGAATTCATCACAAACATTTTTTTTAAACCAATTAGGCGAATTCAAAAGTATGCTACTTCTAAACATCAAGGAACAGGTCGCATAAGAGCTACCAAGCCAAGTTAATGCCATTTCCTGATTATAGGAAAGGAATTGGGAAACATATGGATGATATATTGTGTTTAATTCTTCATTGTTCTTATCAATTATGAATGCATGGTGAAAACAACCTGCAGAATTTGGATTCGCTTCTAGATAATCAACCTGTTTTTGAAGTTTATAGGCGTCAATCCAATAATCGTCTCCCTCGCAGATAGCGGTATATTTGCCACTACTTTGTTCCAGTGCCCATAAAGAATTATCTATTCTTCCTTTGTTCTTCGAATGTCGAATGTATCGAATCCTTGATGCTCTTGGATGAGTGTCCAATATTTGTTGCATCACTTCATACGTGTTATCCAGTGAGCAGTCATCTGCAACGATTAACTCCACTGAAAAATTGCATTCCTGCATTAAAACGCCTTCTACTGCTTGCCTAATAAATTTCTCATGACCGTATGTGATCATTACTACACTTACAGTAGGCAAATGATATTCACGTTCCATCAATTATGTAGCTCTTAAAGAAATGAAATGTATGCTATTCTATATTGGGCAAACTTGCTTATTCGATGACGAAATAACATGAATAGGGTTGATAGGTAGATTTACGAAGAGCTATTTTATTTATGCCGAAAACTTCATGAAGAGCCAATGTTTCGCCCGGAAAACCAGGATGGTTAATTTCATCAAATATCATTACGGCACCCTTGGGCATCCTCTCCGCAACTTTGGCCAAAATGTTTTTTGTTGGCGTATAAATGTCAAGGTCGAAATGCGCATGACTAATTACCAGTTCAGGATTCTCATGAAGATATTTTTCAAAAGTTCCACTAACATCTCCTTCAATGATTTTATGATTTTTACCTGTTGGGCTGGGATATTGGTTAAGGCTAAGGATCTTATCCAAAATAGTTTCCCAATTTTTTTTCACACTGTAATCGCCTTCGCGAGCTAGTTTCCCATCAGCTTCACTAACGTCTTTAAATCCTTTTTCAAACAACGAAAAACCGATAATTTTTCTTGAAACATTCCAAGGTTCATAAATTAAACGAAACATATTAAACTGGTTTAAAGATGCTCCCCATTGACTACCAAATTCAACTAGAGACCCAGGTACATTTATGGCGGCTTGATAAACAGTGTTGAGCCAAAGCATTCTTGCGATTTCCGAACTACCTAAAAAAAGAGGTAAATGACTCGCCCATCTTTCTCCCAGATAATCAATGTTTTCCAATAGTATGGATTTGATTGAATCTAAACTTTCAATTCTTTTTTCCGACTCTTCCGGAACAATAATTTTACCTTCTCTTTTGTGCATAGGTCGTTTTATTTTGTGGTGTGTCTGAACTATATTGTGGGTTCATTTTTTTAAATCGATAAACGCAATAACCTTAAATTATTAGGTCTGAAACCATATCGGGGCTGAAAACAGGAATTCCACATTTTTGAATTACATCACTGCGCTCAGCGAAAGAATCGTCAATGAAAATACTATCATTATGAGGTATATAGTCAGACTTTTTTTCTCCGTTCTTCAAATGTATTATTTCGTGGAAAAACTCAGATATTCTATGTTTTTTTAAGCTCTCATTTAAATTTCCTGCATGCCTTGTTATGAGTATTATTTTTTTGTTTTTGTTTAAACAATCAAATAGAAAGCGCATAAGTGAACTATTCACATTGTTGCCAATGAGAAGCGTGTCATCGTAGTCTATATAAACGTTGTTGAAGTTAATATTTGCTTTAAAACATACATTCAAGGCCCTGTCTAATTCCACTTCGAAGTGATTGGGCATTATAGTTATTGGCAATGCAAACGCAGAATAAATAGAAAGCAAAGCAAAGTTGATACCCTGTGCCCGATAAACAGCTGATGAACCTCCCAATCTGCTTGCGACCTCCAATAGCACGGGTTCGCCGTCTGCATCTATCTTAACCTGAAAAAACCAAGCTCCCTCAAGATCTAACGCATTGTTAATTTTTTCAGCCATTTCCCAATACTCCTTGCTATTACTTAGAGTAGCAGTATTTACACTAATGCCGTTCATTATTCGCCTTCGCTGTCTCGCGCCTGCAAAACGCAAGTTTCTTTGGCTGTCGCTAAAGCAATCAATTGTGTATTCGTCTCCTGGAAGAAATTCCAGAATTAGGCAATTCGGATGTTTTTCCTGATGCGATAAAATTTGTAATTTATTCTCAGCCTTAGCAACTCCTCTGGAGCCATAACCAATATCTGGTTTTAAAAAAACAGGAAAGGTTTCAACTTCGTCTGCCGAAAGATAAAGCATCGGTGTTCTGATAGCATTTTGAAGAACCTCATAGGTTTTTTTCTTAGATAGACATATGTTTGTGGTTATAGAAGGCGACGCAATTATTTTGCATCCAATCTCATCTTCATTCTTTTTAAGTAAGTCAATTACACTATCCATGGCCGGATAGACAGCATCAATGCTATATTGCCTTACAATATCCTTAATGGCATTTATAAAATTTGGATGCGTTGAAAATGGTATATCGCCAATATATTTTTGATAAACAAACCGACCATGATCATTTACACTACTAGCGCCAATCAGTTCTACATGGGTTGA
>CANHIS010000240.1 GCA_947460255.1 Bacteroidota bacterium
AAGATTATTTATTTATAAGATTTGGCGTTAAAAATGCAGAAGAGCTCAACAACGACCAAAAGACAAAATTTGAAAAAGAAGATGATATCGAAGTCCTGTTTGGCTTCAGGGGGTACAATGAAATAGGTGAATACTTTAAAGGAGCTCCAAACTTCTACTTGTATTTCCCATTGAGTGAGGAGGTTCACAATTTCAACTTTGTTCTGCACTCTAATGCTTTTTACAAAGCCAGCTCAAGAACGTTTCTTCATAAGGGTACCCAAGGAGAAGACGGTATCAATGAGCGTCTGCTGAGAGTAATTGCCAAGCGATTGGAAATAGAGTTGTTATTAATTTACGAGAAGGGGCAACACAAAAAATTTTTAGACCTATATGCCTCCCTCCTAACCTCCAGTGAAAGTCATGTTTACGAAAGGCAATGGGTTAAAGAACCATTCATTGATGAAATCACCAAGGTATTAAAGAAGCTTATTCCTGTTCGGCAATCCATGACCGACAATAACTTTACATTGACGCATCTTCAACCGAAAATCAAAAAGACAAACATTGAAGTGTCTCCAGAAATTTATGGAGTTTCAAGTTTTAACTGGTTTTATTGGGGACCTGAATCACCGGATCAGATAAGAGATAAAGCATTTCAAAAACTAAACCCGCTGCCCTTTGATATTTTCACACTACTTCAAAAGCAAGAAATTGCTATACATGTAAACAAATGGATAGAAAATGACACTTCAAGAATAAATGTAATTTTTGAAGAGTTGCAATATTTCAACAAAGATCGAGTCCAATCTGATAATTTCAAAAACAATTTAAAAGCATTAAAACTGTTTCATTTTGATGATGGGCATCTTTTGTCAGATAATGAGATAGCCCAAGTTCAAGATCATGGATACCTAATTGTTCATAATAACCTAGCATCAATAACCTACATTCTTAAAAAGGTTGGCTTGAAAACAAGTTTAACCAATCTTGATGATTATGAATTTTTCAGAAACTACAGTCCTTATTTGAACACAAACGGCCAGTTAAGAAGTCAGACAAAAATAATTGAAATAATAAGCTGCGGGAAAGTAGATATACTTGAAGCTTCCGAAAAAATGTCTGTTTTCGTAGCTCTACGTGACATGATTGATGACAAGAAAATTGAACGTCTTTCTGAACTTCGAATATTTAAAAATAACCTTGGTCAATGCGTTAAATTAAAGCATCTTCTCAAATCATCTGAAAAGAATTGGCTTAAACCTTATGAAATATATAGTCTAGAACGTCATAAAGAGTTAGAAGTTTATTTACTATCAGAAGAAACAATAGTTTATGAAAATATTATAATACCATTTTGGCAAGAAATAGCCGATCGAATTATTTCATCAAATTCAAAGGATAGGATTCAGATTTTCTCAGAAATAGAGAAATACTATAAGTCCAGCAATGTTGAAGAACTTGAAAACCTAAGCACGGCTAGGAGTACATTGTTTTTCAAAGGCGAAATTAAAGCCGTATCGTTTCCATTTTACCACCCCCATTTGTCCAATCTAGATTTTGATGTTTATGATGAGATTCAGACACTTTTGAATGAAACATTTGATGTTCAAATACCGGATAGGGAGTTTTTATTTGGCTATGAACTAGACTGTCTAAAAATTGATAAGAATGCTGAAGTTTTAACAAATAAAATCTATGCATTAAATAGCAAAGAAATTATCGACTTCCTTCAATTTGCAGGAAATGTAGGTATCGATATTTTTACTAATTACTACATTACAAAAAAAGAAGACACATTTACAATAATTAAAGGTGTAGAGAAAAACTATTTTTCCAAGGGCAATACTCATCTTGATGCTTATATAGAAAAAAATCATAGAACAATTTTCACAAAGCTTCCCAATTCATTGTCTGAATATGGCAACTTGGTTCCAAACAGAAACGAAACGCTCTATAGTGAATTAGTAAAACTTTCATCTCAAGAAAACTCCGAAAATCTTATTGAAGTTGTAAGTACTGCAAGTTTGGATATTAAAATCCAGTTATTCAATAAATTGAATGAGGTAGTTCTCGAATACCGTACAGGTGACATATCTGAAAACAAGGTAAAACTTGAATTTTTGTCTGAATTAATTGGTAATGAAGGTTTGGATCTCAAAGACGTTCAAGATAAAATCACTATAAAGTCTGAATCCCATGAAATCGCACTGGCACAAATAGATATTGCCAACGATCAGATTATCATTCATCATGATGACCTTGAAATTCAACTATCCAGAAGTAAGCTTTTGAATTTGGAAAATGAAAAGTCAATTCCAACCATATTGTCATTTGCGGAATTAGCAGTTCAGCAGTCTTTATTAACAGAAAAAGTAGCTAAAAAATTATTCAAGATATCAAGTGAAAACATCAGCGATGAACTTGTCACTCGTGTGATAAATTTAATTGAGATTCAAGACCATCAAATTAATAATACTGATCAACTAATTCTTTTGATTCATTCTGCCTCTGAAGGAAACTGTAATTTGAATGATTATAATGTTGAAACTCTATCCAATAAATGGCTGCCGTTTACAGGTAACTATGTTTTGCTGGATAAAGAAGAACAATCAGATTTTTACAACGATGATTATGTGTTATCGAGCAGATACAACAATTTGGCCAGGAAAATCAACCTCCGTTCTGGTGATGTTTATGTTTATTCAAATCTTGATGAAGAAAATGTTAGTGAGCAAGTCAATAACTTGTTTTGTTGTGAGTTTACATTTCAAAATGGTCTTACCTCAGATATACTGAGAAAAAGTGAGATTGATTTGGACCTAATTAAATTTCTCTTCGGGAAATGGCAAAAGACCCCCTCAAAAAAAAGGATAAAACTCGATAAAATTTCTTGGGAGAATGTATTGAGCTTCAATCCTTCTTGTAAGGTTATTTCCAACGAAGTAATAGAATCAGAGTTAGTTGAAGATACAATTTTAGAATGGTTAAAAAATGAAAGAAATGAGAAGGAGCGTTTCCTAAGTTATATTGGGCTTCATGCTAGTGATAGTATAATTGCAAAGTTTCGCAAATGGCTTTTGAATGCACCAGACAGCCTCCCGAATCCAA
>CANHIS010000241.1 GCA_947460255.1 Bacteroidota bacterium
CGTTGAGCCATGGCTAAAATTGCTCCCACCTCATCGTGTAAGTTCCTGGCAATGTTGGTGCGTTCAGTTTCTTGAGCCTGTACAACAGCGTTCATCATTTCTAATTCTTTGTTTTTGAGTTCAAGCTCGTATTTTTGTCTCTGTTGTACTCGCTTTTTATTGAAACTACTTACAAGACCGATAATAACTAAAATCAATCCGGTAATAAAAATTGTGGACGAAATAGTAGAAACTATTATCAATTCTTCAGTTTCCATAAGCCAAAAGAAAATAAGGAATAGTAACAAATCCCACTGATTTGAAGTAAAGGCCAAAGCATATAGAATGCTTCAATGTTCTCATCTCTAAGAAAGTTCTCAAAAATGGAAATGTAAATTGAACTCGCATTATACAAAAGCACTGAAACGTTGATCCAAAAATATGGTGAATCGGTCAATTTATCGTATGCACTTGAATTGTACGCGTAATATAGGTATAGAAGTGAAAAAATAAGTAGTCCAAATTTTTGAGAGACGTTTAAAAACGTATAATTCTCATTGAATCCAAAATTTAAGATCGTTGCGCCGAGTATTAAAAGGAATAAAGGAATGATGAAGTTCAAATACCTACCGATATTATATCCTTTCAAAATCCATTTGTAAAAAATAACGAGAAGAAAAAACTCAATCGACGAATGAAGGTTAATCAATAAATTCTGGTTTACTGAGGTAAAAAGGAATAGAAGCAGCGTCAACACGTTGGAAACAAAATATAGGATTGACACGAAGAATAAAACCCTAAAAGGGTACTTTTTTGCTTGGTTGGAATAAATGAAAAAACAAAAAAGAATCGGAAGACATGAACTTCCGATTCCCGTGTAACCCAAAATATCACTTAAATATTCTAAATTCAAAAATTAGGAATTTAGCGGGTTTCGTCCTGAACACCTCGGTGGACAAGGTAAAAACCTCTCCAAAATCACACCTTCTGTCATATCGTTTTCATCTGCAGCTGCACCAACTGCCACAATGTTCTTTTTACCATCATCGCCAATGCCGTAATAAAGACGAATACCCATGCATCCTTCCTGATCTAAGATTTCCAAAAGCTTTTCTCGTCCTACAAACTGAGCAATAATTTCACCTTCTCGAACGGTTCTTCTGTAGTTCGCTGTCCAACCGGAAGCTTCTGCCAGGGTAACTACTGACCCCTCATCTCCATTAAATGCCATAATTCAAAATTTAAAAGTTTATCAAATGTAGACAGTACATAGATACACAACTTCGGCGGTTTACGCGCGAACAAACGGTAAAACACACAAAAATAACGCAGTGTAACTTATCCACCACCCTAAAAAATAGTACATGTACTATTTTTTGTAGTACAAATACTATTTTTTAGCTACTTACAATCATGAAATACCGACACACTAACCAAAATTTCGGTTTGTATCGAAAATCGCCCGACAACTCGGGTCAATGATTTGTAGATTCCGCTTGGTTTGCGGTTATTTGTAAAAGATGAAGGAAATGATGAATGAATCTTACTAATAATCTGAAAATTGCGTCATTTCGATTCGATAAGAACTATTTTTGAATTCTAAACAACATACCAACTATTGTTAATGAATTACCTATCGAATATTTCAAAAACATTATATTTATTGAGTTTTCACCCTATTTGCGATGAATAAAAAAGATCTTTCAGAACGAGATATTTGCACAAAATTTATAACACCAGCCCTTGAAACTGCGGGATGGAATAAAACCACTCAAATTCTGGAAGAGGTTTCTTTCACTGACGGGCGAATTTATGTTAGAGGTAAATTGACAGCAAGAGGTATTAGAAAAAGAGCTGATTACATTTTATACTACAAACCAAATATTCCGATTGCAATAATTGAAGCTAAACAGAATAAATTTTCCGTTCGTCATGGGATTCAACAAGCCTTGGATTATGCCAAATTGTTGGATATTCCTTGTGTGT
Organism: Bacteroidota bacterium; assembly: GCA_947460255.1. Taxonomy (GTDB): domain Bacteria; phylum Bacteroidota; class Bacteroidia; order M30B66; family M30B66; genus CAMCXT01. Next base: position 1,966 of record CANHIS010000241.1, read on the forward strand.
TTTCAAGTAATGGTGATGGTTTTTTATTTCATGATAGATCCGGATTAAGCAGTGAGTTGGAAACGGAGTTGGATATCGAAGCATTTCCAAGTCCCGATGAATTATGGGAGCGTTATAAAAAGTATAAGGGGATCACTACAGATGAGGAAGAGAAAGTGGTATCACAAGATTATTATTTCGATGCCAGTGGTAGAAGACCTCGCTACTATCAGCAAATTGCCATCAATCGCACCGTAGAGGCCATTGCACGAGGACAAAATCGTGCATTATTAGTAATGGCTACCGGAACAGGAAAAACATATACAGCATTTCAAATTATACATCGACTTTGGAAAAGTGGTGCAAAAAAGAGAATTCTTTTCCTTGCAGATAGAAATGCCTTAATTGATCAAACAAGAAGAGGAGATTTCAAGCATTTTAAAGATAAAATGACGGTTGTTAAAAACCGAATGATTGACAAAAGTTACGAAGTTTACCTTGCTCTTTATCAAGGGTTGAGCGGAAACGATGAACATGCCAACGCATACAAGCAGTTTTCTCCCGACTTCTTTGACCTGATCGTGATCGATGAGTGCCATAGAGGAAGTGCAAATGAAGAAAGTGCCTGGAGAGAAATCTTGAGCTATTTCAACAAAGCGACCCATGTAGGCCTAACCGCAACACCAAAAGAAACGAAGGATATATCCAATATCGATTACTTCGGAGAACCTGTTTTTACTTATTCCCTGAAACAAGGCATCGATGATGGTTTCCTTGCTCCATATCGCGTGGTTCGGGTCAATTTGAATGTAGATGCTGAGGGATGGAGACCTGAACAAGGTAAACGGGATAAAGACGGAAACATAATTGAAGACCGAATGTACAATCGAAAAGATTTTGATCGGAATTTGGTTATTGAAGAACGTACTTATGCTGTTGCACGAAAGCTCACTGAGTTTCTCAAAGGATTCGATCGTTTTGCCAAGACAATAGTCTTTTGCTCAGACATTGATCATGCGGAACGAATGAGGAATGCACTTGCTAACCTAAATGCGGATTTAGTTGCAGAGAATTATAAGTACATTATGCAAATTACGGGTGACAATGAAGAAGGAAAACGCGAGTTGGATAACTTCATTA
>CANHIS010000242.1 GCA_947460255.1 Bacteroidota bacterium
ACCATAGATCCAAGTCCGATTGCACCAGTAAATATTCCGAATATAGTAGTTTGTGATCAGGATAGTAATCCCCAAGATGCGATTACTAGCGTTGATTTAACAGTCAATACAGCTATGGTATTAGGGCAACAGCCATTGGCTCCGAGTAATTATACGGTTACTTTTTATAGAACTCAGCCAGAGGCGAGTGCTGGTACAGCTCCAATCATACAAACAACAAGTTATACAGCAAATAACAATGAAGTCATATGGATGCGAGTGGAGAACAATGCTACAGGTTGTTTTAATCTAGGTTCTTTTAGTGTTATAATTAATACACCATTAGCCTTAACCACACCAGCACCACTGAGTTTATGTGATGATGATGCGCAACCCAACAATCAATTTCATGTATTTGATTTAACCGTTAGAGATAATGATATTAACCAAGGCACGGGTTATCAGGTAGCTTATTACCCAAGTTTTCCAGTAACCTCCAGTAGCGTTGCCATAGCAACGCCAACGAGTTATCAAAACACCAGTGCTGCAGTTCAAACCTTAGGAGTTATGGTTACCACCACTGCGGGTTGTATAAGCTATACGACTTTAACGATTCGCGTGTTACCCGTTCCCACACCAAGAGATCCGAGTTTAGCTACTCCAGAGCGTGTGCTTCCGGCAGTTTGCGAGAGTATAGTGAATTCAGGTCAAGGCGTTGTAGATCTAACACTCTATGAATCGTTTATCAGAAATGGCGATCCTAATGTAACCCTTATTTACTATCCAACCTTGGCAGATTTACAAGCAAATACTAATGCGATAGCCACACCGCAAGCGGCATTGGTTGGCGATTCAACGCTTTTAAATGTAGCACCACCTGATCGAGACCCAGTAGATTTGGTTCAGTATGTGTATATTGCAGTATCGAGTAATGTGTACCAAGACTATACCAACCGCGATTGTTTTAAAACCGTTAGACAAGGCTTTATTATCAATCCATTGCCAGAGATAGCGCAGTTGCCATTGAATAACACCTATCGTATATGTGATCCAAATCCAACTATTCCACCGCCAGCCTTACAGACGGGTGTATTTGATTTGACTTCACAAATTAATGGGAATCCATCGCTGAATAACTTCGGATTAATTGGAGCGTATCAAACCGATCCAGGATCGACCTTTACGGTTACTTTTTATACCGATCCGTTGCTTTCAGCGGCATCACTTATTACTACCCCAACGGCGTTTACCAACACGAGCGATCCACAAATCATTTATGTTAGAGTAGTTAATGATCAAACAGGATGTGAGAGTACGGGTCAGTTTAACATTACAGTAGAGGATGGAGCTATTGCCAATGGTCCTCAAGAGTATACGGAGTGTGATAACTTTGGTAATCTCTACGATGGCGTAAATGAGATTGATTTAATAACGAGTTTTGAGTCGACTATATTAGGCACCCAAGACCCAACTATTTTTACGGTGAGTTATTATCTAAGTGAGAATGACGCCAACGGCATCCCAACTAATGGTAATCCACCAGCACCAGCTTTAACACCGGCAGAGGCTATGGCGTATCAAAACACTGCGGATACGGATGTGATTTGGGTAAAAGTAGAAAACACCAGCAGTACGCAACCATATTGTTATGCTTTAACGCCAATCAACATACGAGTGGTTCGCAATCCCAACCCAATTATTCAAACTCAAAATGGTATTACTACGATTTGTGTGAATCAAAACGATATAGTGGTTCGGGATTTAACACTGGATAGTGGCATCAGTAATCCACAAGATTATACCTTTGAGTGGTTTGAGCAAGGCACTGCAACACCAATTGGAACAGGACCAACGTATACTGTTGATACATCAGCATTAGCAGGAGCAACAAGAACGTATACAGTTAGGGTTACCACAATAAGCCCAATTCCGTGTAGTGAAACATCGGCACCATTTGATGTTATTCAATCAGGACCAGCTTGGATTCCAACGGGAACGGCAGGTTATACGGTAAGTAATGCGTTTAGTGACAGTCAAACCATCACGGTTACTATTGACGGTTATGGTACGTATGAATACAGTATTGACGAAGGTCCGAGACAAACCAGTAATGTGTTTGAGAATGTATCTTTGGGAGAGCATATCATCTATGTTTGGGATACAGAGGGCGGCATTGCTTATAGTTGTGATGCTTTGACCATTGAGGGCGTTCAAATTATAGATTATCCCTATTATTTTACACCAAATGGTGATGGGATACATGATAAATGGAATATTGTAGGATTAGCGAATCAACCAAGCGCAAAAATTTATATATTTGACCGCTACGGAAAACTACTCAAACAAATTAGTTCGACAGGTGAGGGTTGGGATGGAACGTTCAACGGGATGTTGATGCCTTCAACGGATTACTGGTTTAAAGTAGAATATATAGAAGATAACGTCATTAAAGAATTTAAAGCGCATTTCTCATTAAAACGATAAAAAATGAATTATAGAAAAATTTATCTATTTTCTTTGCTTTTTATAGCACAAATTTCTAATGCACAAGAGGGCTTACCTGTTTACTCAGATTATTTATCTGATAATTATTATTTGATTCACCCTTCAATGGCGGGTGCCGCTAATTGTACAAAAGTTAGATTAACAGGTCGCCAGCAATGGTTCGGTCAAGAAGGTGCTCCAGCTCTGCAAACATTAAGTATCAATGGTTCATTAGGAGAGCGTTCTGGAGGAGGAGCGATAGTGTTCAATGATAGGAATGGGTATCACTCTCAAACAGGAATGAAATTGACCTATGCCCATCATATTATGTTCTCGAGAGACAATGTTGATTTGAATCAATTATCTTTTGGTATGAGTGCAGGGTTTATTCAAAGTAATCTAGATCAAACTACTTTTTATGATAATAACCCGTCTTTTGATCCAGCAATTTTTCCTAGCATTCAAAATGCTACTTATTTTAATATGGATATAGGCGCGTCTTATAATTTTTTAGATTTTTATGTTCATGGAACAGTGAAGAATGCCTTGGCAAGTAACAGAAAATTATATTCAGATAGAGAACCAGTTAATTTGAGACG
>CANHIS010000243.1 GCA_947460255.1 Bacteroidota bacterium
ATATTCAAATAAATAGTTAACAATATCATAGCTATATTGGTCAATTTGCTCCCCTGTTTTTTCATCTTTCAGAAACATTACCGAAAATTTATTGCCAGGATTCTCTACAAGAGCCAAACCTAAAACTTCAGCTTCAGTAACTATTCGATGACACATTTCGCCATTGTAGATTTCTCCAACAATATGTCCGCAAGAATTTCTAATTGTAATTTCTTTATCACAAACGCTACATATCTTTTTTTTCGTTAAAAGCTCCGAGCTTCCGAAAAATCGATACGGAAAAATAACTTGAAGATTTTTCATCGATTTTTCAATATGCCATAAAGCAAATTGTTTTTTATCAAACATAAAATGTCTCTTTAAGCTTCCAATTGTTATTTCAACTCTTTCTAATTGACACCATCCCTCGTAATAACTCTTGTTTTTGAGCAGAGTGAAAGCATTTAGATAAAGTTTGTGAATTTCAATAATGGTTTGGTATATCCAAATTTGCTTGGCTTGTTTTTGGTTGTTTTCTTTTACATATTTTGCTTTAATCAATTGTAATTCTTTGTCTAGTTCTTCGAGAGAATATGATTGAGAATTGATTAAATTGAGTTTCTCAATGATTTGTTCATTCTTCATATTCTTTCAATGCATTTAGTACCGTGTCAATTTCCGCAGCTGGTCCTTCATAACTTATTTTTTTGGAAGTACCTGATGTGTCCACAATTGTTACAGAAAATTTTATATAGGTTGGTTCTAAATATTTTTTATTCGAAAGTGTACTAATGTGATTTTGTGTTGTCACATAAGTTGAGTTATCAATATTAGTGGTTGAATTATCAATGATTTGAATTTGAGGTTTACTCTCATCCTGCTTTATGTAACTGTCATATATAAACGGGGAAAGAACGCCAACGAAAACTTGGATGGCAACTGCTTTAATAACAAAGTGTCCAAGTCTTTTGTAGTCACTGTAGAATGCAAATTCTAAATAATCTTCATCCGTTATACAGATATCAATTGGATGTTCAACTGGTAGTTCTTTCTTAAAATAGCTTAGAATTTCTTCTGTCCCGATCGGGAAAATTGGCTTTGGCGTATCTCTAAGATCTTCAAAAGGTACTATAAGAATGGAAGCTTTTGAAATAGATTCCCTGAGTTCTTCGGTTACAAATCCTTTTGTTGACCAAGTTGAAAAATTCTCATTACTATCCGTTATTGTTAATTCCATATTCAGTGTCTTAATTTGATGTACTCATGTTTGTTATGCTTGCAGTTTACTGAAATATATCCGAAACAAAACCTCGCTTTGCCGCACTAAAATGGGGTGATATGCGAAGCTTTATTGCGTTTTATTCTTTTTTTATTTCAGTTGCATTTTTGAATTTTATTACCTTCAAAAATAACATTTTACCCTCACTAATCTGCTTATACTATCACACACCTTATCAGGACTTTTCCACACTTTCCCATTCCCGAAGTTTGTTTCCTAATCGAAGCAAAACTTCATGTCTCAACATTCGCATACTTCTATTTTCACAACAGCCTCTGGAGTTCTTGGAGGTGTCGCTAAAGCGGTAACCGCAAAACCTTTACTTTCTGAGATTACGTTGCCAGGATTGGCAAATGTGATGATCTACGCTGCGGCTTCAGCTGCGGCTGGGTACTTCGTCAAGCAGTTCATGGACAGCGTTGCCAGGCGCTTTAATAATTACTTCAATAAAACCGAGAAGAAGTAATGAATAAGGTCGTTGGAATAGCGCTTGGTGCAGGAGTACTTTATGGCATAGTCAGACTACTCAGAATGCAGAATGTCTCAGAGATGGCAAACGCCAGGCTAGTCAATCCACGCATCCATTCGGTTACCCTTAACGGCATTTCTTTTAGAACGGAAGTTGAGATCAATAATCCTTCACGAGATTCTGTGAAGTTGACAAAACCCGTTGTTACGCTCACTAGCAAAGGCAAAATGCTCGCACAGTCCGATGCGGAGGGCACCATCATTGCTATCAAACCATTGGGGCTTACCAAAATTGACACCATTGAATTGGAACTCGACTGGTTCACCTTGAAAGGACTCGTGACGAATATCGTCAAAAACATACCCAAAGCAATAGCAGCCTGGAAAGCAGGTGACAAAAAGAACTTGATGACCATTTTGGGTGTGCCCTTGGAAATGAATTTCACCACCTATGTGAACGGTCTGTTTTATCAATCCCCTTCAGAAAAACTCATCTGATGAATGCGCTCGCACAAATACCAGCCAAAACCGTAACGAGTGGTTATCGAGCTATCAAAGATGGGAGCCGTTACAATCAGTATTTCCCAAAGCCCGAAGAACGTGACCGCGTCATTGTTGAAGACGGCGAGGTAACAGATACTGTGGAGTTAATGGAGAAAGTCGTTTGGAAATACCTTGACGACACCAAGCGAATTGCTCCATTGCTCCGACGGTCAACAACCGAGGCTACATGTCAGGCTATCTGGGAGTTTGTCTATGGTTATATCCAATACAAATTAGACAAGCTCGGACTAGAACAACTCAGACGTCCTGCACGCAGCTGGGCGGAACGAAATACCGGTGTTGACTGTGATTGCATGAGCATTTTTGTTTCAAGCATTCTGACAAACCTCCAAATCCCTCACAAGTTTCGCATTACGATGTACAGTGGTGATTCCTGGCAGCATGTCTATGTGATTGTGCCGCTAGGGGATGAAAATAATTACTGTGTGATTGACGGGGTGGTTTCTGCCTTCAACTACGAGAAAAAATTCACTAAAAAAATGGACTTTACTATGAGCTTAAACGGGATCAATGTAGCAGTATTAAGTGGCGTTTCTTCAAACGACCATTACAACGCCGTTATGGCAAATTCACTTACAGGACTTGGCGCCAGTTCAAGTGCAGAGCTTGATAAAATCTATGAGAACATCGTAGCTACAAGAAATGCAATTGCGCAAGACCCTTCACTTGTTTCCTCAACGGATGATCCACAAGCACTTATAAAAATGCTCGATTACGCCATTCAGTATTGGCATACAGACAAAAGAAATCAGGCCTTGGATATTTTAG
>CANHIS010000244.1 GCA_947460255.1 Bacteroidota bacterium
ATTTTTTCTTGAAATCCATTGAGATTCGGGGTTCAGCAACCATCCCTTCGCTTCTGTTAGTTGAGAAAGTATGGGGCCAATTTTAGGTTTAGGTTTATTAATCCGTTCTTGCGAGTAAGACACTGAAATCAAACAGAACATAAATGATAATAAAATTGAAATTATTTTTTTCATAAAAATAGATTTACTCCTACTCTATACGGTTTTCGGAACCCCCGACTACTTATTGTATTCATGCAAAGGTCTAAAACTATCTGTCCGAAAGCAATAATTTCTATAACCAATAATATATAAGTTGTAATCAATAATTGTTATTTCTACAGATTTACGAATATGAATCTCAATTGGCCTCTTTACTTGATTAATAACATTAGGCAAATTCAATAGAAAGCAGTAGCATAGCCGCTTTCAACGAATTATGGACACACTACTCATACAAGGGAAGTTCAAAAAATTGACAACCGTACCCGCCTTGGAACAAATCTCAACAACCAACCAAAACACCTTTAATAGGAATATTGACTGGAAACAACTGAAAGCAGATTTTTCAATCGAAAACCTGCCGTGTTTGGTTATACCCATCCTTGTGCATCAACACTATAACGGAGCGGTTGTGTTTCCTCATTTCAGATGTCATATTGTGGTGGATGGCTTGTCAAATCTGTTATTACAGGATATTTCCTTTGAGCAGTGGGTGGAATTGTGAGGAGATAAAAACAAAACCCCCATCTTTCGACGAGAGTTTCTTTTTTCACCACTTTGGTTGAGGTCAGTGACCCGAATCGACACGCTCGACTCTTAACGGTTGGGTTTTAGGATTACCCAACATTCCCATGCCACCATTTTACTATGTATTCGGTTTCCGTCCTCTTTTTCGGCATATGTCCGACGAAATGTCGAACACCTAAAAGTAAAAATTCAGATTCGATTTACAAAGCATCGGTCAAAATTTAACTGCGGCTCAATTGAGATGAAGTTAAAATTCCGGTTCCGCAGCCATCGAAAGTCCTTCGTTACCAAATCTAATTATATTTTGCATGCATGTCAATTATGTAAAGTAATTGAAATCAGTTTTTTAAAAATGGACGAATATGTGCGCTATGTTTATTTAAATTCCATGTGAATAGGCCGCCGCAAGAATCAAGTTTTACGCATTTTGAACACTCAGGTAGATAATCATTCTTCCAATCTGAAATAGACTTTCGAGCATATTGCCAAACTCTTTCTGGAAGCACACATAATGTTGAGTTGTATATTGATACGTTCATGCCTTTACCAGCCAAATATTCTACTGCTTCAGCTAATTCATCCTTATAATCATAAGGGTCTATCCACAATTTCTCTATGTTTTTTGGTGTATAACCGATATACTCTAATCCCATGAATGTAACATGTTCTACAAAAGGCAAATTCTTATATATATAGTTAGCCAACTTTAACAAGCGTGGTATTGATTGTTTGTGGAGTACTACTCTAATTTCTATGCGTTGATTATATCGTGACAAATTATGAATGCCAAGAATTGTTTGATAAAAGGCATGATTCGCTTGAACAATATAATCATGAACTTGATAATAGTCTGAATAAAGAGGAATCCCAATCATTAACCTCTTATTATCTATTTCCCCTAATCTTCTTGCCAATCTGTTCCATGCGAAAGAACGGCCATTTGAGAGCACATGGATTTCTGTTTGAGGTAATTCAACTTTAAGTTGATTCATTAAGGTAAAGAATTTTTCCCCCAACAGTGTTGGTTCTCCACCAGTTACGCCAAGTTCAATGCAATCTTTAGGAATTAATGGGATAAGTCGAGTATGTATATCGTGTAATATTTCAATATCGTTCCTGTCTTTTGGAGGTTGAGAACACATTAAACAATTACTATTACACCTTTCTGTAGCAAGCAAGGCATTATGAAATGAGTTAGCGCGATAAAGTGTATTAATGTTGCCGTCGTTGCCAACGGAAACAATATCTCCATCAACAAGATGGTTTAATGATGGAATCTTATAAACAACACGCGTTTGTTCATTGACAACGACATTTTCGTTAGTTGTTAACAAACAACTAAATCTAATTTTATTAAAGTCTATTGCAAAATCATTTTCCCAAATGAGAATTGAGTCGCTATCAATATTATCAAAGTCTCTGCAAACTTTACCAACTATATGATTATCTATGTTAATTGGCCTACCTCTGGTCCTTAAAATCATATTAATCAACAATATTATTAAAAAACATTTTAGTTAATTTTAGCCCAACCTTCAAAGATTTTCTTAATACGAGAGTCGCTTTCCATCAATTCGATGAGATGTCGAATTATCTCCATATTTTTTTTACAAAAATCGCTTGATGGCCGGAATCCATACATATGCCCTTGAGTTGCATAATTATGTACTGGGTCCGCTCCACAGTATTGTTGAAATGCACATTCTGAACACCCCGCAAGAGATTCATTAATCCAAACTTTCGAAATTTCTTGAGCTTTGCTTCCAAAATAAATATCCTTGTAAGAATCATCGGTTGTTCCGAGCTTGAAAGTGTGGTCTTTTTGCTCGGCCAACATCCTACTTTCATCAGTTGCATAAATTCCTCCATCATAGTTAAAAACTATCACGCCATTTATCAAACCTGCAGGCGATTGAAGGTCAACGAATCCAACATTGAATGGCGAGAGCATTTTGATTAAAAATATTCTAGCTAAATCTTCAGTAAAATTAATACCCTGAAGATTATAGTAGATAATTCTGTCTAATGCTTTTTTATAAAATGAAATAAACTTTTCAGTTTCATATTTTGATTTATCCCCCCTTAATGCAAATCCGTATGGGCTAATGTTCCTTAAGAATATACCATTGAATCCTTGCTGAACATATTCATCAACTATCTCAACAGGATAGTTAAGTGATAAGTTAGTGGTTGTCATTAGAGCAGATACTCTGTCAAATCCCAGAACTTCTCGTGCACGGCTAATGCCCTTAATAGTTAATTCATAACTGCTAGCATGGGGTTTATGTCTGTTACTATCATGTATGAACTGGGGCCCA
>CANHIS010000245.1 GCA_947460255.1 Bacteroidota bacterium
CAAGACAGGCGACACTATATCAGAGCCGCAGTTCAAAGTGAACCCAACCCAATTGAAACAGTTCGACTACATAGTCGCAAATCCGCCATTTTCGACGAAGAATTGGAGTTCAGGAATTGAACCAGAAAACGATGAATTTGATCGTTTCGAATTGGGGATTCCACCTGAGAAAAACGGTGACTATGCATTCCTTTTGCACATGCTTAGATCATTAAAACGCAATGGTAAAGCAGCAGTCATTCTTCCTCATGGCGTTCTTTTTAGAGGACATGCAGAGGAATCTATTCGAATGAATTTGATTAAAAAAGGATTCATCAAAGGGGTTATTGGCTTACCAGCTAACCTGTTCTATGGTACGGGAATTCCCGCGTGTATTATTTTGATGGACAAAGAAGGTGCTGCTGACCGCAAGCATATCTTCATGATGGACGGTAGCAAAGGATTTATTAAAGATGGAAACAAGAACCGCCTTCGCGAGCAGGATCTGCACAAGATCGTTGCAGTATTCAATTCGGAAAAAGAACTTGACAAGTACAGTCGCAAGGTTTCAATTGAGGAAATAGAAAAGAATGAATACAACCTTAATATCCCCAGGTATATCAACACCCAAGAAGATGAAGATATCCAAGATTTACATGCTCATTTGAATGGAGGCATTCCAGTTCGAGATATTGACGCATTAAATAATTATTGGAATGTATATCCTTCTCTGCGAGTTGTCTTGTTTGAAAAGCGAAATGAAAATTATGTTGATCTAAAAGTGGATAAGTTCAAGATTAAGGAAACTATCTACGGTCATGAAAAATTTAAAGATTACAGTAAGCAATTCAATAATCTTTTGGATGCCTGGCAAAATGACACGGCGGCTTTGTTAAAGAAGCAGGGAAAAGATTGTAAACCTAAAGAATTGATCAGCCAAATTGGTGAAGATCTATTAATGCGCTTCTCCGATATTGCCTTAGTGAACAAATACGATGTATACCAGCACCTCATGGATTACTGGAACGACATCATGCAGGATGACCTTTATGTGATTGCATCCGATGGTTGGGAAATAGGAAAGGTTCCGGGACGAAAAATTAAATCAACCAAAAACAAAGGAGTTGTAACGCATAAGCCAATTGAAGGAATTGAAGGCATTGAAAGCAAATTGATTTCATCGGAATTACTTATTGAAAAGTACTTCAAAACCGAATACCAAGCGATATTGGATAAAGAGGCGAAAACCGAAGAGGTAAAGGCTAAAATGGAGGAACTGGAAGAGGAAAACAATGGTGACAATGGAGATACTTTTCAAGATTGCAGAGGTGGAAAAGGTGCTATAACCAAAGGCGCTCTTGAAACCTGCATTAAAGTTAATAAAGATAAGGAATCATTCAAGGTAGAGTTGAAAATATGGAATGAATACTTAGATCTCTTTAAGGAAGAGGCGAAGATCAAGAATGAAGCCAAAGAAGAACGCAAAAAGCTAGAGAAACTCGTATGGGAAAAGTATAAAACACTTTCCATGGATGAAATTCAACAGATTGTCTTAGACCTGAAATGGTTAGGAAATGTAAAAGCGGCGATTAATACCGAAATGGAATCCATTTCACAACGTTTAACCACTCGAATCAAAGAATTAGGTGAACGCTATGATACCAAATTGGGAGACTTAGCATCCGAAACTCAATCACTTGAATCCAAAGTATCGGAACACCTCAAAAAAATGGGATTGGCATGGAGTTAACAAAGACAGGATACAAGCAAACTGAGGTAGGACTGATTCCAGAGAATTGGAGACTATATTTAGTAAATGATTTAATTGAACTTTTAACAGATTATGATGCCAATGGCAGTTTTTCTTCAGTTGCCGAAAATGTAAAAGTCTATGATTATGAGCAATTTGCTTGGTATGTTCGTTCAACAGACTTGGAGAACAATTCGAAAATGTCAGAGGTAAGGTATGTTGATAAGGAATCATATGCGTTCCTTAAAAAAACAGCATTATTTGGTGGAGAATTATTGTTTTTAAAAAGAGGTGATATAGGCAACGTGTACCTTTTTGAAATGAAAACAAAATACGCAACGGTTGCACCAAATCTTTATCTATTGAAACTGAATGGAATTTCAAATTCAAAATATCTATTCTATTATTTCACTTCAAATCAAGGACAACTTCAACTAAAAAAGAAAAACGCAAGTTCAACACTTGGGGCACTTTATAAGGATGACGTTAAATCAATATACGTTCCCCTTCCCCCAACCCTCACCGAACAAAAAGCAATAGCCACTGCCTTGAGTGATGTTGATGCGTTAATCAGCAGTTTAGATAAATTAATCACCAAGAAAAAAGCCATCAAACAAGGTGCAATGCAGGAGTTGTTGACGCCACCCCATAAAGGTGGGAAACGATTACCTGGGTTTACAGGGGATTGGGAGGAAATCAACTTAAAGGATCATATATGGTTTCAGGAGGGACCAGGTGTTCGTAAAGATCAGTTTAAAACCATTGGAGTAAAATTGTTGAATGGGACAAATATTCAAAATGGAAAAGTAATTCTAGAAAATACAAATCGATACATTTCTGAAGAAGAGGCCTATGGCTGGTACAATCACTTTTTAGCGGATGCGGGCGACATTATTATTGCATGTTCTGGAATAACAGTTTCGAAATTTGAAGAAAAAGTATCAGAGTTGGAAGAGCGCCATCTTCCACTATGTATGAACACCAGTACTATGCGTTTTAAAATGAAAACGAATAAAGTCGATAAGAACTTTTTTATACATTATTTAAAGTCAATTAACTTCAAGGGTCAAATTGATGGACAGGCTACTGGTTCAGCACAATTAAATTTCGGACCATTACATGTTGAAAAAGTGAAAATCCTTTTGCCTGAAATTAGAGAGCAAAGGGAAATAGCAACAATTTTAACAGATATAGACAATGATATACTTGGATATGAGGAAAAGAGAAAAAAATATCTTTTATTAAAACAAGGTATGATGCAGGAATTACTTACCGGTAAAACAAGGTTGTTTTGGAATTGACAAAGAC
>CANHIS010000246.1 GCA_947460255.1 Bacteroidota bacterium
CGTTTCGGGGCATAAATCCCAGACCCGACGGAGTTTAGGGGATGCACGGGTTCAGACTGGGCTATGGTCGGTCTTTAGTTTTGGGGCTGCTGCTGGCTGTGCTTTCGGCGTGTGCCGATGGTGTTGGTGGTCGTCATGCGAATGGGCCTTTCTATAATCGCCCGGATAGTGTTGCCCCGCCCGGCCCACCGAGTGACCCCTGGGGTCCCTGGATCCGCGATGCGTCCCGCCGCTTTGATGTGCCCGATCTTTGGATCCGCGAAGTGATGCGCCAGGAAAGCGGTGGCCGCGCCAGCGCCACATCGCGCGTGGGTGCCATGGGGCTGATGCAGGTGATGCCCGGCACTTATCGGGAATTGGCGCAGCGCTACAATCTGGGGCCTGATCCCTATCACCCCTATGATAATCTCCAGGCCGGTGCGGCCTATGTGCGTGAGATGTATCAGCTTTACGGCTCCCCGGCCTTCCTGGCTGCTTATAATGCTGGGCCACGGCGGTTGGAGGATTATTTGTGGGGCGGGCGCGGCCTGCCGGATGAGACGCGCAATTACGTAGCGCGCGTCGGTCCACGCATCGCCACCACGGCACCCGCCCGCCGCGCCCCGGCTGAGGTTTATGCCGCCGCCGATATCGGCACCAATATTCCGCGCGGACCACGGCGGATGGATGGCGGCACGATGGTAGCGCTGCGCAGCCAGCAGAGCCCGCCGCCGACAATGCAGGTAGCTCAGGCCGCCGGGCCGGCGCCCGCCGCGCCGACTGGCACGCAGGTCGCGAGCCTGGGTAATGTGGTCCGAATGGACCCGATCCCCGATGGCAGCACCTTCACGCCGGCAGAACGCAGGCGGGCGGGGCTTGATTCGGGCAGTTCATCGCTGGCCTCGGCATCAATGGCGCCACCGGCGCCGCGTCAGGCACCAGCCGCCGCACCGTCACGGAGCGGGCTTGGGCTGATCAGCTCTGCCCAGGCAGCGCCGGCCTCCGCCTTAGGCCGCGCAGGGGCGGTGCCGCCGCCTAGTGGTGGTGGCAATGGCTGGGCGGTCAGCCTTGGGCGCTTTGCATCAGAAAATCTGGCGCGTAGCGCGGCTTCTTCGGCGCGTTCGTCAGCCGGTGGCAGCGGGCAGGCTGAAGTGGCTCGGGTTGCGCAGGGCAATAGCGCGGCCTTCACCGCGCGAGTGAAGGGGCTGACGCGCGCCCAGGCGGAGCAAACCTGCCAGAAGCTGCGTTCAGCCGGAAATTGCACGCTGGTGGCGCCGGGCGCATGAGGACGCTCGTCTGAAGGGCACCCCTCGCGTGGGTTATTGTCAGCCCATCAGCACGGCGCGGCCGCCATTCGGAGCATTCCCGTCACGCGCGAGCGGCACGATAAAGTTTTGGCCCGAGCGCCGCTCAAAACTCTGAGAGGCTAATTCCTGCCGCGCATCCAGCATGGCCCGGGTGGTACGTGGCAGGGCGGGCGGGTCCCCCAAACGGTTGAGCGTTTCCTGCCCGCCCGGCATGAAAACTGGTGGGCGCAAGGCGGCGGCTGCGCCGACCGGACTGCGCGCAGCAAAGGCGCTGCGGAGTTCAGTCAGGCCATCAATCACTTCCTGAGCGCGCGCGTCAGCGGCGATGCCCAAGGCGTCACGCCATTCACGCCGCGCTGCCGGCACCGCAAGCTGCCCCATGGGCAACATCACATTCCAACGCGGCCCATTGCGTAATTCTATCGCCAAGAATTCGAGAGCCTGGATCAGGCGTGCGGTTTCTGATGGCTGGCCCGTCAGGCGGCCCGGATGAGTCAACATATCCGCGCCCTGTTCGATGGAATAGCGCACGGGATCAATCGAAAGGAAGCCTCTGAATTCCGGCAATCTGGCCACTTCCGGCGGCGTGCCAGAACATGCACCAAGACCGATCAGCCCCGCGAGAAAAACGCGCCTGTCGCACCGCATCGTGATTTCCTTCCGTCAAATTCTGCCACGCACCGCCGCCCCTGGTAAGCGCTAGGCGCAGCCCGCAGCTTGATCAGCATCATGCGGCGCTGCATCGGCATGAAGCCAATGCAGCACCAACCGATGCGTGGGGCCGCTTACAGGCTGACCGCCTTACCCTTTTCCGGCACCAACACCTTGGCCTTGGCGCCAACCATCTCCGCCTCAAAGCCCTTGGCGTCCGGCAGCAACATGCCGAAGGTCGCGTAATGGCAAGGGATGGCGGTGGTGACATTGCGCAGATAGCGCTTCACCGAAAGCGCCGCCGCACGCGGCCCCATGGTGAAGCGGTCACCCACCGGCACCAGCGCGACAGTTGGCGCATATAACTCATCAATCAGCGCCATGTCGGAGAAGATATCGGTGTCGCCCATGTGATAGACCGTCGGTTCATGCTTGTCCTTTGGCGTCACCACAATGCCATTGGGCAGGCCCAGGCAATGGAAAACACCATTCGCATCAACCTCAGCTGATGAATGGAAAGCCTGGGTCAGCGTGACGGTGAATTCACCCTGATCCGTGGTGCCGCCCGTGTTCATGGGATCAAGCGCGGTGACACCCTGCTTGCCGAGCCACATGGCAAGTTCATAATTGGTGACAAGCTTGGCGCCGGTGCGTTTGCAGATGGCGGCGGTATCGCCGATGTGATCAGCATGGCCATGGGTCAGCAGCACATGGGTCGCACCCGCACTCGCTGCTTCCGCATCACCACCAAAGGCAGGATTGCCGGTCAGGAAGGGGTCAATCATCACAACCGACTTGCCGAATTCCAGGCGAAAGGCGGAATGGCCGAACCAGGTGAGTTTCATTGTTTTTTCCTTGCGTTTCAGGTGAAGGACATGCGGATGGTATCCGCGATCATGGCAGGCTTGGCCTCGCCCTCGATTTCCAGTGTCTGGCGCACGGTGATGCGATGCGCGCCCGGCGCGCCATCTTCCACCGCAACCAGGCTTTGGCGCAGCCTGATGCGCGCGCCGGCCTTGACCGGATTGACGATGCGCACCTTGTCGCTGCCGTAATTGATGGACCGCGTCGGCCAG